>JAVMKL010000111.1:0-5502 GCA_031732875.1 Candidatus Competibacter sp. | reverse complement strand
CACGGTGTTGCCGACGATGATGTTGTCCTCGGCGCGCAGGCGACTGGCCGGGGAGGGGTAGATGACGATCCGGCCACCGGAGAGGCCTTTGCCGACGTAGTCGTTGGCTTCACCGGTCAATTCGAGGGTCACGCCGCGGGCCAGGAAAGCGCCGAAGCTCTGGCCGGCGGTGCCGGCGAGACGAAGGTGAATCGTGTCGTCCGGCAACCCGGCATGACCGTAACGGCGGGCAACCTGGCCGGAGAGCATGGCGCCGACGGTGCGGTCGGTATTGCGGACCGGGGTCTCGATTCGCACGGGCTGACCGGATTCCAGCGCGGGTTGAGCCTGGGCGATCAACCGATGATCCAGCACGCCGCTCAGACCATGATCCTGCTCCTCGCAGTGATGGGTAGCGACGCCGGGCGGGGCGGGAGGCATAGCTAACAATCGGGTGAAATCCAGCCCGCGCGCCTTCCAGTGATGGATGGCGCGGCGCATGTCGAGCCGGTCGGCGCGGCCGATCATTTCGTCGAAGGTGCGGAAACCCAGTTGCGACATCAGTTCGCGCACTTCCTCCACCAGGAAGGTGAAGAAATTGATGACGTGAGCGGGCTGGCCAGGGAAGCGTTTGCGCAATTCCGGGTCTTGGGTGGCGACGCCGACCGGACAGGTGTTGAGATGACACTTGCGCATCATCACGCAGCCGGCCGAGATCAGGGCGGCGGTGCCGAAGCCGAACTCATCCGCGCCGAGCAACGCGCCGATCACCACGTCGCGGCCCGTTCGCATGCCGCCGTCCACCTGCACGGCGATCCGACCCCGCAAGTGATTGCGCACCAGGGTCTGGTGGGTTTCGGCCAGGCCGATTTCCCAGGGTGAACCGGCGTTCTGGATCGAGGTCAGCGGGCTGGCACCGGTACCACCGTCGTCGCCGGAGATGGTGACGTGATCGGCATGGGCCTTGGCCACGCCCGCCGCCACCGTGCCGACGCCGATTTCGGACACCAGTTTGACGCTGATGGCGGCTTGGGGATTGGCGTTCTTGAGATCGAAGATCAGTTGCGCCAGATCCTCAATGGAGTAGATGTCGTGGTGCGGCGGCGGTGAGATCAGGCCGACGCCGGAAGTGGAGTGCCGCACCCGGGCGATCCAGTCGTTGACCTTGTGACCGGGGAGCTGGCCACCCTCGCCGGGCTTGGCGCCCTGGGCCATCTTGATTTGGAGGGCATCGGCGTTGACCAGGTATTCGGTGGTGACGCCGAAGCGGCCGGAGGCCACTTGCTTGATCGCCGAGCGGATGGAATCGCCATTATCCAGCGGGGTGTAGCGGACCGGATCCTCGCCACCCTCGCCCGTGTTGGATTTGGCGCCCAGCCGGTTCATGGCGAGGGCCAGGGTAGTGTGCGCCTCCCAGGAGATCGAGCCGAACGACATCGCGCCGGTGGCCATGCGCTTGACGATTTCGCTGGCGGGTTCCACTTCATCCAAGGGCAGCGGCTGGCTGGCGAAACGGAACTCGAACAGGCCGCGCAGATTGCGCAGGTGGTCGCGCTGGTCGTTCATGGCCCGGCTGTACTGTTTGAACTGCTGGTAGTCGCCGGCGCGGACCGCGTGCTGGAGCAGGGCGATGGTTTCCGGAGTCCAGGCGTGCTCTTCGCCGCGAATGCGGAACGCCAGTTCGCCACCCACGTCCAGGGCGTTGCGATAGAGCGGTGCGTCGCCGAACGCCAGCCGGTGGCGGCGGACGGTTTCCTGGGCGATTTCCGTCAGTTCGACGCCTTCGATCACGCCCTGGGTGCCGGTGAAGTAGTGATCGACGAACTCGCCGGCCAGCCCCACGGCCTCGAAAATCTGCGCGCCGCAGTAGGACTGGTAAGTGGAAATGCCCATTTTGGACATGACCTTGAGGATGCCCTTGGAGATCGCCTTGGTGTAATGCTCGTGCGCTTCGGCTTCGGTCAGCTTCTGCGGCATGTTCGGGAGCATTGAGGACAGGGTATCGAGGGCCAGGTAAGGATTGATGGCTTCGGCGCCGTAACCGGCCAGCAGGCAGAAGTCGTGGACCCGCTTGGCCTCGCCGGTTTCCACCACCAGTCCGACCTCGGTGCGCAAACCGGCGCGAATCAGGTGATGGTGGACGGCGGCGGTGGCGAGCAGGGCGGGGATGGCGATGTGGTCCGCGTCCATGCCCCGGTCGGACAGGATGATGATGTTGTTGCCGTGCCGCACCACGTCGGCGGCTTCGCGGCAGAGGTCCTCCAGCGCGCGCGCCATGCCGTCGGCGCCGCGCTCCACCGGGTAGCACATGCTGAGGGTGTGGGTGCGAAACGCCTTGTCGACGTGGTATTCGATGCGACGGGTCCGCTCCAGATCGATGTTGTCGAGAATCGGCCGTTTGACTTCCAGGCGCTTGTGCGTGCCGCCGCTGCCGAGATCCAGGAGGTTGGGGCGGGGGCCGACGACCGATACCAGCGACATCACCAGTTCCTCGCGAATCGGGTCGATCGGCGGGTTGGTGACCTGGGCGAACTTCTGCTTGAAGTAGTCGTAGAGCAGCTTGGGCCGGCTGGAGAGCACCGCCGGGGGAATATCGCGGCCCATGGAGCCGACCGGGTCCTCGCCGCTGACCGCCATCGGGGTCAGAAAGGCGCGGATATCTTCCTGGGTGTAACCGAAGGCCTGTTGCCGGCGCAGCAGGGTGCGCGGATCGGGCGCCATCGGTCCGACTTCGGCCGGCAGGTCCTTGAGATGAATCTGCGTGGCGTTGAGCCAGGTCTGGTACGGGTAGGCGGAAGCCAGTTGGTCCTTGATCTCGTCGTCGTCGATGATACGGCCCTGTTCCAGGTCGATCAGCAGCATCTTGCCGGGTTGCAGCCGCCATTTCTTGACGATTTTTTCCTCCGGGACCGGCAGCACGCCCATCTCCGAAGCCATGATCACCTGATCGTCGTCGGTGACCAGATAGCGGGCGGGGCGCAGGCCGTTCCGGTCGAGGGTGGCGCCGATTTGCCGGCCATCGGTGAAGGCGATGGCGGCCGGCCCGTCCCACGGCTCCATCAGGGCGGCGTGGTATTCGTAAAAGGCGCGCCGCTTGGGGTCCATGAGCGGGTTGTCGGACCAGGCTTCCGGCACCATCAGCATCATGGCGTGGGGCAGGGAATAGCCGCCGGCCAGCAGCAATTCCAGGGCGTTGTCGAAGGTGGCGGAGTCGGAGGCGCCGTCGCCGATCAGCGGCCACAGCTTGTCGAGGTCGGCGCCGAGCCGGTCGGATTTCATGTTGTGGCGGCGGGCCAGCATCCAGTTGATATTGCCGCGCAGGGTGTTGATTTCGCCGTTGTGGCACAGATAGCGGAACGGGTGCGCCAGCGACCACGAGGGGAAGGTGTTGGTGGAAAACCGCTGGTGAACCAGCGCCAGCGCCGATTCCAGGCGCGGATCGCGCAGCTCCGGGTAGTAAACGCTGATGTTGCGGGCGAGGATCATGCCCTTGTAAACGATGGTCCGCGACGACAGCGACGCGACGTAGAACTGCTGGCGGCCCGGCAGGTCGCGGTTCCAGATAGCGTGGTGGGTTTGCTTGCGGGTGACGAACAGCTTGCGCTCGAAGGCGTCGCCATCGGGACAGTTGGCTCCGCGCCGGATGAATACCTGGCGGACCACGGGTTCGGTGGGGCGCACGCTGTGACCCAGACAGGAGTTGTCGGTCGGGACATCGCGCCAGCCCAATACCATCTGGCCTTCGGCGGCCGCGCAGGTTTGCAGGGCAGCTTCGCTCAGCGCGCGGGCGTGGGCGTCGCGCGGCAGGAAAATCATGCCGACCGCGTATTCGCCAGGCGACGGCAGATCGATGCCAAGTCTGCTGCATTCGGCACGCAGGAAGGCGTCGGGGATTTGCAGCAGGATACCGGCGCCGTCGCCCGCCAAGGGGTCGGCGCCCACCGCGCCGCGATGGCTGAGGTTGGCCAGGATTTCCAGACCTTGGCGGATCGGTTGGTGGCTCTTGCGATTCTTGATATCGACGACGAAGCCGATACCGCAGGAGTCGTGTTCGTTGCGCGGGTCGTAAAGACCCTCGGTGGATGGGTGGTGGGTCACAGTCATGCTTTATTCCTCAAATAACGACGGCTGGCTGCATTCCTTGCGCGGGCGGCTCCGCAGGTCACAATCCCGTTGATATTCGCATACTACCGACCCCTTGACCGGTCATGCAACCGTCGAAAAGCATGATCTCGTGGGTCGTTAGGTGGTTATTTGGGCGAAAACTACTCAAAAATGGCGAATCCTGGCCGGGAACGATGCTCTGCCGCCGATCATCGTGTTTGGCGGGGAGGATCGCTACGAGCGGGAAGGATGCCGGGTGGTGGGCTGGCATCTGATCGAGAATCCGTAAGAGGCGCTTTATTCCTTGAGGCGATGGCGTTCCATGGTTTCGTGCCATTCCTTTTCCTCGGCGTGCAGGTACAGGCCGGTGGTGTCGATGCGGGCGTGGCGGGCGTTGCGCTGGAGAAATTGAATGTCGATGCCGGCGTCGGCCTGGTGGGTGATGCTGGTGTGGCGGAACCAGTGGGTGGAGGCGCGGCGCAGCTTGTCGGCCTGGTGGGGATCGTCCGCTTCCATCCGGGCCGCCGCTTTCGCTACCAAGTCCTTGACGATGCGGTAGATCATGTTGTCGCCGATGCCGCCGGTGCCCTTGAGGTTGAGCACCAGTGGGGTGGTTTCGTCCGGCGCGGGCAGAGGTGGCAGGCCGTAGAAACGGCGGTAGTCGCGCAGGGTTTGCAGCATGTCCTGGTTGACAGGAACTTGAGCTTCCTTGCGGCCTTTGCCGATCACGCGCCACCACCAGCGCCCGCGAACTTGGACGAAGCTGCCCATGGCGTGTTCCGCGACTTCGCTGACCCGTGGACCGAGCAGGTAGAGGAGGGCGGTCAAATACTTGGCACGGGCGTGGTGCTGGCGGTCGCGTTCGCTGTCGCGGGGCAGCTCCTCGACCGTGGCCAGCAGGGCTTGCCATTGATCGTGTTCGAGAAAGCGCTCCACCTGGCGCATGGGCTGATGGCCGCGACCCCGGCGGCGGGCGAGCGCCAGAGGATTGCCGGCGAGATAGCCGGCCTTGACCAGATAGCTGAACAGAGAGTTGACAATCAACATGGCCAGCTTGCGGCTGGCGGGACTGAGTGGTCCCACAAAGGGTCGCCAGTGTGGACTGAAGCGGGGCGCCTTTTGCCCGCACCAGCGGTCGCGGGGCTGCGGGTCGGCGAGGAAGGTTTCGTAGAGAATGCAGTCCTCGCGGGTGAGGCTGGACAGCGGTTTGCCGCGCTCCAGCAGCGCCCACAGCAGCAGGCGCTCGGCTTCCTTGCGGTAGTTGCGCAGGGTTTGTGGGGAGTCGTGGAATTCAGCAAGCCAGGCTTGCACGGCTTCCAGGTCGTTGCCAGCGGCCAGTTGGCAGACCACGTCCGACCCGGCCCGGTTGCCGCCGGCCCGGCCATCGAGTTCATCGGGCAGGCGCAGGCGTTCCAGGGG
>JAVMKL010000110.1:0-5517 GCA_031732875.1 Candidatus Competibacter sp. | reverse complement strand
CGCTGCGTGGCATTCTATCTAAGCCCCTGGTCCATTTTCCGGGGTCCACTTTAGTATATGGACTTCGATTCCCTCGATATCCACGGTCAACGAGCGTGCAAACGTCTCCTCGAAATGGAGTCCGGATGCCGTCGTTAAAATATCAATGCGCCTTGGGGCAACTCCGATCTGGAAAATGGTTCCATCCGCTTGCAAATCCTCTGCGGTGAGATCGTGCAACGGAGCGCCGAAACGCTGCAATGCGCGCAGTACGGCATCGGCATTGCGCGGTGACGGCATGACCCAGATGTCGATGTCCAGCGTGGCGCGGAGATAACCGTGGGCCGCCAGCGCATAAGCGCCAACGAGCAGAAACTTAGCCTTTTCTTCGACTAAGGCTTGTAACATGTCTTTGTAGTCTTCGTTCAGCATCGTAGCGTTTGCTCAGGGAAGCGAGTTCACGGGTCAACGGCCAGACCAGACCGATCCGTTCTGCCGGGGTCCCCGGCGTCAAATCCTCGTTTCCGCGGTCCGACATCCGAAATTTTGCGGTTCGTGTTCTGTTCATGGGCTGTGCTCCCTCAAAAAATCCGCTCATTGTCCTACATCCCAGTATATCCGACCGGTGATCGCTGATTTACCGCCCCAGCACCGGCGCCAGGAACCGCCCGGTATGGCTGTGGGGATGCGCCGCCACCTGCTCCGGCGTCCCCGCCGCCACCACCTCCCCGCCCCCGCCGCCGCCTTCCGGCCCCAGGTCCACGATCCAGTCGGCGGTCTTGATCACGTCCAGGTTGTGCTCGATGACGACGATGGTGTTGCCCCGGTCCCGCAGTTCGTGCAGCACCTTCAGCAATTGCTCGATGTCGTGGAAGTGCAGGCCGGTGGTCGGTTCGTCGAGAATATAGAGGGTCTGGCCGGTGTCGCGCTTGGAGAGTTCGCGCGCCAGCTTCACCCGCTGCGCCTCGCCGCCCGACAGCGTGGTGGCGTTCTGGCCGAGCTTGATGTAGGACAGCCCCACGTCGGCCAGGGTCTGGAGCTTGCGCGCCACCGCCGGCACCGCCTGATAGAACGCCAGCGCGTCCTCGACCGTCATCTCCAGCACCTCGTGGATGGTGCGGCCCTTGTAGCGGATGTCCAGCGTCTCCCGGTTGTAGCGCCGGCTCTTGCACACGTCGCAGGGCACGTAGATATCGGGGAGAAAATGCATCGCCACCTGGATCACTCCGTCGCCCTGGCAGGCTTCGCAACGCCCACCCTTGACGTTGAAGCTGAACCGGCCCGGCTGATAACCCCGTGACCGGGATTCCGGCACACCGGCGAACAATTCGCGGATCGGGGTGAACAGGCCGGTATAGGTCGCCGGATTGGAACGCGGGGTGCGGCCGATGGGACTCTGGTCGATGTTCACCACCTTGTCCAACTGCTCCAGTCCCTGCAAATCCTGGCACGGCGCCGGCGCTTCGTTGGCGTTGTTCAAATCGCGGGCGGCGTAGCGATACAGGGTGTCGTTGATCAGCGTGGACTTGCCGGAACCGGAGACGCCGGTGATGCAGGTCAACAAGCCCAGCGGAATCGCCACCGACAGATCCTTGAGGTTGTTGCCACTGGCGCCGACGATGCGCAGTTGCTTCCCGGGGTCGGGCGGGACGCGCCGCGCGGGTCGCGCGATCTTCCGCCGGCCACCCAGAAAGGCGCCGGTCAGCGAGTCGGGATGCGCCATGATGTCGGTCGGGGTTCCCTGGGCCACCACCCGGCCGCCGTGCACCCCCGCGCCCGGCCCTATGTCCACCACCTGATCGGCGGTGCGGATCGCCTCCTCGTCGTGCTCGACCACGATCACCGTGTTGCCGAGATCGCGCAAGCGCAGCAGGCTGGCCAGCAACCGGGCGTTGTCGCGCTGGTGCAGGCCGATCGACGGTTCGTCCAGCACGTACATCACCCCGACCAGGCCCGCCCCGATCTGCGAGGCCAGCCGGATGCGCTGCGCCTCGCCGCCGGACAGAGTGTCGGCGCTGCGTTCCAGACTCAGGTAATCCAGTCCGACGTTGACCAGGAAAGTCAACCGCTCGCCGATCTCCTTGACGATCTTGACCGCGATCTCGCCGCGCCGGCCCGGCAGGTCCAACTGCCCGAAGAACTCGCGGGCCGCGCCGATGGGCAACGCGACGATCTCCGGCACGCTCCGGCCGGCGACGAACACATGGCGGGCGGACCGGGTCAGCCGCGCCCCCCGGCAGGACGGACAGGGTTGGCTGCTGAGATACTTGGCCAGGTCGTCGCGCACCAGGTTGGATTCGGTTTCCCGGTAGCGGCGCTCCATGTTGGGAATCACTCCCTCGAACGCATGCCGGCGGTGGTAGGTCTCGCCGCGACTGCTGGCGTATTCGAACTCGATGGCCTCGCCGCCGCTGCCGTGGAGCACCAGCTTGCGGATGCGCTCCGGCAAGTCCTGGAACGGTTGGTCCACGTCGAAGCCGTAATGCCGCGCCAGGGACTTGATGAGCTGGAAGTAATGGAAATTGTCGCGGTCCCAGCCCCGCACCGCCCCGCGCGCCAGGCTCAGGTGCGGATGCGCCACCACCCGCTCGGAATCGAAGAACTGTTTGACCCCCAGCCCGTCGCACTCCGGGCAGGCGCCGACCGGATTGTTGAAGGAGAACAGACGCGGTTCCAGTTCGCTCAGGCTGTAACCGCACACCGGACAGGCGTAGCCGGCGGAAAACAGCAGTTCGGCCCGCTCCGGCGCGTCCAGAAACGCCACCCGCGCCACCCCGTCCCCCAGCCGCAGCGTGGTTTCGAACGACTCGGCCAAGCGCAGACCGAGATCGTCCCGCACCTTGAAACGGTCCACCACCACTTCAATCGTGTGCTTGCGGCGCAAATCCAGGGTTGGCGGACTGTCCAGTTCCGCCACGTCACCGTCGATGCGGGCGCGCACGAAGCCTTGGGCGCGCAACTCCTGCAACAACTTGACGTGTTCGCCCTTGCGCTCCCTGACCACCGGCGCCAGCAGCATCAACCGTTCGCCCTCCGGCAGCGCCAGCACCTGATCCACCATTTGGTCGACGGTCTGGGCGTCCAAATCGATGCCGTGGTCCGGACAGCGGGGAATCCCGGCCCGCGCGTACAGCAGCCGCAGATAGTCGTAAATCTCGGTGATCGTCCCGACCGTGGAACGCGGGTTGTGCGAGGTGGATTTCTGCTCGATGGAAATCGCCGGCGACAGCCCCTCGATGTGATCCACGTCGGGCTTTTCCATCAGCGACAGGAACTGCCGGGCGTAGGCCGACAGCGATTCCACGTAGCGGCGCTGGCCTTCAGCGTAGAGCGTGTCGAAGGCCAGCGAGGACTTCCCGGAACCGGACAGGCCGGTGATCACGATCAGCCGGTCGCGGGGCAGGTCGAGATCGATGTTTTGTAGATTGTGGGTGCGGGCGCCGCGGATTTTGATGGTGTCCATGCGCATGAAGATGGGGAGTGATCGGGTTAGAGGCCGCCATGATAGCGCCCGATCTGCACAGGATGTTCGGCCAAACGGATAAACACCGCCTCCGCCAGACGAAGCACGCGCCGGCGAAAGGTTCGCACCATCAATGGGGAGGACATGACGCTCGCCGGCACTTTAATAGATATTGGCTATCTATTGTTTTGTTATATTCGATTTTCAATAAACCACACTTTTTGAAATAGTGAACCCACCGGGCAACCCTGCCCGCATCGCTCCCAGGAATTCGATTATGGCCGAGACGACGATTCTGACCGCCGCCGCCGGCAGCCTCATCGCCGACGATACCATTTCCCGTAACACACTGATCCAGAACAGAAAAGGAAAGCATCATGAGTGACACAAAGAAACTGACCACCAATGCCGGGTGTCCGGTCGCCCACAATCAGAACGTGATGACCGCAGGGCCACGCGGCCCGCAACTGTTGCAGGATGTGTGGTTCCTGGAAAAACTCGCCCACTTCGATCGCGAAGTCATCCCCGAGCGGCGCATGCACGCCAAGGGCTCCGGCGCCTACGGCACGTTCACCGTCACCCACGACATCACCCAATACACGCGCGCCAAAATCTTTTCCCAGGTCGGCAAGAAGACCGAACTGTTCGCGCGCTTCACCACCGTGGCCGGCGAGCGCGGCGCGGCCGACGCCGAGCGCGACATTCGCGGCTTCGCGGTCAAGTTCTACACCGAGGAAGGCAACTGGGATTTGGTCGGTAACAACACGCCGGTCTTCTTCCTGCGCGATCCGCTGAAATTCCCCGATCTGAACCATGCCGTCAAGCGCGATCCGCGCACCAACCTGCGCAGCGCCAAGAACAACTGGGACTTCTGGACCTCGCTGCCCGAAGCGTTGCACCAGATCACCATCGTCATGAGCGACCGCGGCATTCCCGCCACCTACCGCCACATGCACGGCTTCGGCAGCCACACCTTCAGCTTCATCAACGCCAGGAACGAGCGGTACTGGGTCAAGTTTCACTTCAAGTCGCACCAGGGCATTCGGAACCTGACCGACGCCGAAGCCGAAGCCATCATCGGCAAGGACCGCGAGAGCCACCAGCGCGACCTCTACGAGAGCATCGAAAACGGCGACTTCCCGAAGTGGACGCTCAAGGTGCAGATCATGCCGGAAGCCGACGCCGCGAAGGTGCCCTATCACCCCTTCGACCTCACCAAGATCTGGCCGCACAAGGACTATCCGCTGATCGAGGTCGGCGTGATGGAACTGAACCGCAATCCGGAAAACTTCTTCGCGGAAGTGGAACAGTCGGCCTTCAATCCGGCCAACATCGTGCCCGGCATCGGCTTCTCGCCCGACAAGATGTTACAGGGACGGCTGTTCTCCTACGGCGATGCCCAGCGCTACCGGCTCGGGGTGAACCACCATCTCATTCCGGTCAATGCGCCGCGCTGCCCGGTCCACAGCTACCACCGCGACGGCGCCATGCGCGTCGACGGCAACCACGGCGGCACGCTGGGCTACGAGCCGAACGATCAGGGCGAATGGGCCGAGCAGCCGGATTATGCCGAGCCGCCGTTGAGCCTGGAGGGCGCGGCGGATCACTGGAACCACCGTGAGGATACGGATTACTACTCGCAGCCGGGCGCCCTGTTCCGCCTGATGACACCGGTCCAGCGGCAAGCATTATTCGAGAACACCGCGCGTTCCATGGAAGGCGTGCCGCGCGAGATTCAAATCCGCCATGTCGGCAACTGCCTGAAGGCCGATCCCGCATACGGCCAGGGCGTCGCCCATGCCCTCGGCATTGCCTCGAGCGAGGTTCCCGTCTAAGGGGGATCGCTGCCAACCGTTCGGCGGCGGCGCGACAGCGCCGTCCGCCGCGACCGAAACGACCGCCCGACTCGCCAGATCAACCCTGAGGATGGGAAAAGGTCGCCTGATTTTCATAGACTTTAGAGGAGATCGATCCCTCGATATCGTTCGATCAAGCTGCAAACTGGCAGGAGGAATGGAATGATGCGATACCACCACGGCGCCAGCCAAATGAATTCCCCGAACATGACCCACCGC
>JAVMKL010000109.1:0-5590 GCA_031732875.1 Candidatus Competibacter sp. | reverse complement strand
TGGCGTACAGGTAGCGCAATCCCAGGGAAGAATGGAAATAGCGGGCGTTCAGGGTCGAGAGCAGGATGGCGGGCATGGGGTCAGGCGTGCAGTTCCAGGATGTCGCCATCCGCGACCGGATGGTCCGAGCTAACCTGCTGGCTGTGCGGCTGGCCGTGGCTCCACTGGCGGGCGTATTTCAGCGATTCCGCCAGATCGCGGTGAATCAGCCGGGCCACGTCGCACACGGTCCGACCCTGCCGGACGGTAAACGGTCGGCTCAGGTCCGGGGGGTTGCCTGGCGTTTTGGTGTAAACCCGCACGATGCCGAGTTGACGGAACAGCCACGGCCCGATAGCGTCCAGACCCTCGCCGGCGATTGTCGATGCCGCCAGCATGGGCGGGGTCAGATTCAGATTAGCGGGCATGACAGGTTGGTCGATGGTGGGGTGGATTATTGGTTGGCGGTTCGGCCAATCAAGTATAAACAGTTCGGCTAATCGAGCTATTCTCAATGCTCCTGTCATGGAATGGCTGGAACTCGGCCTGATACCACCGGATCGCTTGCTTCCCATCTTCTTGACCGACACGAAGTACGTTTTGGGTTGTCGCATCCGTCGCTCATGCTTGCCGTGCTGGCCGCTCGTGCGGTACGGTTTCACCCACTTCGGTACAATCAGCCGCGCCGTGTGGCCCGGCACCGCGAACAGCCGCGTCCAAGTCTTATTTTGGCACTCCGTGATCAGCAGTCTCGTACCCCATGGATTGCATCCGGATGGGGAAATCCCGTGTATTCATTAGGACACATCAATTCACCGATCGGATCGATGGTTAGTCACGTGCCCATTGCTCGACCCAGGCTTCTCCTGATCACAGTGTCTTCTCCGGAAATTCGCAGGGCGCGGCGGGCGCGCGTGCTGAACTTTCAGCAGATCACCATGCCCTATCTGGCCGCCTTTGTGCCGAATAATTGGGAAGTGATTCATATTGATGAGGCGGTCACGCCGGTTGATTATTCTTTGGAGGTCGATCTGGTCGGCATCACCTTTCATACACCAAGCGCCTTCCATGGGTATGACGTGGCCACGCAATTTAGGAGGCGGGGAATTCCAGTCGTGTTAGGCGGACCACATGTGACATTAATGCCTGACGAGGCGCAACAGTATGCGGACGTCGTTTTTGTGGGAGAAGCAGAAGCGAATTGGCTCCAATTCTTGAGAGACTTTGAAAAGGGAGAGCATGAACGTCGATACAGTTCAAGCGTTCCCCCCACACTGCAAGACTCTCCGATGGCGCGGAAAGAATTATTTCACCGGCGTGACTATACATCGGGCAGACTGTTTGCCACGCGGGGTTGCATCCATGGGTGTGATTTCTGCACGTTAACCGTGATGTATCAGCGCAAAGTTCGTAAGCGCCCAGTGGCTGCAGTAGCAACGGAATACGCTTCGTTTCCCGGAAAGGTCATTATCTTCTGGGACGATAATCTGGCTAATGATCGTGAATATGCCAAGGCTCTGTTTCGGGAAATTGAGCCATACAACAAATGGTGGAGTAGTCAGGCAAGCATTCAGGCAGGCGAAGATGCAGAATTCTTGGAATGGGCCGCACGGAGCGGTTGCAAGCAGTTGTTCATTGGCCTGGAGTCAATTTCTCAGGCCAGCATGAACGAAGTTCGTAAAAGATTCAACCGTGTAGAGGAATATGCGCGGGTGATCCAGAACATCCATTCATACGGAATAGCGGTACAGGTGGGGATCGTGTTTGGGTTTGATAACGATACGGAAGCGATTTTTTGCGAAACATTGGATTTTCTGGAAACGGCTGGAGTACAGAATGCGACGTTTAACATCCTAACGCCTTACCCTGGAACGCGGTTATATCAGCGCTTGGAAACGGAGGGGCGGATTTTGACAAGGGATTGGAGCAAATACAATGGTCGGAATGATGTTGTCTTTCAGCCTCGGTATATGAGTCCAGAGACTTTGCTTAATGGCTATAAATATGCCAATCGACGGTTCTATTCTCCTAAAAGCATTTATCGACGTTTATCACGATCTTCGGTGGGATTGTGGTGGACTTTGCCATTAAATCTGGCGTATACGCTAGCTCTTTGGTGTAATGATTAGTTGACAATGGATTGACGAGACATGATTTCAAGTCATGTAGTCCCGCCGGCATTCGCCGCCGTGAATCGAGACCGCCCGGACCGGACGAGGAAAGTGACCGAGAGGGGTACGCTTAGCAGGCATGTACTCCCGGTCGGGCATTCCAGCCCGGACGGTATAACTGTGTTCCGAAATTATACCTCCACGGCTTCGATTTCACGTACCCAATGCTCGCCGTCCAACTGTCCGGCGGCGAACCGCACCATCACCTCGAACACCGCGTCCGAGAACCCGCCCACGTTCAGCACGTCCTCGCGGGTTTGCGCCTGCACGGTGGCGTAGGGCTGGATGTCGATGCAGACCAGCCGTGCCTGTGGGTTGCGCTGACGAAATGCTTCCCATTGCCGCATCGTCTCGGTGCCGCGCCCGTGCTGCGGATCGGCCCACGATTCGTTGTCGGATACGTAAATCACCAGATCGCCCGCCGCCTTGCGTAGATTCAGCACCGCCAGCGGCAACCCGCAATCCGTCCCGCCGCCGCCGAATTCCGCCAGCGTCCGGGCCTGAGTCAGCACGCTGTCGCGCCGATTCAGCCGGGGCGCGTGAACCTGGGTGTCAAACGGCAGAATCTCCGTCGCCGGATTTTTCGCCGAAAGCGCCGCCGCCACCAGCGCCGCCACGTCCACGCACCGGACCTTGGAGGTCGCGCCCTTGCGGTGGCCGGTCACGGGAGAGGCCATCGAGCCGGATACGTCCAGCAGCACGTAAATCTGCCCCGGCAATTCCGGCACGTTCTCCAAGGCCACCTCCAGCGCATCCTGCAAGGCGTCGCGGACTGCTTCCGGCACGCCTTCGCCGGTCATGAAGTAGGCGCCGAGCAACTGGTACGGAAACACCCTCGCCCGCCGGATTGCCGCCGGATCGCGCAGCCGCTCGGCGATGCGCCGGGCCATGCCGCCAACCTTGAACACCTCGTGGCGAGCGAAGGTGTTGAGGTTCATCCGGGTCATTTGCCACGGCGCCTGACAGGCGATGGCGACCCAGTGTTGCGGCCGCAGGGGCAGTGCGGTCAACAGCTCGAACGGCACGTCCGGCACCGGTGCTTCCACGTCGTCTCTGAACCGCTCCAGTGCCTGGATCGCTTCCGGCAGCCGCGCCGCCTCGTGCGGTTTGCCGATCAGCCAGGCGTACAGCGCCGTCCGTTCCGGTGTCGCCGGCTTCGGGTGAACCATTTTCAGCACGTCCGCCAGCGACGGGTCGTTGCCGACCGAGGCGCTCAACAGTTGCGCGTCGGTACGCCCGTTCAGCCAGTTTTGCACCAACCGCTTGGGCCGGCTGCCCAGCGATTTGCGGCCGACCGCGCCGGAACGCACGATCTGGACGAAGTTGCGCAGCATCCGGCCATTATCGATGACCTTGAAAAAGACCGGTTCCAGCCAGTCCGGGCCATGCTGCGCCAGCCACGCCGTCAGCAGCGCCGGCATGTCCTTCATCTGGCCGCGTCGGCGGGCGTAAATCGCCGTTTTGGCGACGAACGCGGGTTCCACTGCCGCGCACAAGCCCAGCACGGTGTCCAGTTGCGTTCCCGCGTCGGCGTAGAAGGTCGCGTTCAGGCAGCCGGTGGCGGCGTATTGCGCCAGCGCGGCCTTGGGGGAAAGCGCGTAGGCCTTGCCGCTGGCTTCATTGCGAGCGTTGGTTGCCGGCGGCAGGCGGCCCCGTTGCGATGTAAAGAGCTTCTTGTTGGCCATTGCGATGACTCCTTGTCCAGGACAACCCGAGACATCGGATGCAGGGTTTGGGTTCCGCGTCCGCTCGAAGCGACTGCCCGAGCCCGTAAGCGTTCACCTCCCCCCTTTACTAAAGGGGGGTTGGGGGGGATTTCGCACGGGCCACGGGGCCAAAATCCCCCCTGGCCCCCCTTTTTCAAAGGGGGGGTACTGAACGGTTATCCCGAGCCCTGTCGGCCCAATCGCCTAGAACGCGGTGATGAACTTGAAAAGGAATTTGTTGCCCTGGAAACCGTTCTTCACGTCGGTTTCGTAATCCCAGCTTCCGACGAAGCTCATCCCCTGGTAGTCGTACTTCACCGCCGGACCGAAGGCGAAGACCTGACTGCGGTTGCCGTCCGGCCCCACTTTCTGGCCGTCCAGTTCGTCGTTCTGGGTCTGCTTGAGGTAATAGCCGCCCAGACCGACCGCCCACGGCCCGAAGTGCTGGCCGATCAGATAGTCCATGTGGAAGTCGTCGCCCGTTTGGTAGTCGGTGTCGTCGTTTTTGGTTTTGATGTTGTACATCAGCTTGGCCGAAACCTCGAAACCGCTCTGGTTGAGGTAGGTGAAAGAGAAGATCGGCTCGAAGCTGTAGTAGTTGGCTCCGATGCTGTCGGTCGGGTCGGTGCTGTTGTACTTGCCGGTGGGCAGATAGATGTCCAGACCGACGGTGACGTGCCAGTCCGGCGGGAAGTGCCAGCCGATGATGATCGGGTCGATGGCGATGTCGCCGAGGCCGAAAACCCAGTCGTTGCCAAAGGCGGGATTCGGGGTCTCCAGCTTCTGGTAGACGAAGGGCACGATGGCATGTACCGCCCAGTCGCCACCGAAGATCTTGTAATTGCTGACGTAAATGAAGCGCAGCGCGTCGAAGGTCGCGTTGACTTTGACGGGCAATTTGTTGCCGTCGTTGTCGCGATAGTCCCCCTCGTAGTAGCCGAGATAGTTGATGAAGTAGTTGCCCGGCGGGGGCAGGGCGCCGGCCAGAAAATTCTCGATACCGTTCGGGTACTGGTCGGGACCCTCTTTGGCGAAAACGGATGGGCTGGCCAGCAATGCCGGCACCGCCAGCAGCAGAAGCGTTCGCGCATTATTCATTGGTTTTATCTCCCTTGGAAGCTTCCCCTCCTCTCCCGCGGGGATAGGAGGTGGGGGGTGAGACGCATGCGGCGCATCGGAGCCGGACGGTTTCCGAGCACGCTCGATAATGTTATCACCCGCCACCCACCGCCGCCGCCGCGGCTCTTCTTCAGTCGGCGTGGAACGTTCGGTTTTCCCGCGCCATGCGTAGCAGAATCTCCGCCGGCTGGAAGCGCTCGCCCAGCCGTTGCCGGTACTGTTCCAGTTTTTCGACCAGCGCCGCGATGCCCAGGCTGTCGGCGTAACGGAACGGGCCGCCCAGGAACGGCGGGAAGCCGATGCCGAACACCGCGCCGATGTCGCCGTCGCGCGGGCTGCGGATCACCTGCTCGTCCCAGCACAGCGCCGCTTCGTTCAACATCATCAGCACGCAGCGTTCGACGATCTCCTTCGCGTCCAGAATCTTGTCGCCGCTCACGCCCAGCACGCCGTAGACGGTTTTATCCACCGGCTTCTCGCTCTTCTTGACGCCTTCGTAAAGGTAAAAGCCCTTCTTGCTCTTGCGCCCGTAGCGGCCGTCGGCGAGCAGCCTGTCGGCTACTCCCGCCGGTTTCATCCGCTCGCCGAAGGCTTCATGCAGAATCGGCCCGACCT
>JAVMKL010000108.1:0-5620 GCA_031732875.1 Candidatus Competibacter sp. | reverse complement strand
CTTTCCAGCGGGGATTCTCAGCCCAGTCTTTTTTCAGTTGTTCAACGCTCAGAAATGCCATTTTTCCAGTCCTCTTCGAGGGTTACGGGGTTGATCGATCAACTTGATACAGTCGGCGAAGCGTTGGCTCAAAACCGCCTTGGACTCGCGTAGGGTCGTGGGCAAGGCAGAGGGATTTAATGAGGCTGTAATCTTTATGATGCAAAATAAAATGCCCACAGAAATTTCAACTATTCTAATGTGGCTATGCAGCACTTTACAAGAAGGTTGCGACGGGTCGCGCGGGAATGCCCGCTACATCCGTGCGGGCGATCCTGGAATAAGTGCCTTCAACATCGAAACTTACTGATTGCATGGCCGATAGCCACACTACAAAACCTTGTTCCCTCTTCTTGCGAAGGAAAGGAGGCGGGGGGTGAGATCCGGTCCCGTCCGGGTTTCCTCGAAATCCCTGCGCGCCTCGGTGATCGCCGCCAGCCGCTCTCGCTGCAGCGCCTCCGCCAGCGCCAGGCCGGACAGACCCTGCTTCACCAGCGGTTGCGCCTGAACGCCGGCGGCGACCTGATGAACCCGGCGCATCAGCGCTCCTTGCCGGTAAGCCCGGTGCTCCAGGCCCAGCCGGCCTCGCGCGTCGGCCTCGCAGGCGACCAGGAACTGTTCGAACCGCTGCGGCTTGCGTAGGGCGTCGAGCCCTCGCAAGATGTTGAGCAGGGTTTTCGGACGCAGTTCCAAAGCCCGGTGGCAGTGGGTGTGGAAGCGAGCGGTCAATACTCCCAGTTCCCGATACATGTTGGGAATCCTCAGTCGCTGGCAGAGGACTCGCACCGAATCGGCGCCGCGCAACTCGTGGCCGAGATGCCGGGGCCATTCGTCGGGTGGAGTGGTTCCCTTGCCGAGATCGTGGACCAGCACCGCGAAGCGGGTCACCGCATCCGCCGCCAGCCCAACCGCCTGTTCCAGAGCCAGCAGGGTGTGGACGCCGGTGTCGATCTCGGGGTGGTGGGCGGGTGGTTGCGGTACGCCGAACAGCCGGTCCAGTTCCGGGAAAATCCGCGCCAGCGCGCCGCAGGCGCGCAAGGTTTCGATGAACCACCCCGGCCGAAATTCGCTCAGAGCACGAACGGTTTCCGCCCACACCCGTTCCGGCACCAGGCTGTCCACTTCGCCGCTGGCGACCATGGTCCGCATCAGGTCCAGCGTTTCCGGGGCGATCTGGAAGCCCAACGGGGCGTAGCGGGCGCTGAAACGGGCGACTCTGAGAATCCGCACCGGATCCTCGGCAAAGGCGGGGGAAACGTGGCGCAGCCAGCGGCTCTCGAGATCGCGGGCGCCGCAGCAGGGATCGATCAGCCGGCCCCGGACGTCGCGCGCCATGGCGTTGATGGTGAGGTCGCGGCGCAGCAGGTCATCCTCCAGCGTTACGTCCGGGGCGGCGTGGATGCTGAATCCATGGTAGCCGGGCGCGGTTTTTCGTTCGGTGCGGGCCAGCGCGTATTCCTCGTGGGTTCCCGGGTGCAGGAACACCGGAAAATCCTTGCCGACCGGCCGGAAGCCGCGCGCCAGCAGGTCATCCGGCGTCGCGCCGACCACTACCCAGTCGCGCTCCTTGACCGGCAGCCCCAGCAAATCGTCGCGCACCGCGCCGCCGACCAGGTAAATTTCCATGCTAAGCGTACTCTTTCGGTTATGGATCTCGACAAACTTCATCAGCTGCCATGGCCGGTTCGTGGCGTTCCGGCAGAGGCGATCACCAAACCTTAGACGGCTTCGCGAGCGATGCGACGAACATTCTGGATATTTTTTACGCTGGCCGGCCTCGGGCTGGCCGCGACTGGCTGCGCCGAGTTGGCCTATTACCGGCAGGCGGCGGCGGGGCACTGGGAACTGCTGCGGGCCAGCCGACCGGTGGCGGAAGTATTGGCCGATCCGGCGACTTCCACGGAATTGCGCCAGCGGCTGGAAACCGCCCAGGCATTGCGCGCCTTTGCCAGCGCCGAATTGGCGCTGCCCGACAACGGCAGTTACCGGGACTATTCCGACCTGGGGCGACCCTGGGTGGTGAAAAACGTATTCGCCGCGCCGGAATTGGCCTTGGAACCGCGCCGGTGGTGTTTTCTGGTAGTGGGTTGCCTGAGCTATCGGGGTTTTTTTGATCCCGAAGCGGCACAACGGCTGGCCGATGAGCTGCGCGCGAGCGGTGACGATGTGTATGTCGCCGATATTACCGCCTATTCAACTCTGGGCTGGTTCGACGATCCTTTGCTCAACACCTTCATCAGTTGGCCAACGGGACGGCTGGCGGAGCTGATGTTCCACGAACTGGCCCACCAGCGGCTCTATATCGCCGACGATACCGCCTTCAACGAAGCGTTCGCCACCGCGGTGGGCCGGCTGGGGACCGAACGCTGGCTGGATCGGCAGGGCACCGCGCGCGAGCGGGAAGAGTATGCGACCGATTATCGCCGGCGACAGGAGTTTCTGCAATTGCTGGCGGCGACCCGCCAGCAACTGGCGGCGGTGTATGCCTCATCTGGTGATGATGCCGGCAAGCGGACCGAGAAACAGCGCATCCTGGCGGAGCTGCGCGTTCGCTATCAAGGACTCAAGCAGAGTTGGGGTGGCCATGCCGGCTACGACCGCTGGTTCGAACAGGATTTGAACAATGCCAAACTGGCCGGCAACAGCACCTATCACCGGCTGGTGCCGGCATTCCTGGCACTGTACGAGCAGGCAGGGCGGAATTTCACGGCGTTCCATCGGGCGGCGGAAACCATCGGCCAGTTGCCGCCAGCGGAGCGGGAGGCTCGTTTGCAAGCGTTGCTGATGGCCCGCGATCCGTCTATGCTGGCGCCTGGCCCTTTGATTCCGTCGGCGGGCACCGTGCAGGTGACGAACAATATCCGGCCGCCGTCCCGCCGGTACCGGTCAACTGGAGCGAATGAGGCCGAACCCCAAGGTGACTGAAGCAAAACCTGTCCCCCTTCTCGAGGTTCACGATCTGTCCGTCTCCTTCGGTGCAACGCCGGCGGTGAAAAGGCTGTCGTTCGCCCTGAGTCGCGGCGAAACCCTGGCGCTGGTGGGGGAGAGCGGTTCCGGCAAATCGGTGTCGGCGCTGTCGCTGCTGCAGCTACTACCCTATCCCCATGCTTGCCATCCCGGCGGCAGCATCCGCCTGCGGGGGGAGGAGTTGCTGGGCGCGGCGCCGGACTTGCTGCGCGCGATTCGCGGCAACCAGATCGCCATGGTGTTCCAGGAGCCGATGACTTCGCTCAATCCACTGCATTCCATCGAGAAGCAGATCGGCGAGACCCTGATGCTTCACAAGGGCTTGAAGGGAGCCCGGCTACGGGCGCGGATTCGGGAACTGCTGGAACTGGTCGGCTTGCCCGACGCCGCGGGCCGGTTGAACGCCTTGCCCCACGAACTGTCCGGCGGGCAGCGCCAACGGGTGATGATCGCCATGGCATTGGCCAACGAGCCCGACATCCTGATCGCCGACGAGCCCACCACCGCCTTGGATGTCACCATTCAGGCCCAAATCCTCAAACTGCTCGAGGATCTGCAGGCCCGGTTCGGCATGGCGATCCTGTTCATCACTCACGATTTGAGCATCGTCCGCAAGATGGCCGACCGGGTGTGCGTGATGCGCGCCGGCGAGATGGTGGAGACCGGAGCGGTCGCCGACCTTTTCGCCAATCCCCGGCATCTCTACACCCGCCAGCTGCTGGCCGCGGAACCCCGAGGCGAGCCGCCACCGGAGATGGAGAGCGCGCCGGAAGTGATGGCCAGCGAGGAATTGAAGGTCTGGTTTCCGCTCAAGCGCGGAGTGTTCCAGCGGGTGGTGGATCACGTCAGGGCGGTGGATGGAGTCAGCCTGAGCGTGCGGGAAGGGCAGACGTTGGGCGTGGTGGGGGAGAGCGGTTCCGGCAAGACTACCCTCGGTCTGGCGTTGCTGCGATTGCTGGCCAGCGAGGGCGGGATCCGCTTCCAGGGCCAGCGCATCGACGGACTGCCCGGCAGGGCGTTGCGTCCGCTGCGCAAGGCCATGCAAATCGTGTTTCAGGACCCCTTCGGCTCGCTCAGCCCGCGGTTGTCGGTGGGCGAGATCGTCGAAGAGGGTTTGCTGGTGCATGGTCTGGCCGGCGATCGTGGCGCCCGCCGCGCCCGCGTTAGCCAGGCGTTGGAGGAAGTGGGTCTCGATCCCGCCACCCAGGACCGCTATCCACACGAATTCTCCGGCGGTCAGCGCCAGCGCATCGCCATCGCCCGAGCCCTGGTCTTGCAGCCGTGCCTGCTGGTGCTGGACGAACCGACCAGTGCGCTGGACGTGTCGGTACAGGCGCAGATTGTCGATCTGCTGCGCGACCTGCAGCACCGCCACCGGCTGGCCTACGTGTTTATCAGCCACGATCTGCGGGTGGTGCGGGCGCTGGCCAATCACCTGTTGGTGATGAGGAACGGCCGGGTGGTGGAAGCGGGACCGGCGCGGCAAGTGTTTGACGAGCCCCAACATCCCTACACCCAGGCCTTGCTGGCCGCCGCCCTCAATCTGGAAGCGGTGGGCGGCGATGTGGTGTCCATTTGAGATGAGCGGCATGGATGACCGGGTTGTCCTGTTCGCCGACGGCGCCTGTTCCGGCAATCCCGGGCCCGGTGGTTGGGGGGCGCTGTTGCGCTATCGAGAGCATGAGAAGGAATTGTCCGGCGGCGAGCCGGCCACCACCAACAACCGCATGGAATTGCTGGCGGTCATCCATGGCCTGGAGGCGCTGAAGCGACCGGCGTGGGTGAGGATTTTTACCGACAGTCAATATGTGATGAAAGGAATCACCGAGTGGTTGCCGGCATGGAAGCGGCGCGGCTGGCAAACGGTCGACCGTCAGCCGGTGAAGAACGCGGACCTCTGGCAACGGTTGGAAACGGCCCTGATCCCACATCGGGTCGAGTGGGAGTGGGTGCGCGGTCATAGCGGCGTGGCCGATAACGAACGGGTAGACCAATTGGCCCGGGCGGCGATTGCCCGTGCCAGGCCTACCAGAACCTGAGCGGCCAACAGCCATGCGCGAACGGCAAGTCGTCCTCGATACCGAAACCACCGGCCTCGATCCCGTCCAGGGGCATCGAGTCATCGAAATCGGCTGTATCGAACTGTTGAACCGGCGGCAGACCGACCGGCGGTTTCATGTCTATCTGCAACCCGATCGCGCCATCGACGAGGAGGCGATGCGGGTGCACGGCATCACCAACGAATTCCTTGCCAACCAGCGGCGCTTTGCCGACATCGCCGTCGAGTTCCTGCACTTCGTCCGGGACGCCGAATTGATCATCCACAACGCGGCATTCGACTTGGGCTTTCTCAACCACGAGCTGAAATTGTGCGGGCGCGGCCAAATCGCCCTGGAAGAACTGTGCGGGGTCGAGGACACGCTGTTGCTGGCCCGCCAGCGGCATCCCGGCCAGCGTAACAGCCTGGACGCTCTCTGCAAGCGTTACAGTATCGACAACTCCCAGCGCACCTTGCACGGCGCCCTGCTGGATGCGGAAATTCTGGCCGACGTCTATCTGGCGATGACCCGCCAGCAGGGTTCCATGTTCGACCAGGAAGCCGCCAGCGGGGTGA
>JAVMKL010000107.1:0-5629 GCA_031732875.1 Candidatus Competibacter sp. | reverse complement strand
GCACCTTCGCGCCCGCTATCCGACACGGCGAGGCGCCACGGCTCCACGAGCGACAACTATTTGGCGCGTTATTTGCCCTCTGTTAGGGGAAATTACCCAATACCGGATCGCTTGATCCCCTGCCACGAAGCCGACCATGGATATCGACGACACTTCAGAGCTACAGATTATCGAGCGCCTGCGCGAGGAATTACCCGTCCAAGCCACGTTGACCCTGCCGTTCGACTCGCGCCGGAAGAGCCGTTTGCGAACGCGGCTGGACGATGGTCGCGACGTGGGGCTGTTCCTGGCGCGCGGCTCGGTGTTGCACCACGGCGACCGACTGCGAACCACCAGCGGGCTGGTGGTCGAGGTGCACGCCGCGCCGGAGGCCGTCTCCACCGCCCGAACCGACGATGCCCTGTTGCTGGCGAGGGCCGCCTACCATCTCGGCAACCGCCACGTCGCGCTGCAGATCGGTCCCGGCTGGTTGCGTTATCTTCACGATCACGTGCTGGACGGGATGGCACGGGAACTGGGGCTGGAAGTGGACGGCGAGCAGGCGCCGTTCGAGCCGGAAGTGGGCGCCTATGGCGGCGGACATCACCACCATGGACATGACGATTAATCTCGCCGCCCTGCCCCGGCTGTTGCAATTGTGTAGCCCGGCCCTGCCGGTAGGCGCCTACGCCTATTCGCAGGGGCTGGAACACGCGGTGGAGCGCGGTTGGGCGCGGGACGAAGTTGGCGCCGGCGAATGGATTCTCGGCCTTCTCAATCACACCATGCGGCGACTGGATTTACCGATCTTCGCTCGATTGCACCAAGCGTGGCAGGCGAAGGACGACCAAGCGGCTCGGCGCTGGAACGCCCGGCTGCACGCCTCGCGCGAGGCGGCGGAATTGCAACGGGAGGACCATCATCTCGGCGCGGCCCTGGCCCGGCTGCTGAGCGATCTCGGCATCGTGGAGGCGGAACGGTGGCGGAGCGCGCCTCGCGTCTGTTTCGCCACCCTGTTCGGCCTGGCGGCGGTGAAGTGGGAGATTCCATTGCCGGAAGCGGCCACCGGTTATGCCTGGGCCTGGACCGAGAACCAGGTCACCGCCGCCACCCGGCTGATTCCGCTCGGCCAAACCGCCAGCCAGCGGTTGCTGGTCGCCGCCGGCCCGGCCATCGCAGCGGCGGTAGCGGAGGGTCTGACCCTGACGGACGAGGAAATCGGCGCCGCCGCGCCGGGGCTGGCGCTGGCCGGAGCGCTGCACGAGACTCAGTATTCGCGCTTGTTCCGGTCGTAAGCCCGTTGGGTCGAATCCCCCGCCACCGACATGGTTATCGCTCGGCGTCCGTCTCCAGCCGGGTGTCGCGACCCGGTTCGCTATCGATCGGCGGCTCCCCGCTTCCGGTCGCCGCGGCGGTCGCTCCCGCCGCGGCGGGACTTTTAGCCTGGCCGGTGAATGGCCGGTTGACGTTCAAACTCATGTCGCCGCCGCGCGTATTCGCCGGACACGGTGCGGCTTGATAGATGATTCGTCCGCTTGCGTCGATGCACTTGTTGGCCGCCAGCGCCGGCTCGGCCAACAGGCCCAGCAACATGATCCAACCCCAACCCCCGTGCTTCACGACGTCCTCCGATCCTGGATTATTCGATGGGATGCCATTCTACGTCAGCGGACCCCATGTGACGTATGGGTGAAACAAAATCGTCGGTCGCGGTCAACTGCTAGGAAAGTTCGCCATCCTGACCCGACGGAGTTCACTCATGCCGACCCCATCCGACCAACTGCTGCGCGACCGCGTCAAGCTGCTCGGCCAACTGCTGGGCGACACCCTGCGCGACCAGGAAGGCCGCTCGGTCCTCGATGCCGTGGAAACCCTGCGCCAGGGCTTCATCGAGTTGCGCCGTCAGCCCGATCTGGCGCCGGACCGCCGCGAGCGGTTGATGCGCCTCATCGCCGCACTCAACCCGGACATGCTGAATCACGTGGTGCGAGCTTTCAACGCATACTTCAGCCTGGCCAACCTCGTTGAGGAGCATGACCAGCACTTGTTGCGCCGGGAGCAGGTTCGACGCGACAAGCCGCTGTGGCGGGGTTCCTTCGACGAGACCCTGCGCACCCTGCGCGCCGGCGGCGTCGACGCGGCGCAATTGCAGGCGTTGCTGAACCGGATCGATTTCATGCCGGTGTTCACCGCCCACCCGACCGAGGCCAAACGCCGGGTGTTGCTGGGCGCGCAGCGGCGGGTCTTCCTGACCATCGGCAAACTCGACGATTCGGCGCTCAACGCGTACCAGCGGGCCGAGGTGGTCGAGGAACTGCGCAGCCAGATCCAGATTCTGTGGAAAACCGACGAGGTGCGTAGCTTCAAGCCGCAGGTACGCGACGAGATCAAGAACGGCCTGTACTACTTTCGCGAATCCATCTTCCAGGCCCTGCCGATCCTGTACCGCAACCTGGAGCGAGCGCTGGACGCCGTTTATGGCGCCGAGGGTGGCAAAATGGCGATCCGCATTCCCCGTCTGCTGCGGTTCGGCTCGTGGATCGGCGGCGACCGCGACGGCAATCCGTTCGTGACCCCGGAAACCACCGCGCTGGCGGTGCGCCTGCAAGCCCAGGAAATCCTGCGTGAATACCTGCGTCGGGTCGAGGAGTTGAACCGCCATCTCACCTATTCCAGTTCGCTGGTCGCGCCTTCGCCAGTGTTCGCCGCCAGCCTGGAAGCAGATGCCCAGCGCATGGCCGCCCTGTTCGCCGACGCCCCCCGGCAGTACACCCAGGAACCGTACCGGCGCAAATTCTTTCTGATGTACCACCGGTTGCAACACAACCTCGAACAGATTCATGCGCGCGCGGAAAACCACTCCGAAGCGGTTCCGGTTCCGTTCTGGGGCTACGCTTCCGAACAGGAATTTCTCGAAGACCTGTATCTGATTCGCGATTCCCTGATCGCTCACGGCGACGGCGCGGTCGCCGACGGCGAACTGAAAGACCTGATCCGGCTGGTGGAAACCTTCGGCTTTTTTCTGACCGCGCTCGACGTACGCCAAGAGTCGGGCCGACACACGGCGGCGGTCGCCGACATCTTCGCTATGGCTCCCAACCTGCCGGATTACGCCGGGCTGACCGAGGAGGAACGGCTGAATGCATTAGGCGACCTGCTGGCCAAACCCGGCACGCCGCTGTTGTACTGCGATTCATTCAGCCCGGCCACGCGCGAGACGCTGGAGGTGTTCCAGGTCATGGCGCGGATGCGGGCGGAGATCAGCCCGCGCGCTTTCGACAACTACGTCATTTCCATGACCCACGAAGCCAGCCACGTGCTGGAGGTGTTGTTCCTGGCCAGCTTTGCCGGATTGGCCGGTCGCCGCGCCGACGGAAACTGGCATTGCGAAATCCGCGTTGCTCCGCTGTTCGAGACGATCGCGGATTTGAATCGGGTCGAAATTCTGCTCACCCGGCTGCTGGACCAACCGACCTATCGGGCATTGTTGGCGGCGGCCGGCGGCGTGCAGGACGTGATGGTGGGCTACTCGGATTCCTGCAAGGACGGCGGCATTTTGGCCTCCAACTGGGGCTTGTATCAGGCCCAGCAACAGGCGGTGGCGCTGGCGGCGGCGCGCGGCTTCGACTGTCGGCTGTTCCATGGCCGCGGCGGCACGGTGGGGCGCGGCGGCGGCCCGGTCCATGACGCCATCCTGTCCCAGCCGCCGGGCACGGTGCGCGGCCGGATCAAGATCACCGAACAGGGCGAGGTGCTGTCGTTCAAGTACCAGAACCTGGAAACCGCCGTCTACGAACTGACGCTGGGTCTCAGCGGACTGATCAAGGCCAGCCGCCATCTGATTCAAGAAGTTCCCGCCGATCCGCCGGAAGCGGCGACGGTCATGGCCGAACTGGCCCGGCACGGCGAGGCGGCCTACCGGGAGCTGACCGAGCGCACGCCGGGCTTCATGGATTACTTTTATGAGGCGACTCCGGTTACCGAGATCGGCCGGCTCAATATCGGTTCGCGGCCCTCGCATCGCGCCCAGGGCGACCGCTCCAAATACTCGGTACGGGCGATTCCGTGGATGTTCGGCTGGGGCCTGTCGCGGCACACCCTGCCCGGCTGGTACGGGATCGGCGGCGCGCTGGCGGCCTGGCGCGGCGACGACCCCGAGCGGCTCGCCTTGTTGCAAAGGCTTTACCGGGACTGGCCGTTCTTCCGCGCCCTGCTCGACAACAGCCAGATGTCGCTGAGCAAGGTGGATGCGGGTATCGCTCGCGAATATGCCCGGCTGTGCGCGGACGTCGATACCGAAACCGGCATTTACGAGCGGTTCCGCGCCGAATACGAGCAGACCTGTCGCGAGATTCTGGCCGTGGCGCAAATCCCGACGCTGCTGAAGGAAAACCCGACCCTGGCCAAATCGCTGGAGCGGCGCAATCCGTATCTGGACCCGCTCAACCACATTCAGGTCGCCCTGATTCCGCGCTACCGACGGGCGGTACGCGAACACGGCGCGGATTCGCCGGAGACGGAGATGTGGCTGCGGCCGCTCCTGCGGTCGATCAACGCGCTGGCGGCGGGAATGCGGAATACGGGGTGAAACACTCGATGGTCCATTAAGAGGGGGTATTCGATGATTCACCCGTGCAATCATGAAAAATGACAACGGCTCCAAAAGGCATCGGCGTTCGCAAAAACTCTCAAAACGGTGGATTCAACGAGCACCCGACCCTGTTTTCACTGAATCAGGACGCTTTTTGAGCTTCCCCATAACGGCGGTTGCCCTGTTGACACCCGCCAGCACAAGGCCACCCGCGACGACCCCCGCCAGCATATCCACCAGCGTGGGCGCGAGGGCCGCCAACACGCCGCCGATGCCGGGCACGCCGCCGACCACTTCCGCTACGTGGTGCAGCACCTGGTGTGAGTTTGGCAGGCCATGCACCAGAATGCCGCCGCCCACCATAAACATCGCCGCGGTGCCGACGACGGACAGCGTTTTCATCAGATACGGCGCCACGCGCAAAATCCCCCTGCCCAGGGCGCGCTTGAAACCGCCCCAAACATCGGCCGAGCCCGCTTGCATGAGATGAAGGCCCGCGTCGTCCAACTTCACAATGCCGGCAACCACGCCGTACACACCGACCGTCATGATGACGGCAATGCCGGTAATCACGGCCACCTGGGTGAGAAAAGCAGCGTCTTGCACGGTGCCCAACGCAATCACGATGATTTCGGCGGAGAGGATAAAATCGGTACGAATCGCGCCCTGGATTTTCTTCTTTTCGAAGGCCACCATGTCCGTATCGGGGTCGCTGATCGCTTCGGCTATCGCGGCGTGCTCGGCCCGAGCGTTGGCTTTGCCGTGCGATAATTTGTGCGCCAGCTTTTCGAATCCCTCGAAACACAGAAACGCGCCGCCCACCATCAAGAGCGGAGTAATCGCCCACGGCGCCACCGCGCTGATCAAGAGCGCCGCCGGAGCCAGGATCAGCTTGTTTTTCATCGAGCCCTTGGCGACCGCCCACACCACCGGCAGCTCGCGCTCCGCCCGTACTCCGGAGACC
This sequence comes from Candidatus Competibacter sp., assembly GCA_031732875.1. Taxonomy (GTDB): domain Bacteria; phylum Pseudomonadota; class Gammaproteobacteria; order Competibacterales; family Competibacteraceae; genus JAVMKJ01. Next base: position 95 of record JAVMKL010000107.1, on the reverse strand, counting down.
TGTTCGGCGTTGAGCGCGAGGTCGTCGCCCAGAACGCCGGCGGTCTTTCTCGCCGCCACCTTGGTCATCATCGCCACGTCGTCCAGCACGCTGGC
>JAVMKL010000106.1:0-5657 GCA_031732875.1 Candidatus Competibacter sp. | reverse complement strand
GTCGGGCCGGTCCTTCAGATGCCGTCGCCGTCGCCGTTCCAGTGCATCGGTGGCGCGGTTTTCGGGTCATCGTGGAGAAAGACCCGCAGATGACGCGGCTTGACGAACACCAGATCGCCCGTTTGCAGCGGATCGGCGGTAAAGCGCTCCCGGGTCATTTCCACCTCGGCGCTCTCTCCGTCCGGGGACTGAATCAATTCCAGCCGTACCAGCGAACCGACGACGGAAACCCGGGTAACCGTGGCCGGGATGGTGGTGTCGCCGTCCTCCGGTTCGCGCAACAGGTCGATGTCGTGCGGCCGGACGTAGGCCATGACGGGCGCGTGTTCGGCATCCGGATAGTCGGGCGCCCGCATCCGCAGCCCGCCCAGCCGTACCCAGCCGGAATGAGCCCGGCCGTGGAATAGATTGATGTGACCGATGAACTGGTAGACGAACGGGGTGGCCGGGGCATCGTAAACCTGCTGTGGAGAGCCGATCTGTTCGATGCGGCCGCGGTTCATCACCACGACCCGGTTGGCCACTTCCAGTGCTTCCTCCTGGTCGTGGGTCACGAAGACGCTGGTGATGTGCAATTCATCGTGCAACCGGCGCAGCCAGCGACGCAGTTCCTTGCGCACCTTGGTGTCCAGCGCGCCGAAGGGTTCGTCGAGCAACAGAACCTGCGGCTCGACCGCCAGCGCCCGGGCCAGCGCGATGCGCTGGCGCTGGCCGCCGGACAGTTGCGAGGGATAGCGGTCGGCCAACCATTCCAGTTGGATCAGGTTCAGCAGGTCGCGCACCTTGGCGCGGATCTGGGATTCCGTCGGCCGCCGGGCACGGGGCCGCACCCGTAGTCCGAAAGCGATGTTTTCGAAAACCGTCATGTGCTGGAACAGGGCGTAATGCTGGAAGACGAAGCCGACGTTCCGGTCGCGCACGTGGCGGCGGGTGGCTTCCTCGCCATCGAATCGGATGCTGCCCTCGTCGGCGTTCTCCAGCCCGGCGATGATGCGCAGCAGGGTGGTTTTACCGCAGCCAGACGGACCGAGCAGAGCGACCAACTCGCCATCGGGAATGTCCAGATGGATGTCATCGAGCGCCGTAAACGCACCGAAGCGCTTGCCAAGCGCGTGGATCGCGATACTCATTCAATTTCTCCTCGGGCCGCCAGGGCGGCCAGCCGCGCCTGGCGGGCCTGCCATTCGATCAGGGTCTTGACGGCCAGCATCACCAGTGCCAGCAGGCTCAGCAGGGAAGCGGCGGCGAACGCCGCCGCGAAGTTGTATTCGTTGTAGAGAATTTCGACGTGCAGGGGCAGGGTGTTGGTCAGGCCGCGGATGTGGCCGGATACCACCGACACCGCCCCGAATTCCCCCATCGCTCGAGCGGTGCAGAGCACGACGCCATATAGCAGGCCCCATTTGATGTTGGGCAGGGTGATGCGCCAGAAGGTCTGCCAGCCGCTCGCGCCCAGCACCAGCGCCGCTTCTTCCTCCTGGGTGCCTTGCTCCTGCATGAGCGGGATCAGTTCGCGCGCGATGAAGGGAAAGGTCACGAACACGGTCGCCAGCACGATGCCCGGCACCGCGAAGATGATTTTGATGTCGTGGGCGGCCAGCCAGGGACCCAGCCAGCCTTGCGCGCCGAACACCAGCACGTAGATCAGGCCGGCGATGACGGGCGAGACGGCGAACGGCAGGTCGATCAAGGTGACGAGCACGCTCTTGCCGGGAAATTCGAACTTGGCGATGGCCCAAGCCGCCGTGACCCCGAACACCAGGTTCAACGGCACCGCGATGGCGGCGCACAACAGAGTCAGCCGGATCGCCGACAGGGCGTAGGGATCGGCGATGGCCGCCAGGTAGACTCCCAGCCCCTTGCGCAGCGCCTCGTAGAAGACGGCCGCCAAGGGCACGAACAGAAACAAGGTCAGGAACACCAGGGCCATACCGATCAGCAGCCGGCGGACGGTGGCCGGCTCGGTCGTGGCTCGTTGCGAAGGCGAACCCGCGATGGTGGACGTGATGAAAGCCATGTCGTTTTTCCTGAGGTCAGGCGGCGTGCCGCCGGCGACTCCACCACTGCAGCAGGTTGATCAACAACAGCAGAACAAAGGAAATCACCAACATCACCACCGCGATCGCGGTGGCGCCGCGATAGTCGTACTGCTCCAGCTTGGAAACGATCAGCAATGGAGTGATTTCCGACACCATCGGCAGGTTGCCGGCGATGAAGATCACCGAGCCGTATTCACCGATAGAGCGGGCGAAGGCCAAGGTGAAACCGGTCAGCAGGGCCGGCTGGATGGAAGGCAGGATGATCCGGTGGAAGATTTGCCAGCGCGTCGCTCCGAGGCTGGCGGCCGCTTCCTCGACTTCGGGTTCCAAATCCTCCAACACCGGCTGTACGGTTCGGATCACGAACGGCATGCTGATGAAAATCAGCGCGACGATCACGCCCAGCGGCGTGAACGCGACCTTGATCCCCAGCGGCGCCAGCAGGCCGCCGATCCAGCCGTTGCCGGCATACAACGCGGTGAGTGCGATACCCGCCACCGCGGTCGGCAGGGCGAACGGCAGATCCACCATCGCATCCACCAGCCGTTTGCCGGGAAACCGGTAACGCACCAGCACCCAGGCGACGAGTAGGCCAGCGCTGGTGTTGACCAGCGCGGCGATCAACGAGGCCCCGAACGTCAGCCGGTAGGAGGCCAGCACCCGCGGGGCCGTCGCGATCGTCCAGAACTGGTCCCAGCTCAATTGGGCGGTCTTGAGAAAAACCGCCGACAAGGGAATCAGCACGATCAGACACATGTACAGCAGGGTATAGCCTAGGGCGAGGTTGAACCCTGGCAACACGCTGCGCTGCTTCAGTCCGAACAGCATGAGTGAGTGGCCTTCTGGCAATGCATGAGTGATGACGAACGGATCGAGGAAGCGAAAAGCGTATCGTCCGGGATTTTCGGGGGAGGGATGATAACACCGATATCGGTTCCGTCGAGATCGTCCCCGCGCGGGCCAGCCGGGGAGTGACGACGAGGATCAGCCCGCGTAAGGCGATCGTGGTTACTGGTAGATCTGGTCGAAGACGCCGCCGTCGGCGAAATGGGTTTTCTGGGCGTTCTCCCAGCCGCCGAACATATCGTGGATGGTGAAGAGATCGAGCTTGGGGAACTGATGAGCGAACCGGGCGGCGATGGCGGGATTGCTCGGGCGATAAAAATGCTTGCCGGCGATGTTCTGGCCTTCGTCGCCGTACAGGTAGTCCAGATAAGCACGAGCGACCGCACGGGCGCCCCGTTTGTCGACGACTCTGTCGACGATGGCGACGGGGGGTTCGGCCAGGATGCTCACGGAGGGTAGTACGATCTCGAATTTATCGGGCCCCAATTCCTTGACCGCCAGGAAGGCTTCGTTTTCCCACGCCAGCAGCACGTCGCCGATGCCGCGTTCGACGAAGGTGGTGGTGGATCCGCGGGCGCCGGAGTCCAGCACCGGGACGTTCTTGTACAGGCGGGTGATGAATTCCCTGGTCTTGGCCGCTTCGTTGCCGTTCTGGCGGAGCGCGTAGCCCCAGGCCGCCAGATAATTCCAGCGCGCGCCGCCCGAGGTCTTGGGGTTGGGCGTGATCACCGAGATACCCGGCTTGACGAGATCGCTCCAGTCCTTGATATTTTTCGGATTGCCCTTGTGGACCAGGAAGACGATGGTGGAGGTGTAGGGCGAACTGTTGTTGGGCAGGCGCTGCTGCCAGTCCTTGGGGATCAATCCCCCCTTGGCGTGAATCTCGTCGATGTCGTAGGCCAGCGCCAGGGTCACCACGTCGGCTTCCAGACCGTCGATCACCGCCCGAGCCTGCTTGCCGGAGCCGCCGTGCGACTGATTGATAGTCACGTTGTCGCCCGTCTTCGCTTTCCAGTACTTGGCGAAGGCGGGGTTGAATTCCTGATAAAGTTCGCGGGTGGGATCGTAGGATACGTTGAGCAGGGTGACATCGGCGGCCAAGATCGGCGGGGAGATGATCGGTCCGAATGCGAGCAGCGGAGCGAGAGCGAGCCTGAAGAGGCGATCGATCATGAGGATTCTCCTATTCGTGGCCAGGAGGTCGGTGGAGCCTCTCCACCGACCGGGTTGTCACGAACTTTAACAAGCGTTATTTATTACTAATAATAATAAAAAATTTTATTGATATAACCAATTATTGGTGGATGGGTTGGAGGACAGGATCGGGGGTTGGGTCGAGCGGCCTCAAGAAGACTCCTGTAGCAACGCCAGTACCACAATGGAACGGGATTCGACGGTGAAGTCGCCGTTCGCTGGCAGGACGACCGCGCCCGCGATCTGCCGGGGGTTGACCGTATCGAGCAGGCAGCGCCAACCGCTGGCGCCCTTGACCGCGGGCATGCGAAAGGGAACCTGGTCGGGGCCGGCGTTGAGGATGGCGAGCAGGGTATCGTCGTTTTCCGGATAGCCATCCGGCGTGAAATACTCACCGGCATCCCCCGCCAGCAGGAGACCGAAGCAGCGGGCCTTGGGTTCCTGCCAGTGATAGTCGCTCATGGCGCCGCCGCCGGGGCTGATCCATTCGATATCGCGCAGGCCGGTGGTTTTCGAGATCTGGGTGCCGTGCAGGAAACGGGGCCGGCGCAGGACCGGATGTTCGCGACGCAGGTTGATCAGTCGACGGACGAAGTCGAGAAACTCCTGTTCCTCCGCGGGCGTGTCGTTCCAGTTCAGCCAGTTGACCTCGTTGTCCTGACAATAAGCGTTGTTGTTGCCACGCTGGCTGCGGCCGAACTCATCGCCGGCCAACAGCATGGGCGTACCTTGGGCCAGCAGCATGGTCGCCAGCAAATTGCGGCGCTGGCGCTGGCGCAACTGGCGGATGGCCGGATCGGTGGTCGGTCCCTCCGCGCCGTGATTGTCGCTGAAGTTGGAGGGATGGCCGTCGCGGTTGTTCTCGCCGTTGGCTTCGTTGTGGCGTTCGTTGTAGCTCACCAGATCGGCCAAGGTGAAGCCGTCGTGACTGGCGATGTAGTTGACCGTGGCCCATGGTCGCCGGCAGTCGTGCTCGAACAGGTCGCTGGATGCCAGCAGGTTGGGTGCCAGCCGCGACAGCATGCCGTCGTCGCCGCGCCAGAACCGGCGCACGGTATCGCGGAAGCGGTCGTTCCATTCGGCGGTGCCCGCCGGAAAGCCGCCGAGTTGGTAGCCGCCGGGACCGATGTCCCAAGGTTCGGCGATCACCTTGACCCGCGACAGCGCCGGATCCTGACGGATGGCGTCGAAGAAACCGCCACCGCGATCATAGCCGTAATCCTCCCGGCCCAGCGTCACCGCCAGATCGAAGCGAAACCCGTCCACATGCATGTCATTGACCCAGTAGCGCAGGCTGTCCATCACCATCTGCAACACCCGGGGGTGGGTCAGGTTCAGGGTGTTACCGCAACCGGTGTCGTTGATGTAGTAGCGGCGATCCTCGGGGCGGAGCCGGTAGTAGGACGCGTTATCGATGCCCCGGAAGCAGAGGGTCGGACCCATCTGGTCGCCTTCGGAGGTGTGGTTGTAGACCACGTCCAGCAGTACTTCGATACCGGCGTCGTGCAGCCGTTTGATCATGGTCTTGAACTCGGCCAGGTCGCCGCCGCTCAGGTAGCGCGGTTCCGGGGCGAAAAA
>JAVMKL010000105.1:0-31949 GCA_031732875.1 Candidatus Competibacter sp. | reverse complement strand
GATCTGTTTGAATTGATTAATCGAGATGATGGTCTGGTCAAGCACGATCAGCCTGCAGGTCTTGGCGTCGACGCCGGTCGATAACAGCTTGGACGTGGTGGCGATGACCGGGTAAGGCTCGTCGTTGTCGATGAAGTAGGATAGCAGCGCCTTGCCTTCCTGGTCATCGCCGGTGATGCGAACCACATAGTGGCGGTTGCTCGCGGCTTCGGGAATCAGCTTGACCAGTTCCTGGCGCATGCGCTCGGCGTGGGGCTGGTCGTCGCAAAAGACAATCGTCTTGGCCATCGGGTCGGTGGCTTTGAGATATTCCCAAACCCGCTGGGCGACCTGTTCGGTGCGCTGGGTGAGAATGAGATGGCGGTCGAAGTCCTGGGTGTTGTACTGGCGCTGTTCGACACGCTGGCCGTCCCTGTCGGTTTTGCCTTTTTCCGGGGTGTAACCAAGGGCGTCGACGTCGGTGACAACGCGGATGACCTTGTAGGGGGCTAGGAAACCGTCTTCGATGCCCTGCTTCAACGAATAGATGTAGATGGGATTACCGAAGTATTTGAGGTTGAACTCCGGGTCCTTGATCCGGGTTTCGCCCGGTTCGGGTTTCTTTTCCTTGGGCGTGGCCGTCATGCCGAGGTGCGTGGCGTCCGCGAAATAGTCCAGTACTTCCCGCCACGCTGAATCATCGGCGGCGCTGCCCCGGTGGCACTCGTCGATGACGACCAGGTCGAAAAAGTCGGCGGGGAACTGTCGGTAGATCTGCTTCCATTCTTCCGCGCCGGTGACGGCCTGGTAGAGGCAGAGATAGATCTCGTAGTTCTTCTTGACGGTGCGGTCGGTGATCTTGTGCATCACCTCGCCGAAAGGGGCGAAGTCCTGCTGAATGGTCTGGTCGATGAGGATATTGCGGTCGGCGAGAAAGAGGATGCGTTTCTTTTCCTTGGCCTTCCACAGTCGCCAGATGATCTGAAAGGCCGTGTAGGTCTTGCCGGTGCCCGTGGCCATGACCAACAGGATACGCCGCTGGCCCTTGGCGATGGCTTCCAGAGTGCGGTTGATCGCGACGCGCTGGTAGTAGCGGGGCTCCTTGCCGCTACCGTCCGTGTGATAGGGCTGAGAGACGAGTTTTTTCTGCGGTTCTGACTCGATACCCTTCCATTGCTGGTAAACGGCCCAGAGTTCATCGTGGGTGGGGAAGTCTTCGAGAGCGAGTTCGCGCTCGGTCGGCCGGGTGATTCCGGTGCGATCATGCAGCAGAAAACTGTCGCCGTTGGAACTGATAGCGATGGGGGCATCAAGCATTTCCGCGTAGTCGAGCGCCTGTTGCATACCGTGACCGACCGTGTAGATGTTCCGCTTGGCTTCGATGACGGCGATAGGGATACTGCCTTTGGCGTACAGAACATAGTCTGCTCGTTTTGGGCCGCCTTTAACCGCCGGGTTCCGCAGGCGAGACGCCAGCTTGCCGCGAACGATGACCCGTCCGTCGGTTAGCTTGACCTCTTCGCGAAATTGACGGTGTTCCCATCCAGCTCCGACGAGTGCGGGAGTGATGAATCGGGTGCAGATGTCGCGTTCGCTGAGATTCTTTTTGTTCATGCGGGTAGCAGCCTATCAGGCGAGATCGACCTTCTCTAAAACAGACTTTTCACTCCTAACCGAATGAAAATATTTTATATTGTATTCTTCGTGGTCAAACGCCAGATGCCGATCTGGTGTTGTATGCGTCGATCCGACGGCCACGCTGGAAGGATTGGGTCTGGATTGGGCCGCCGGTCTGGAGCAGCGGTTGGGGCGGGCGGTGGATTTGCTCGTCCTCAACCGGGCGCCGGTGGACCTGATTCGTCGGGTGCTGCGTGATGGCGTGCGGGTGTGCGAGCGCGATCGATCAGCGCGAATTCGCCCGCTCCCTCGCCTGTTTGTAGGCGAGGGAGCGGGTTGCCGACGTTTGTCAGGTCACTGATTCCAGCCGGATGGCGCCGGGACCACTTCGTAGACCACGTTCGGGCCGTCGTAGCTGGGAACGTAATAGGTACCGCCACAGTTCCGATAGGTCACACCATCCGCGACGACGGTGGTGCAATTTGGCGGCAGGGTAGATACGACGGCGCCCACGGCGACCGCGGTGCCCACCGCGACCGCCGCGCCTACCCCCACTCCCCCATAACCCCAGTGGCGGTCGACGTCGACGTTCACGTTACGGTTGATGTTGACATCCCGGTGGTTGACGTTGACATCCCGGTGGTTGACGTTGACATCCCGGCGGTTGACGTCGCCCCGGTTGAAGTCGCGACTGCCACCGCCGATATTGTCTCGCGGCGCCCTGACTTCACGTCCGCCGCCGAACCCGCCTCCACGGCCACCGCCGCCCCCACCACCGCGGCGGGCTTCCACATCGGCGCTGACCAGCGCCAGCATCGGTCCCACGATCAGGGCAACAGTCGTCGCCCGTTTAAAATACGTCCAAAATGAAGAATACATGATGAAACCCTCCGGTGGTTACTTGACGGCTTTCGCCGGCCGGGCCGCTGGCGCGGCGTCCAGGAACTTGATCTTCTGAGCGTTTTCCGGCGGTTTGAAGGTAAAGTAATCGGCGGAGAAAGACGGCGTGAGATTCCAGTCGCTCAGGTTGGCCGTCCACTGGGGCGAACCTTTCACGCTCTTGTCGGTCAGCGCCAAGCGGCGAGGCAACGGCTTGGGGCCGTCCTCGATCCAGATTTCCCAATCCACCTCCGGGGTTCGGAAAGCAAGATGGTGACAGGGGACTCCGCGCAGCAGAATTCGGCCCACATAGGTTTCCGACGTGAGGTTTTGCACCAGGCGGCTGTCGGGATTGGCGACCAGTACGTCGGTGACCGGCAGCGAGATCCGATATTGGTTGGCGAGCAGGTCCAGGGTCTCGTCGAGGGTCGGCGGCGCGGCGGCGGTCGCGTAGACGTTCGCCTCCGGGGTGTAGAGCGAGAACGTCGTACCGTCATAGAACAGTTGGCGGCCACCGCTGAGATTCTGGAAATTGACCCGCAGGCGGTTGGGTTTCCACACGGCGTATTCCGCGGTTTGATCGGCGTGCAACCGCTGGTCGGTGGGCAGAATCAATTCCGTGGTCTTCTCGACCCGGACGGTGAAGCGGTCGAGGGAGCGGAGATAGGCCGCCATCTGTTTCAACACGTCCATGGGCTGGGGTTTGACCGCTGGCGCCGGACTGGCTACCGGCGCTGCTGGCGCACTCGGCGCGACCGGTTGATCGGTGGGCGGGCTGGCGCAACCGAACAGCGCCAAAGGAATGAAGAACAGTGCGGATAACAACGGGAGAACTTTCATTATGGATGTGCTCCTTAGCGGTTTGATCGCCGATGGTTCGGCCGGTCTGGGGCTTGCTGACCCAGATTGACCCTCTCTCAAGCGGACTCTACCCTCCATCAGGTTCGGCCGGGTGGCCGTTTCATTTCATGCTGGCGCGCAGTTCCACCAGGGCCTGATCGAAGGCATCGACCCGGATTAGGCCCAGACGAGGAAATTCGATATCGAGAATGACGTAGACCGCCACCGCCATGACGAGGGCAAAGCCGATCATGTGCAGCCAGTTGCGCGATTTGCCGCCGGCCATGCCGTAACCGGCCAGCAACGCGCTGACCAGCGCCAGCCCAAACAGCATCGCGAAAATAATGACCGGCGGATGCGTCTTGGTCGCCATGAGTCGAGTGGTGGTGATGTCGATCATCTCGTTGAGGGCGGGCAGCAGCAGCATCGTCGCCGGCGGCGGCGCGTCTTCCAGCCGCCCGGCGGCGACTGCCTGGGTCCAAATCTGGCCCTGCAACTCAATGGAGCGCGCCAGTTCCGCTCTGGCCGCCGCGAGATCGGGCAGTTTCCGGTATATCTCCAGCCGGGAATCGACGTACCGCCGAAAGCTTTCCCGGATCGCCGGTTGCGCGCTGGCGGGTAGCAGATCGAGCCGCAGCCAGGCGGTGCCGATGGCGTTGGTTTCCTGGACGATCAAGTCCCGGCGTACGTCGAAGCGTGAAGCGGCGCCGGAAAAGGTGAATGCGACCAGCAGGCCCAGCAGAGCGAAGACCGCGCCTTCGACCGTGCCGGTGCCCGCTCGCGCGCCCTCGGGGTCGCTCGCCAGTCGCTTGGCGCCGATCCGCCGGCCAACATCCAGCAAAATCAGCATGCCGACCAACAGGCCAATGGCAAGGACCGAGGCAATAACCATCTCATTCATGTGGAAGTTCCTGGCTTACTGAATTAGTGCGTCGGCGCGACGCCAACGGTGATCGTGAAATCGTTTCCGTGAGATGAGGCGTTACAAGACTTTATTCCGAATCAAAATATTATACTGTATCCTCGATAATCAAACGCCAAGATCGAGCGGCATCTCCTCGATCGAGGAACGTTCGACGAAGCAGCCCGCCCGACGCGAGAGTTTCCATGCCACTTTCCGACCTCAACACGCCCATCGTCACGATCCCCGGATTGGTAGCGGACTCGCCGCTCCCTGCCTCCGAACCGGCATCGCTCTCGAGCATGGTCGATCTGCTGGTGCAAGCTGGCAGCCTGTTGCTCCAGCACGGCGCCGATGCTGGCCGCGTGGAAGTCAGCCTGGAGCAGATGGAACCTGGATTGGGCATCGAGCGGATCGATGCCGTCGTCATGTCGAAGACGATCCTGCTCACCGCCACCCGCCAGGACGCCCACCATACCCGGGTGGCGCGGGTGCCGATCGTGGGCGTCAACATGAACATCCTGAGCGAGGTGGAGCAATTGCTGGGCCGGTTCCAGCAGGGGCAGGTCACTCCCGAACAACTGGCGCTGGAACTGGACCGGATCGCGACTCTGCCGCACCACTACTCGCGCGGCGCGATCGTGGCGGCGACCGGTTTGGCCTGCGCCGCGTTCTGCCGGCTGTTTGGCGGCGACTGGGCAGCGCTGGCGGTCACCGGCGTGGCTGCTTCGGTCGCCGCCTGGGTACGGATGGGATTGAACCGGCGGCAGGTCAATTATTTCCTGGTGGTCCTGATCACCGCGCTGACGGCCAGCCTGGTGGCGGGTAGCGCGCTCTGGCTCAGCCAGACTCCGCAAAGCGCGTTGACGGCGGCGGTCCTGCTGCTGGTGCCGGGGGTACCGCTGATCAACGCCAGCGTCGACGTCTTGCAAGGGCATATTTCCGCCGGCCTGGCCCGGGCCACTACCAGCCTGGTGGTGTTCCTCGGGATCGCGCTCGGCCTGGGAATCGTGGCGCGGTTACTCCGGGTTCAGCTATGAGCGGCGCCGAATTGGCGGTGTTGTTGATTCAGAAAGGCTGCTGGGCGGCGGTGGCGAGCGTGGGGTTTGCGATGCTGTTCAACGTGCCGAAGTACGCTTTGCTCTCTTGCGCGCTGATCGGCGCGTTTGGCTACGCGCTGCGCACCGCCCTGATGAGCGGCGGCATGGGCCTGGTATTGGCCACCTTGTTCGCGGCGCTGCTCGTCGGCGTGCTGGCCGCAATCCTGGCTCAGCGCTACGTGGTGAGCGGGACGCTGTTCGCCGTCGGCCCGGCGATTCCGCTCGTGCCTGGCAGTTATGCTTACAAGGCGGTGATGGGTATCGTGATGGTGGCCGATTCGCCCCATCTGGAACGCAGCGCCGATCTGCTGCTGGCGGCGTTCGATAACGGCGTCAAAGCCACGCTGGCCATCCTGTTCCTGAGCTTCGGGATTGCTCTGCCGGGCCTGGTGTGGAGCGCATTCCGGCGTGGCGCTTGGCGGTAGTGGGAACGGAGCGAGGCACCCGACCCGTTTCTGGCCGGGCAATCCCTCAACTCATCAGCCAGGCGCGCGCCGGTTCCAGGTCAGTTTCGGCAAAGAACCGGGTCTCGGCCTGCCGGTAATCGGCGAATAGAAACACCTGCATTTCGTCTCGCCAGCGCGGATCGCCCACGACCGCGATTCTTTCGATGTCCTGGTCGTGCCTGAAGAAAAAGCTGACGTCGTCCCACTGGTCGCCGGGTTCCCATCCGGCGAAATTCTCCAACTGGATTAGTACCCTGACCTTGCCGGATGCAAAGACATCCCCGGCTTCGACCTGGCACAGGAAGGTCTGAAACTCGGCCCAGGTTAACAGGTCGCTCAGGGTAATCAAGTGAACGCGATCCGCTACCTGACGCGACGATATCGCCATGATGGCTCCTATATTTCAGATCTCTCGCAAAACACCCGGCCGCGCGGCCGGGTGTTGGATGGAACGAAGAGGATCGATTAGTAGCGGTTGACCCATGCGGCGCCGCCACCGCCGTAGCGGTTGATCCAGCCCGCACCGCCGCCGCCGCCGTTGATCCAGCCACCCCCGCCGTAGCGGTAACCGCCACCGCCGTTGACCCAGGCGCCACCCCCGCCGGCCCGGTTGGCCCAGCCGCCGCCGCCGTAGCGGTTGACCCAACCGCCACGTGCGCCGACCGCGGCGGAGCCGCCGTAGCCACGGGCGGCAGCCCAGGCATGGGCAGGGGTTGATTCGGTCAAGGCGCCGCCCAGCAACGCGCTGCCGATCACCACCTGCGACCACTTGCCTAGGCCGCGCAGAAACGTCCGCCGCCGTTCGTCGGCAACCGGCTCTTCCGGCTGCCCGGGATGAACCATCTCATGTTGATCGGTCATGGTCGTTCTCCGCTACTGAGCCTTTTTCGGCGCGGCGGCCGGAGCTGGCGCGGCAGCCGCGCCTTCCGGTGGAGGCTCCCCTTCGCCAACCAGATTCGAGAAGTGCACGGCCTGGAACCGCCAGCCGGCCTTGTCCTTCTTCAGCACCGCCGAGACGTTGAGTCCGAACTCGCGCGGTTGACCCGCCGGGTCGGTGTCCTTCATGACGCAGGAGGCCATCAGCCAGGCGTCGTTATTGTCTTCACCCCCCGTGGCCTCCGGACATTCGTGGCTCAGCGATCCCGCCTTGAAGGTCTCGAAGTAGTGCTTGTAGGTGTCCTCGACCGCTGCCTTGCCTTTCCAGAATTCGCCCGGTCCGGTGCCCATCACCGCCACGCTGGGGTTGTCGGCGTAGAGCGCCAGCAGGGCCTTGAGATCGTGCTTGTTCAGGGCTTCGTGGTGCTGTTTCAGCACCGCCCTGAGTTCCTCGCTGGCCTTTTCGGTTTTCGGCGGTTCCGCCGACCAGACCGGCGCCGCCAGTGCGCAGCCCAGCATGGAGACTAACAGAACATGTTGTTTCTTCATTTGAATTCCTTCTAACAACGGGTTGATGGGAGCGAGAAAGAGTAACAATGACAACGTGAACCGTTGATGAATTGGCCATTTTCCATCGAGCTCGATCTACCACGATGCTATCGCGTGAATAAAGTATAATCTGCTTCAAGACAAGTGCCTTTAAGGGTAATCTTTTGATCGTAAGATGTCCCCCCGACCCCTTTCATATTAACAAACGGAGTCCTGTCCCGTGCGAGATTTCCGCCCCGTTCGTAAACCCATGTCTCGATACTCGCTTCGGCCAATTACCGGAGCGTTGCTGGTGCTCCTGTCGAGCATCGGACCGACCCTCGCGCTGGCTCAAACTCCACCCTCGGCCCGCCCTCCCACTCCAGTCTCCATAGTTGAAGTCAAACTGGAAAATACCCCGGCGACTTTCGAGTTCACCGGTAAAACCGCCAGTTCCCGACAGGTGGAAATCAACGCCCGGGTCGAGGGCTATCTCGAAAAGATCGCCTATGTCGAAGGCAGCTTGGTCAAGGATGGCCAACTGCTGTTCCAGCTCGATCCCAAGCCTTTCCAGGCTTCGCTGGACAGCGCCAAGGCCAACCTGGCCCAGCAGGAAGCGTTATTGACCCGCGCCCGCCAGACTTTGGCGCGAGTCAAGCCACTGGCCAAGCAAAACGCGGTCAGCCAACAGGATCTGGATAACTCCATCGCCAGTGAGTTAGCGGCCGCGGCCCAAGTGCAGGCCGCCAAGGCCAACGTCGAACAGGCACAACTGAATCTCGGCTACACCACGATCCGATCACCGCTGAACGGCCTGTCCAGCAGCGCCAACTACCGCGAGGGTGCCCTGATCCGCGCCGGGGGCAGCGGCAGCCAACTGACCACCATCGTTCAGATCGATCCGATGTGGGTCAACTTTGGGGTGGGCGAAAACGAAGTCCTGAAAATCCGGGCTCAGCAGGAGGCGGGACAATTAAGCAGACCGGGGCTGAGCAAGGTGCAAGTGGACCTGATCCTGGCCGACGGCGCCACCTATCCGCAGAAGGGCCAGATCACTTTCGTGGACCCGGTGGTCAACGCACAAACCGGTACCTTCAACATCCGCGCCGTCGTGCCCAACCCGGACAATCAACTCAGCCCCGGCCAGTTCGTGCGGGTGCAGCTCAAGGGCGTGGTTCGCCCCGACGCCATCATGGTACCGCAAATAGCGGTGATGCAGGGGCCGAGCGGCAAGTTCGTGTTCGTGGTCGGCCCGGATAACACCGCGCAGCCCAAGCCGGTTCAGGTCGGCGACTGGTACGGCGATCAGTGGATCATCAACTCTGGACTGGAAGCCGGCGACCGGGTGGTGGTGGACGGTGCGGTGCGCCTGCAACCGGGTGCGCCGGTGCAGATCAAACCGGCCGCCGCGCCCGCGCCTGCGTCCGAGCCGGCGAAAGTCCCCAGCGCCACGCCGCTCAAACCCTGAGAGGGCGCCCGATGATCTCCCATTTCTTTATCGACCGCCCGGTATTCGCCGCGGTCATTTCCATCATCCTGACCCTGGCCGGGCTGTCGGCGATGGGCGTGTTGCCGATCGCCCAGTACCCCGACATCACCCCGGTGCAGATCCAGGTGAGCGCCACTTATCCCGGTGCCAGCGCCGACGTGGTCTCGCAAAGCGTGGCCGCGCCCATCGAGCAGCAGGTCAACAGCGTGGACAACCTGATGTACATGTATTCGTCCAGCTCCTCGACCGGCAACATGACCCTCAGCGTGTTTTTCGACATCGGCACCGATCCCGATATCGCCCAGGTGAACGTGCAGAATCAGGTGAGTCTGGCCTTGCCGCAGTTGCCGGAGGCAGTGTCCAAACAGGGGGTGCAGGTCCAGACCAAATCGTCCACCTTCCTGATGGTGATCGCGCTCTATTCGCCGGACGGAAGCCACGACGAGACCTTTGTCGGTAACTACACCTACCTGTACGTGCTCAACGCCCTGCAACGGATTCCGGGTGCCAATCAGTCCAGCATCTTCGGCGTTCCCAATTACGCCATGCGGATCTGGTTGAAACCGGACCGGATGAGCGAGTTGGGCTTGACCACCGACGAAGTAATCCAGGCCATCCAGACGCAAAATCAACAATTCGCCATCGGCCAGATCGGCCAGTCGCCCACCAACGGTCCGGTGGAGCTGACCTTTCCGGTCTCCACCCAGGGCAGGCTGACCTCGCCGGAGGAGTTCGAGAACATCATCCTGCGCGCCAGCACCACCGGCGCCGGCGTTTTGCGACTCAAGGATGTCGGCTACGTGACTCTGGGGATGCAGAGCTATAACCTGCGCAGCCGCTTCAACGGCAAGGTCGGCACCGCCCTCGCGGTCTACCAGCAGGCGGGTGCCAACGCACTGGAAGTGTCCAAGAACGTGCGGGCGGCGCTGGAGGAACTGAAGAAGAGTTTCCCGGCCGGACTCGACTACGCCATCGCTCTGGATACCACCAAGTTCGTCCAGGCTTCGATCGACGAAGTGGTGAAGACTCTGATGGAAGCCATCGTGCTGGTGATCCTGGTGGTCTTTATCTTCCTGCAAAGCTGGCGAGCCACGGTCATTCCCATCGTGGCGGTGATCGTCTCGGTCATCGCCACCTTCAGCGGCATGTACCTGCTGGGCTTCTCGATCAACATGCTCACCCTGTTCGGCCTGGTGCTGTGCATCGGCATCGTGGTGGACGACGCCATCGTGGTGGTGGAAAACGTCGAGCGCAACATGGCGGAATTCCATCTCTCGCCCAAGGAAGCGGCGCACCGGGCGATGGAGGAAGTGACCGGGCCGGTGATCGCCGTGGTGCTGGTCTTGAGCGCGGTGTTCGTGCCGGTCGCGTTCCTGGGTGGGATGACCGGGCAGTTGTACAAGCAATTCGCTATCACCATCGCGATTTCGGTGGCGATTTCCGGTCTGGTCGCGCTGACTCTCAGTCCAGCCCTGGCGGCGCTGCTGCTCAAGCCGGGCGAACACGGCGACCAGCGCACCGATCTGCTCTACCGGTTTTTTTTCGGCCCGTTCAATCGTGGGTTCGACTGGGTGACCCACGGCTACGCCGAAAGCGTGCGCTTTGTCACCAAGCGGATTTTGCTGGGACTGGCGCTGTTTGCGGTGATGCTGGTCGCGATTTTCGGTCTGTTCCGCGCGGTGCCCAGCAGTTTCGTGCCGGATGAGGACCAGGGTTATGTGTTCGGCGTGGGCATGCTGCCCGACGGCGCGAGCCTGGATCGGACCGAGGCGGTGGGCGCGCAAATGAGCGAAATCTTCCGTGCCAATCCGGCGGTCGGCAGCGTGGTCGCGGTCAACGGCTTCAGCCTGCTGGATAACCAGATGAAGACCACCGATACCACCCTGTTCGTGTCGTTCAAGGATTACGAGGAGCGCAAGGATCCGAAGGAGAGCGCGCCCAACGTCATCCGCGAAGTGATGGGCCCATTCGCCAAGATCGGCGAGGCCATCGCCCTGGTGTTCAACCCGCCGTCGATTCCCGGTCTCGGCACTACCGGCGGATTCGAGTTCTGGATTCAGAGTCGCGGGAGCGGCGACATCAAGCAATTGGCCAAGGTCACGCAGGATTTCGTCGCCAAGGCCAGACAGCGCCCGGAACTGCGCGGCTTGACGACCACCATCAACGCCGCCTCGCAGCAATTGTACGTTTCGCTGGATCGCGAACAGGCCCGGACCCTGGGGGTGCCGGTCGGCAACGTATTCGGTACCTTGCAAGCGCTGTTCGGCTCGCTGTACGTCAGCCAGTTCAACCTGTACAGCCAAGTGTGGCAGGTGATCGTGCAGGCGGCTCCGGAATACCGTTCCCGGCCCGATGACCTCAAGCAGGTTTACGTGCGTTCGACCAACGGCGGCATGGTGCCGCTGGCGGCGGTGACTAAGCTGGAATACACCAGCGCGCCGAACCTGATCACCCGGTTCAACACCTTCCCCGCCGCCAAGGTGACCGGCGGCGCCGCGCCGGGCTACAGCTCCGGCCAGGCCCTCGCCACCATGCAGGCGGTGGCCCGCGAGGTGTTGCCTCAGGGTTATTCTTTTGGCTGGAGCGGCCAGGCCTACCAGGAAATCAAGGTCGGCGGCGATTCGGCGATGGTGTTTATCTACGGCCTGATCATGGTGTTCCTGATCCTGGCGGCGCAGTATGAAAAATGGTCGCTGCCGTTCAGCGTGCTGATGGCGGTGCCGTTTGGCGTGTTCGGCGCCCTGCTGGCGGTCTGGTTGCGCGGGATGGAAAACGACGTGTATTTCCAGATCGGCCTGCTGACCCTGGTCGGCCTGGCGGCCAAGAACGCCATCCTGATCGTGGAGTTCGCGGTGATGAAGCACGAGGAGGGCATGCCGATCATGGACGCGGCGGTGGAGGCGGCGCATTTGCGGTTCCGGCCGATTCTGATGACCTCGCTGGCCTTCATTCTCGGCGCGATTCCGCTGGTGATCGCCACTGGGGCCGGGGCCAACAGCCGGCATTCCATCGGCACCGGCATCGTCGGCGGCATGACGGCGGCGACGGTGCTGGCGATCTTCTTCGTGCCGATGTTCTTCCGCCTGTTCGAGGGCATCAGCGAGAAAACCGGCGGCAAGAAAGAGAAAGCCCCCCACCCTGGCCCTGGAGGGGAGAGGGAACCGTTAGCGCTGGAAACCACGCCGCCGCTCCCCTCGCCCTCTGGGAGAGAGGTTGGGGGTGAGGGCTCATCGGAGGAGCGCCATGATGCGTAAGGTATTACTTACGGTTGCCATCGGGCTCGCCCTCGGCGGCTGCTCGCTCGCCCCGACCTACCAGCGCCCGGAGGTGCCGATCCCGGCGCAATGGGAAGTCAACATTCAGACCGCCAACGACCTTGCCAACACGGCCTGGTGGAACCAGTTCCGGGATCCGGTGCTGAACAACCTTATCCAGGTCGCCCTGCAAGAGAACAAGGACGTGCAGATCGCCGCGGCGCGGGTGGAAGAGTACATGGGCCGCTACGGCGTGGTCCGTTCCGAGCAGTTCCCGCAGGTCGGCGCCAACGCCGCCGGGGCGCGCACCCGCGCCAGCGAGAATGGCACGCTGACGTCGGGAGCGAACCCGGTCAATACCTTCCAGGTGGATTTGGGCGTATCGTTCGAACTGGACCTGTGGGGCAAGCTGCGCAACGCCACCGGGGCGGCCCGCGCCCAACTGCTCGCCACCGAGGAAGCCAAGCGCACGGTGATCCTGACCCTGGTCAGCCAGTTGGCCAACAGCTACGTGCAGTTGCTGGACCTCGACCGGCAATTGGTCGTGACCCGTGAGACTTTGGGAACCCGCAGCGAATCGGTTCGGATCAACGGCCTGCGCTTCAAGGCTGGGTTGATCTCGGAGTTGGATTACCAGCAGGCCGTGGCCGAATACCAGAACGCGGCGGTGCAGGTGCCGCGGTTGGAGCGGCTGATCGCGCAGCAGGAAAACGCCATCAGCCTGCTGCTGGGGCGCAATCCGGGTAAGATCGCCCGGGGTGTCACTCTGGATCAATTGACATTGCCGCAGGTCCCCGGCGGTTTGCCTTCCGAGTTGCTCGAACGCCGCCCGGATATCCGGCAGGCGGAACAGCAGTTGATTGCCGCCAACGCCCTGATCGGGGTGGCCAAGGCGGCGTTCTTCCCCAGCATCTCGCTCACCGGACTGTTCGGCGTAGCCAGCACCGACCTGTCCGACCTGTTCGAGGGTCCGTCGCGCACCTGGCAGTTCGCCGGTCAACTGCTCCAGCCGATCTTCACCGGCGGCGCCCTGACCGGCCAGTTGCAGGTCGCGGAAGCCGTGCAACAGCAGGCTTTGTTAAATTACCAGCAGGTGATTCAGAAAGCCTTCGCGGAAGTGGACGACAACCTGATCGCGATCAGCAAGCTGCGCGAGCAGTTGAAGGATCAGGCGGCGCAAGTTAACGCCCTGCAACGCAATGTGGATCTGGCGACGCTCCGCTATCAGAACGGTTATTCCGACTACCTGACGGTGGTCGACGCCGAGCGCAACCTGTATGCCGCCCAGCTCCAGTATGTACAGGATCAGGGCCTTCTGTTCACGAGCTTGGTCAATCTGTACAAGGCGCTGGGCGGCGGCTGGGTGAACGAGGCGGAGCAGATGACGCGAGGCGCGGAAAAGCCGGCGCCCCCTCCAGGGTGACCGTGCCTGGGATGCGAGGTTTCGAGCACGATCCATCGGAAAAAGCTGGTGACATGTCCGGTGGCTCAACCCTGCCACTGCGGCGGCCGAATTCTGGCGAACCCCCCGGTCAAGCTGGGGAGACGCCGGGTTTGATGACGCGGAATGCTCTTTTCCCCATCCCCAACTTCTGGGTGAACGCCCGTGTCCCTCTGGCCATCCTTCTGGTGCTGGCGGCCGTGATCATGGGGTTGGGCCATGCCATTCAAGCCTCTCGGGGACAGGCCGATCCGGTGGTTTTGACGACGGTGTTACTGATCGCGGCCACGGGGGTCGGCGTCGTCTTGTGGTGGTGTCAGCGGCGGATTCGCGTGGTCACCGAGGGCTATCGCCAGGAACTGGAACGCCGGTTCGGCGCCATCGCGCGCGATATCGCCGAACGCAAGCAAGCCGCGGCCAAACTGGTCGAACAGAAGGACCTGCTGGAAACCATTCTCCAACAGGCGGCCGAGGCGATCGTGATGTGCGACGCGCAGGGCAACCCGCTGCTGGTCAACGCTGCCGCCCGTCGCCTGGCGCTGGGAGAGACGCGAGACCAGCCGGACTCCGGCCCCACCTTTCTATGGGGCAAGGCCTATTATCCCGATGGCCATCCGGTGCCACTGCAGGCATGGCCGCTGCAAAAGGCTTTACGCGGCGGCACCACGGTGGGGGCGGAAGCCCGGGTGGTCCGGCCCGACGGCAGTACCTACGACGTCTTGATCAGCGCGGCTCCCGTTCGGCGTGAGGGCCAGGGAATTGTCGGCGCCGTGGCCATGTTTTCCGACATCACCGAGCGCAAGCGGGTAGAGGAAAAATTGCTCTACCAGCTTCGCCTCACGCAAGGCATCACCGAAAGTTCGGCCGATTCGATCTTTGTGACCGACGCCGAAGGGAGAGTGACTTTCGTCAATCCGGAGGTGGAAAGAACCTTCGGTTTTACCGCCGACGAACTCATGGGAAAAGTATTGCACGAAAGGATCCATCACTACTATCCCGACAGTTGTCCGTATCCGACATGTAGATGCCCTCTGGCGAAAATCCACGCATCGGGAGAAGCCATCCGCGACTGCGAGGACATGTTTTTCCGCAAGGACGGTTCGACTTTCACGGCGCTGTATTCCTACGCGCCGCTGGTAAGCAAGGGAAAGCGGTTGGGAGCGGTCCTGTTCGTGCGGGACATCACCGAACGCAAGCGGGCCGAGGCGGCGTTGCAGGAAAGCGCGGCCCGACTGCGCGCCATCGTCCATGCCGTGCCCGACGTGTTGCTGGTATTCGATGCGGATGGCCGTTACCTGGAGATTCTGACCGCCCAGCCGGAACTGCTTTACACCGACCCCGCCGCGCTCAAGGGGCGATTGATCGGCGAGGTATTGCCTGGAGAGGTCGCCAATAAAGCGTTAAGCGCCATCGACCAAACCCTGCGTACCCACCAGATTCAAAGTTTTGAATACGAACTGCCGATTCGCAAAATCGGCAAACGCTATTTCGAGGCGCGCGTCGCCCCTCTGGATGGACCGCTGATGGGCCGACCGGCGGTGGTGCTGCTGGCGCGCGACGTCACCCAGCAACGGCTCACCGAGGAGAGCCTACGCCATGCCCAGAAGATGGAAGCCCTGGGTCAACTCACCGGGGGGGTGGCTCACGACTTTAACAACCTACTCGCCATCATCCAGGGAAATCTCGAATTGTTAGCCGAGGCGCTCGATCGACCCGAGTTTCGGGATCTGGCGCAGCGTGCCCTGGGCGCGGTGGAACGCGGCGCCGCCCTGATCGGCCAACTGTTGGCGTTCGGCCGGCGGCAACCCTTGCAGGCCAAACCGGTGAATTTGAACACCCTGGTGGCGGGAATGGGCGATCTGTTGCGCCGCACCCTGGGAGAGACGATCCAGTTGGATATTCTCCTGGCCGATGACCTGGCCATGACCGTCATCGATTCCAGCCAGTTCGAGACCGCCCTGCTCAACCTTGCCCTGAACGCCCGCGATGCCATGCCCAGCGGAGGCCGGCTTACCATCGAAACCGCCACCGTCTGGCTCGATGAAGACTACGCCGTGCTGCACCGGCCGATCAGTCCGGGTTGCTACGTGCTGATCGTGGTACGCGATACCGGCAGCGGCATGCCGCCCGAGGTGTTGGAACACGTGCTGGAACCGTTCTACACCACCAAGGAGGTGGGCAAGGGCAGCGGACTCGGCCTCAGCATGGTGTACGGCCTGGTCAATCAGATGGGGGGATCCATCCATCTCTACAGCGAGGTGGGTCATGGAACGACGGTCAACATTTATCTGCCGGCGAGCCGGGCCGAGACCGAAACGGCTTCGTCTCCGGGTACCGGCGAGCCATCGGCTCGACCCGGTCAGGGACAACTGGTGCTGGTGGTCGAGGACGAGGCGTTGGTGCGCCAGCTTGCGGTGAACATGTTGCAGAGCTTGGGGTATCGGACCCTCGAAGCCGATACCGCCGCCGCCGCGCTCCAGATGCTGGAGGCAGCGCCGCAGGTGGTGGTACTGTTTACCGACGTGGTGTTGCCGGGCGGCGAAAGCGGGGTGGATCTGGCTCGGGCCGCCCAGCAGCGGCGGCCGGATCTCAAGGTGTTGTTCACCTCGGGGTATGTCGGTCCTCACCTGGCAGCCTTGAGCCGCCACAAGGGCGCCGGATGGCTCGGCAAGCCTTATCGCAAATCCCAACTGGCCAGCAAGCTTCATGCCCTGTTCGACAATGGCTTCCCTTCCACGAACCCGGCACCCTGATCGTGCCGTAACCGTTCGGCTCCCCTCTCTCCCTCAATTTCTCTCCCACAAGCGGGCGAGGGAAGTAAATGGATTGCATCCCGCCCAGCGCCGCAGTGAGGCGGTTTGGCCGACGTTCGATCGCGAAGGAACCGGCTGAAAATATTCCACGTGGAATATTTACCGTCTCGTGGTGACAGGAGGCGGACACCCTTGAAAATCGAAACACTGATTGTCAACTTTCATAATTTTCCCGTACCCATCGCCAAGGAGAACATCATGTCCCTGATCATCACCGAAACCCAGGATGCGATCGGCACGATCGTGATGAACCATGCAGCGAAACGCAACGCCCTCAGCGAAGCGTTGATCGTCGAAATCACCGTCGCTTTGGATGCCTTCCGCGATCAGGGTATCCGGGCGGTCGTCTTGCGCGCGCCCGCCGGCACCAGGGTCTGGTCCGCCGGTCACGATGTCAGCGAGTTGCCCGATCGCGGCCGCGATCCGCTCGGCTGGAGCGATCCGTTGCGCGTCCTGATTCGGGCCATTCAGGAATACCCCGCCCCTGTTCTCGCCCTGATCGAGGGCGGCGTCTGGGGTGGGGGCTGCGAAGTCGCCATGGCTTGCGATATTCTGGTCGCCACGCCCGAAGCTACTTTCGCCATCACTCCGGCCAAGCTCGGCGTTCCCTACAATCTGGGCGGCGTGCTGACCCTGATGAACATGATCCCGCTGCCGGTGGCCAAGGAAATGTTGTTTACGGCGCAACCCATTCCCACCTCCCAGGCGTTGAACCTCGGCGTCATCAACTACATCAAACCAGCCGAGGAAATCGAAACTTTTGTCTACGGTCTTGCCGCGCAAATCGTCGTCAACTCGCCGTTGAGCATCTCGGTGATGAAGGAGGAATTGCGGCTGCTGTCCAGCGCGCGTTCGATCACGCCCGAACTGTTCGAACGGATCCAGGGACTGCGCCGGGTGGTCTACGACAGCCAGGACTATCAGGAGGGGCTGACCGCCTTCCGCGAAAAACGCAAACCCCGGTTCCAGGGCAACTAGCGCGAAACGGCTTTCAGGTTTGATCGATGCCGGAATATTCCACGCGAAATATTCCGGCTCACCGTGCTGGCGATGTGGGTTGACGCGACCGGTCCCCCCTTTTCCAAAGGGGGCAAGCCTGATTCGGTATGACCTTTTCAGGAAATCACTTTACCGTCGGTTGATCCAACTGCCCCCAGAATTACCACTGCGGTTGGCCCAGCTCCCACCCCGGTTGGCCCAGCCGCCACTGCGGTTGGCCCAGCCGCCAGCGCGGTTGAACCAGCCGCCGCCACTGCGGTTGGCCCAGCCGCCAGCGCGGTTGAACCAGCCGCCGCCACTGCGGTTGGCCCAGCCGCCAGCGCGGTTGAACCAGCCGCCGCCACTGCGGTTGGCCCAGCCGCCAGCACTGTTGAACCAGCCGCCACCACTGCGATTAGCCCAGCCGCCGCCCCGGTTATACCAGCCGCCGCCCCGGTTGGCCCAGCCGCCGCCCCGGTTGTACCAACTCGCCCGAGCTTGCCGGGGGGTCGTTACCGCTCCGCCCAGCACCACGCCGCCGATCACCGCCTGCGACCACTTGCCCAAGCTGCGCAGAAACTCGCGCCTCTCTTGCGTGACCGGTTCTTCAAAGGGGTTATTTTGTTGTTCGTTGTCTTGGTCAGTCATCTAAGTTCTCCACTCATTGGGTCTTCGGGGCCGATGCGGTAGTCTCGGCTGGATTTTTCCTTTCCGTCGGCTGTTCATCATCTTCTTGGGGTGACAAACAACCGCCGGTCAGGTTGGAAAACTGGAGAGATCGGAAAAGCCAGCCCTTCTTTTCCTTTTTAGACCGTCTTGATTTACTCAGCGATCGGATCGGGTTTCACCTGCTCGGCAACCCACGCCGGTGATCGAGATCCGCGAGTCATCGCCATACGGTAAAATTTACAGCAAGATTAATATTGGATTATCTTAACTGAACGTTGACTGAAGGTCATATTTGATCGTGCCTGGCGCCATAAGAGCAGGGGCAGGGGACGAATCGATCTGCCCCCGATACCTGCCCCCATCGGTCGCCTGCGGTCAAGCCGCGCTGGCGCGCGCTGCTACCGCCTCCCAAGCCAGATCGCGTGCAGCCCGTTCCATCCGCCCGAACATGGCCTTGTACAGCTTGCAATAGGGGTCCTTCTCGAACAGCGAACCGTGCACGGTGTAGGTCCGTACCGGGCAGCCGCCGTGGCAGATCGAGAGGTAGTCGCAGCTCAGGCAGTCGCGCTGGATGAGTTGGATGGGCCGCTGGTTGAACTGCTGGCGAACCGTGCTGGTCTTCAGCAGTTCGCCGAAGCTGTCGCTCTCGAAAATGTTGCCGTAGTGATGGTCCGGATAGCTGGTCACCCAGCAGTCGCACTGCGCCACGTAGCCGCGGGCGTCGATGGAGACCATGGTGTTGGCGCAGTTCTCGCCCCAGATGCAGGGCAGCGTCGCCGGTTCCTGGCTGAAGTGCTGGAGCAGAGCGTCGAGAGGACCCACCCGCACGCCCCGGTGGTAGCCCCGCTCCAGCCAGACGTCGGCCAGTTCGGTGTAGAAGCGGCTGAGGTTTTCCACCTCCGCCACCGGCAGTTCCTTTTTCGCCGCGGTTGCTTCGCCGCCGGGAAACGGGGTATTGACCTGGAAGTCGGTGATGCCGAGTTCGTCCACGAAGTGGGTGTAGAACCGCTCGGCGCCGATCTCCAACGTGGCTTGATTGGGCACGGCGATAACCTGTACGTCGATGCCGGCCACCCGTGCTTCCCGCACCCGTCGCCCCCAGATCTCGTTGTAGCTCTCCGGCCCCTGGCCCAGCAGTTTGCGGTGCAGGTTGGGGTAATCCAGGGAGGTACCGACGCTGTTGCCGAACATTTCGGCGATGACGGAGTTCCATCGGGAACTGTAGGACAGCATGTTGCTTTGCAGGCTGTGGAAGACCTGCTTGCCGCGCGCCTCGGCCTCGCGCCGGATCAGTTCGTTGGCCTGTTCGTACCAACTCGGCGGCAGCAGCATCGCCTCGCCGCCCTGCCAGTAGATGGTCAGCGCCGCCAGCGATTTTTCCACCATGTAGTCCAGCACCTTGCGAATCATTTCGCCCAACCGGTCGAGCGTCAGCCGGTCGGTGGTCTTGTTTTCGAAGCAATATTCACAGTCGGCGTTGCACTGCAAGGTGGACAGCAGGATCAGAGAGAAATGACTTTTCATGGGATCGACGACCTTTAACCTTTAAGGTTTGAGCATTAGCCCTTAAGCTTTAGCTTTTAACCTTTAGCCAATAAAATGTAACGGACAAGTCCGACAACTTTACGAGGAATGATTTATGAAAGTATTGCTGAACGTTGCCTTAATCACCATGCTGGGTTCGAGCGTCGGGGCCTGCACCGTCGTTACCGATCCCAGCTCGGGTTCCAGCGGCGGTAGTTCGAGCAGCACCACGTTTATGAATCGCCAGCAGCAGATCGCCGAATTCGCCGGCGTCAATCTGGAGCGGCTTAAGAGCGACATGGCGGCCGGCCAGGGCGAATATCTCGGTTCGCTGGCGGAGTTGATGGGCGTCGAAACTGGCCGCCAGCCGGAATTCTTTGCCATGACCCAGGAAAAATTCACCGTATTATTTCCTGACGACCGAACCACCGCCACCGAAATGCTGGCGGCTCTGAACCGGGAGATGCGGGCCGATCCGCGGTTCGGTCCGCGGCTGGCGTCGAATTGAGTCGAATTTCTTCCCATCGTGCGTCCGGCGGGTATCCTGCTGCTCGGCATTTTAAGCTGGGCGGCGAATGCCCGCGCCGACAACTCCTACCTCACCGAACTCCTGCGCGAGGCCGAAATCGCCGATCTGGCGACCCGGCGCGAGTGGCGGGTATTGTTGCATTACCGGTCCACCCCCGACGGCACGGGATCGGTCAGCGATGTCGACGATTCCCGCTTCTTTCTCGCCCCGGTCGGCAAAACCGACCCGGAGGCCGAACTGGCCGCCACCCTGCGGGCTTTTTTCGATTCCGAACCGGTCGGCGGCGATCCGCAATCGGCCCAATGCGCTTTCCGCGCCCGTTACCGCTGGCTGAAGGCGGAACTCAATTTCGACGACCACCGCCTGCCGCCGCAAGATTGCGAGCGCTTCCAGCACTGGTTTCGCGAACTGGACGCGGGATCGGCGACGCTGGTGTTCGCCTCGGCCTATCTCAACAATCCCGCTTCGCTGTTCGGTCATACCCTGCTCCGGCTGGACCGGCGCGGCCAGACCGAACAGACCCGGCTCTTGGCCTACGCCATCAACTACGCCGCCGACGACTCCAACAGCAGCGTGCTGATGTACGCGGTGGATGGCATTGCCGGTGGATTCAAGGGCAAGTTCGACGTTCAGCCCTACTACAAGCTGGTGCGAACCTACAACGACCTGGAAAGCCGCGACCTTTGGGAATACCGGCTGAATCTGAGTTCGCTGCAACTGGAGCGTCTGCTGGAACACGTCTGGGAACTGCGCGGCATCGAGTTCGATTACTTCTTTTTCAAGGAAAACTGCGCCTGGCAGTTGCTGACGCTGTTGGAAGCCGCCGATCCGAATATGCGGCTGAGCGATGAATTCATGCTCTGGACTCTGCCCGCCGATACGATCCGGTTACTGGTCCGGCAACCGGGGCTGATCGGGGAGGTGACCGCTCGCCCGGCGCGCGGCACCCGCATCGATCGTCGTTACGAAACGCTGAATGGCGGCGAGCGACGGTTGGCGCGCCGGTTACAGGATGATCCATCGGTAGTCGTCGCACCCGAGTTGACCCGCCTTACCCCGGAGCGGCAGGCGCTTTTGTTGGAGCTTGCCCTGGACGAACGCCAGCGTCGCCGGGCTGGAAAGATCGCGGAAGGTGGCGAGCCGCCGCCGGATGAAGTCGCGCACCGCTGGTTGATTGCCCGCAACCACCTGGGAGTCGCGGCGACATCGGTGACGGTCGAACCCTACGCTACCCAACCGGAAGTCGGTCACGCTTCGGCCCGGATCGGGATGAGCGTCGGCCAGCGGGATGGGGAACCATTCGTGGAGCTGAACGCGCGGGCCGGCTATCACGGTCTGTTGGAACCCGATGCCGGTTACACGCCTGATGCCCAGATCGAGGGAGCGAGCATCGCGATCCGCCATTACCCGGATCGGGGTGGAGTGACGCTCGATCGATTGACGCTGCTCGACATTACCTCGTTGCCGTCGGTCAACATGCTGACGCCGCGCCCGGCCTGGCGGATTCATGCCGGATGGGAACCGTATCCTCGGCCGGATTGCCGAGAATGTACGGCCTTCAATCTCAGCGGCGGATTGGGTTTGGCGGTGGAAACCCGCTGGCCATGGCGGACAATCTGGTTCGCGTTGCCGGGACTGGAATTCGACTACGGCAATCAATTTGCCGACGATTATCGCGCCGGGCTGGGATTGACCGTCGGGGCTTTGCTACAGCCGGTGGTCGGCTGGAAAGTACTGGCTGGCGCGACTTGGCTCGATTACCGGTCGGGCGAAACCGGCACCGCGCTACGGGGGGTGTTGCAGCAGAATTGGGCTTTGGACCGAGATTTATCGCTTGGGATGGATTGGCGCTATCTGGAAGGAACCCACGAATTCGGGATTGGCTTGCGGGTGTATTTCTGAACCGTGATACGGCCCGACGCCGGCCTGTCGGCCGAAGCGCGCCGTCTGGCCGGCCCGTTCCAGGAGCATCTAACCGTTCAACACGCCGTATTCGGCGGGCATCAGCACATAAAAAACGCGAACCTTCTCCTGTTCGATCAACTTCAGGAGTTGCGCGGCTTCCTCGTCATTGACCACGAACACGACTTCCACCGGCAAATTCCCCGCCAGTTCGAAGAAATGATCTTCATGCAGGACGCCGTGCCGGCCGAACCCGGCGATGGCGCGGAACGCCGAACCACCGTGGATACCCAGTTTCTTGGCGCGTTCCAGCAGCCATTCATACAGCAGAATACCGTGGTGTTTTCTGTGCTCGTGGACGTAGAACTTCAGATAGGTCCCTTTCATGATACCCCCCCCGTAGTCAGTAGTTTCATGGCCAGAATCCCCAACAGCGTCATACTGACCGAGCCGATCACATGAGCCAGAATGATCGCCAGGGTCCAGAGGTATTCCTCACGCAGCAGCAGGGTCACGGTCTCCGCCGAAAACGTGGAAAAGGTGGTGAGGCCGCCCAGAAAGCCGGTGGTGATGGCCAGACGGATTTCCGGCGCAAGGATGGCGTGTTGGGTCAGGAGGTGCATGGCCATCCCCATCAAAAACCCGCCCAGCAGGTTTGCGGCCAGCGTTCCGAGTGGCAGCGTGGGGAATACGGGATTGAGCAAAATACCCAACCCCCAGCGCAGCCAGGCGCCCGATGCGGCGCCGATGCCGATGGCAAGAAAAGCGTAGAAACCCATGTCATCCCGTGCGCGTCAGTGTCGTTGTGTGGCTCGGGATAAAGCAGCAAAGCGGGGAAGGCGGGGAACTACCGGGATACGCCTCCAGCTTCCTGTTCCCGAGGAAGTCAGTAGGCATCATCAGCCGTTGCGGCGGTTAGAGGAGGAATGCCATCTCCTTGTTTCTAAAAGTACCTTAAAATGCCGCCGGTCGCAATATGGGATGAACCCCCGAGCGTCCGCGATGAATGGGCGTCCGCGACGGGAACGGGCGGGGTGGAGCTGGATTCGCTACTTTATAGGGGTGTGGAAGAGAAACCGAAATCCATGACCGAAACCGCCGTCATCAACCCGAAGATCGCCTGGATCTTCGGTTGCATGATTCTGTATTGGGTCTACTGCATCGTCTGGGGCATCATCGGTGCCCGACGGGCGCGCACGGCGAGCGAGTATTTCCTCGCCGGCGGTCGGTTGTCGCCGGTCCTGTTCACCCTGGCGGCGACCGCAACCTGCTTTTCCGGCTGGACCTTCATCGGCCATCCCGGCCTGACCTATACCGACGGCTGGCAGTACGCCTACGCCTCGTTCTACGCCCTGACCATTCCGCTGACCGGTATCCTGTTTCTCAAACGGCAATGGCTGCTGGGCCGGCGCCATGGCTTCGTCACGCCCGGCGCGATGCTGGCCTGGTATTTCCGTTCCGACCTGTTGCGGGTGCTGGTGGTCGGGGTGGCGCTGTTCTTCTCGGTGCCGTATATCGGCCTGCAACTGCGCGCCGCCGGTTTTCTGTTCAACGTCCTGACCGATGGGTTGCTGGGTGTGGAATTCGGGATGTGGGTGCTGGCCAGCGTGGTGGTCAGCTATGTCGCCTCCGGCGGACTGCGCACCGTGGCCTGGGTGGATGCGCTGCAAGTTTTCCTGCTGGCCGCGGGTATCGTCGCCGTCGGCCTGTTGACGCTGCACTTTGTCGGCGGCTGGGACCGGCTGATCCCCGGGATCGTCGCCCTGAGCCGCGACGATCCGGTACGGACCCCGGACGGCTACAGCCACTATCTCGCCATCCCCGGCGCGGTGCAGTGGGTACGCGATGGCTCGCAGGCCGTCGGCGGGCCGTGGACCGGCACCATGATCCTGACCTATCTGATCGCCCTGATGGGCATCCAGGCCTCGCCCGCGTTCTCGATGCTGGCGCTGGCCAGCCGCCGGCCGGCCTTCGCCGCCCAGCAGGTGTGGGCGTCCGCCTTGGTCATGGGCCTGATCCTGATGGTGTTCACCGCCATCCAGGGCATCGGCGGTCACTTCCTCGGCGCCGATCAGGCGTTTCTGACGGCCCATCCCGGGTTGGTCAATCCGGTGCTGGTGGACGAACTGAAGCACCGCGATCTGCTGGATCTGCCGGGCGGCCGCGACCTGCTGGTGCCGCAGCTGATCAACCTGCTCGGCGATGCCGCGCCCTGGCTGGTGGGATTGCTGGCGCTGGCGGCGCTGGCGGCGATGGAATCGACCGCTTCCTGCTACATGGCCACCGCCGGTGGAATGATCGCCTACGACCTGGTCCAGCGCTTCCTGTTGCCCCGCGCCGGCGACCATACCCTGAAGTTCGTCGGTCGCATGGGAGTCGTCGTGGTGGTGATGCTGGCGCTGCTGGTGGCGGGCGCCTCGGCCGACGCGCTCGCGCTGTTGGGCGGTCTGGCGGTGTCCTACGGCCTGCAAATGGTTCCGGCGCTGGTGGCGGTATGCTACTGGCCGTTCCTGACCCGGCAGGGAGTGACGGCCGGCCTGCTGCTAGGGTTGCTGGCGGTGACGCTGACCGAGGCGGCGGGGTTGCGCTGGTTCCAGGTTGAGGCCTGGGGCCGCTGGCCGCTGACCTTCCATGCCGCCGCCTGGGGATTGCTGGCCAACTTCGGAGTGGCGATTCTGGTGTCGGCCCTCACCCGCGACGACGCCGAACGCAAGGCCGAATGCCATTCCTGGCTGGCCGAGCGGGCGGCGTTGCCGCCGGGCAAACGTCGCTGGGTTGCGCCGATCGCGGTGCTGGCCTTGTTGTGGCTGCTGTTCGCCGCCGGTCCGGGCGCGGTGATCGGTAATACCCTGTTCGGCGATCCCAACCAGCCGGCCACCTGGCGATTCGGCATCCCCTCGATCTGGGCCTGGCAACTGTTCGGGTGGGTGATCGGCGTCGGTCTGCTGGCATTGCTGGCGTATTATCTGGAACTCGGCACCGATCCCAGGGCTGATAACCCAAATGACACGGGATCAATTCAAAACGAGGGTGGTGCAAACATGAAATGAACAGCATGAACTTCAAATTGAAAGCCGTCTTGTCGGTCGCAACCGGTTTTGCCGTGGTTCTTCTGGCTATCTGGATGATGGACCGCTGGATCGTTCGGCCCGCCTTCACCAAACTGGAGCAGGCCCAGGCGCTGGAGGATGGCGCTCGGGCGCGCGCGGCGATTCAGGGCGAACTGCGGCAATTGGATAATGTATTGGGTAACTGGGCCGAGTGGGACGATGCCTTCACTTTCGCCGAAAACCGCGATCCGGCCTTCATCCGATCCAATCTCGGCGACTGGCGCGCCCTTGAAAGGAGTTCGCATCTCAACTTCTGCTTCATCTTCGACCGCAATGGCCAAATTCTCTACCGCGGCGGTTACGATTCGGAACTCGGGGGGGATGTGGTTCCCGCGATGTTTTCAGGCCATAACCCTGCTGCCTTGTCCCCCCTCCGGATCGTTCTCGAAAACGGGCAGGCCCTGATCGGTCTGCTGCGCACCGAACATGGCCTGATGCTGCTCGCTGCCCGTCCCATCCTGAGCACG
Organism: Candidatus Competibacter sp.; assembly: GCA_031732875.1. Taxonomy (GTDB): domain Bacteria; phylum Pseudomonadota; class Gammaproteobacteria; order Competibacterales; family Competibacteraceae; genus JAVMKJ01. The sequence continues at coordinate 6,607 of JAVMKL010000105.1, read as the reverse complement.
CGGGGCTTGGGACCCGCACGCGGCGTGCTGGCCTTTGGCCGGTTTCTCGACCCGCCATTGCTACGGGAACTGGTTGGCCAGACCCAGGTGGCGTTCGAATTGTTTGCCGAAGATGACCGGCGCTTGTCGTCCGACGAGCGGGAATTGCTGCGGACGCTCAAGCCGGGCGCGCCGTTGCTGCGATCCGATCCGGGAGGAGGCGGATTTGTGTATGAGGTGCTCCCCGAACTCGAGGGTGGGATATCCGTGTTGGTTCGCAGCCCCATCCGGCAGGAAATTTCTACAACGGCGCGGAGTACCAGCCGTGCGTTGGTGGGAGCCTTGGGGTTGGCCGCCTTGGCGTTGCTGTTGGTCGGAGCCAATATCTCCAGTCGGGCAAAATACAATGAGACGGCAACCTCGACCATGGCTGCCTGGGGTACGGCAACCCTGACCGCGCTGATCGGTTTTACACTGACCTTCGGTCTGTATTGGGAGTTGCGCCAAGACGTGCCACGGGTGTTGGAATACCGATGGGTACTTGTGATTGGGGGCACGCTCACTGCCTTGCTGGGGCTTTACCTGTTCGCCTTGGTATCCCAGCGACATAGGGCCGAAGCGTTGGTTGCGGTTCGTACGGCCGAACTGAGCGAGAGCGAACGGCGCTATCGCGGACTCTTTGAGATCAATCCGGAACCGATGTGGGTATACGATCTGGAGACGCTCTGCTTCCTGGCTGTCAACGATATGGCTGTCATCAGATACGGCTATTCGCGCGACGAATTCTTGCGGATGACCGTCGTCGACATCCATCCCCCCGCGGATTTTCCGCGATTGCCGGCGAGCATTGGAGATAGAACCGGAGAGAGAGGTCGGGAGCGGGAGTGCAGGCACCAGCAACGGGACGGAACCGTGATCGATGTCGAAATATCCTCCCACCCCTTGCAGTTCCAGGGGCGAAGAGCGGAACTGGTTCTGGTGCGGGATATCACCGAGCGCAATCGCGTTCAGCAAACGCTTCGGGAGAACGAGGAGCGCTATCGCATCGTTGCCCTGATGACCGGTCAACTGATCTACGACTACGATTGCGCGACCGGCGATATCCGCTGGGCCGGTGCCATCGCCGCGATCACCGGGTACAGTGATAGCGAATTCGCCGACGTGAACATCGACGTCTGGGCCGGGATGATTCATCCCGATGACCGGTCGGCCGCGCTCGAATCGCTGGAAAAATCCATGGCTGCCGGAGGATCGTACTTCGTGGAATACCGGTTGCGCCGAAAGGATGGCCAGTTCATCTGGGTCGAGGACAACGGCGCGTTTCTATGTGGCTCCGATGGCAAGGCGTACCGCATGCTGGGTACCATGAAGGACATTGGCGAGCGCCGGGGAGCCGAGCAGGCGCTGCGGGACAGCGAGGAGCGGTTCCGCACGCTCTACCAGGCCTCCTTCGGGGGCATCGGCATCCATGACCGGGGAATCATCCTGGACTGCAACCAGGGACTCGCCGACATGACCGGGTATTCGATGGTCGAACTCACCGGAATGAACGGTCTGTTGCTCATCGCGCCCGAATGGCGGTCGCTGGTGAAGGAGAGGATTGCCGGCGAGTACGAAAAATCCTACGAGGCCCAAGGCTTGCGAAAGGACGGTATTCTCTATCCCCTGGAAATCCGTGGAAAGAGTATTCCCTATCGGGGCCGGACGGCGCGGGTGACGGAGTTCCGGGATATTACGGAACGCAAGCGGGCGGAAGAGCGCCAGCGCCTGGCAGCCGCGGTGTTCGAGGCGGCGCGCGAAGCCATCGTGGTCATCGATGCGAGCGGGAACATCGTCGCCGTCAATCCGGCGTTCACCGCCATGAGCGGTTACGCCGAGGCCGAGGTACTGGGCCAGTCTCCACGCTTCCTGCAATCCGACCGCCAGTCGGATGCCTATTACGCTGCTCTGTGGCAGACCGTCGCGCGGGAAGGCACCTGGCAGGGCGAGTTCTGGAGCCGGCGCAAGGAGGGCGATCTGTTCGTGGCGTTGACCACGGTCGGCGAGGTGCGGGATTCAGCGAACCGGCTCACCCATTACGTGATCATTGCCACCGATATCACCCATCAAAAGGAAGCCGAGAAGCGCATCGAGCACTTGGCTTACTACGATGCCCTGACCGATCTGCCCAACCGGGCGTTGCTGGCCCAGCGAGCCGATCTGGCCCTGGCCTTGGCGGCGCGCCGGCAAGAGGAATTGGTGGTGATGTTCCTCGATCTGGATCGGTTCAAGGAGGTCAACGACTCGCTCGGCCACGCCGAGGGCGACATGCTGTTGATACAGGTTGCGGCTCGCCTCAGGGGGCTCACCCGGGAGGCGGATACCATCTGCCGCTTGGGGGGCGACGAGTTTGTGCTGCTGTTGCCGGGAGTCGGGCAGTCAGGCGCGCAACGGATGGCGGATAAACTCATGAACGCGTTCGGTCAGCCGTTCGTCGTGGCCGGTCATAACCTGCGGGTGACGGTTTCCGTCGGCATCGCTCTCTACCCACACGACGGCACGGATTTTTCGGCACTCCTGAAAAACGCCGATGCCGCTCTTTATCACGCCAAACAGGAAGGCCGCAATGTGTGGGCGTTCTATGCCCGGGAGATGAACGTTGCCACCTTCGAGCGCCTGATGCTGGAATCCCAACTGCGCAAGGCCGTCGAAACCGGGCAACTGTGCGTCCATTATCAACCCAAGATACGACTGGCCGACGGCGCGTTGGTCGGGGCCGAGGCGCTGATACGCTGGCAACATCCCGACTACGGGCTGATCGCGCCGGGGCGCTTCATCCCCGTGGCCGAAGCCAGCGATCTGATCGTCGTCATCGGCAACTGGGTGCTGGAAGCGGTCTGCCGGCAACTGGCGGCTTGGCGCGGGGCGGGCTTGCTGCTTCCGAACGTGGCGGTGAACCTGGCCGCGCGTCATTTCCGGGATCCGGGACTCACCGAACGCATTCAGAGCCTGCTCGAGGCTTATGGGCTCGCGCCTCAAGTCCTGGAACTGGAACTCACTGAATCCACCCTGCTGGAAGTCGGCGCGCGGACGGCGGATACGCTGCTGGCGCTCGAGCATTTGGGAGTCGGGCTGGCCATCGACGACTTCGGCACCGGTTATTCCAGCCTGGGTTATCTCAAACGCCTGCCGATCACGGCGCTCAAGATCGACCAGAGTTTCGTGCGCGATCTGGTCATTGACCCCGACGACCGCATTCTCGCCGCCACTATCATCGCCCTCGGGCATAGTCTGGGTCTGGCGGTGGTGGCGGAGGGGTTGGAGACCGAGGAGCAGCAAAGCATCCTGCTCGATCAGGGCTGCGATTTCGCCCAAGGGTATCTCTTCAGCGCTCCCTTGCCGGCGGAGGAGTTTGTCGAATGGTTTATCCGTCGTCGCAGCGATCGATGATCGACCAACAGAACGGGAAGTCGGTCATCCAACCCGAAAATTGCCCTACTGTAAATTTTCCTGTGATGGACGGTTAGCAATCACAACCTATTGTGTTTGAGGTAGTCCGAATTCCCCATGGGTAGCTACGAACGGCCCTCATCACGGAATAATTTACAGAAGGAATTATATTGATTGCTGCCGATGTGAGTCTGTTGCATCGCCCCGGTCCGGCAACGATCCATAATAGATCCTTGCCGGCACTGGAGCGGAGTTCACGGTCTTCGAATAGTACCGCCACGCGGCGAGGCCCCCGCCGACCAGCGCCGCCGCCAGCAGGATGGCGAAGGCGATCTTCCAGGGACTGTAGGGTCGCTCGCCTTGTACTTCCCCGGTGCGGCCGTTGACCACGAAGCGGAAGGTCTTGTCGCGGAAGCGGAAGGCCGACATCCACACCGGCAACAGGATGTGCTTGAAGCGGATGTCGCCGTAGCGGGTGTCGGCGGCGTGGATGCGCTGGTGGTCGCCGCCGATGTCGCGCTCGATATCACGGCGGATGGTGTCGGCCATGATTTCACGGGCGCGCTCGAAACCCTGATCCAGCGGTACCTGGTACATCTCGCTTTGAAAACCGCTCAGATATTCTTCCTGGTAGGGCGTCAGATTCGCCAAATCCCAGGGTTCCAGCCGTTCGGTCACCAGCCTTGGCAGGGATTGACTGGCCAGCACCAGCACGTCGTCGAAGAACCGCGAGACCCTGCCCGCTACTGGAGTCCAGCGGGTTTTGGTCACCAGGCGGGTACGCTCCACCTCCTTGCCGTCCTCGATGGCGAGGTAGGTTTCCTGAACCTGATAATCGTCGCCGCGCTCGCCCTGATAAGCCGTGGCGGTGTCGGCGTCGTAGGTCCAGTAGGGCACGTACATGCCGGCGAGGCTGGCATCGTTGCGGGCGTAATCCTTGAGGCCGCCGGGCGCGAACCATAATTTGCCCAGCCATTGTCGAAACACCGCGCGGGCCTGCTCGCGGGCGATCTTGAACGGCAGCAGTGCCTGGACGTGCAACTGGCGATGCCGTTCGGTTTTCGCCACCACCGGCGCGCCGCAGAACGGACACAGCCCGGCGTGGGTGGCGGCGCCGAAGGTGTAGGACGCCCCACAGGAATCGCAGTGAATGGCGACCTGATCGTTGGCCGGGGCGGTGTCGGCCAGATCGCGCAGCGTTTGCCGGAAATCCTGTTCCAGGATTGGCGCGGTGGAGGCGGCGATACGGTTTTCGTGGCCGCAGTGACCGCAGCGCAGCACGTCGGACCCAGGCAGGTATTCGAGCGAAGCACCGCACTGCGCGCAGGGAAAGCGGCGGGGTTCCGGAGTATTGTCGGAGGCGGGCGTTTCGGGTTCCTGACGCATGATGAGGAATTCCTCCAGGAAGAAGATTTTCACGAAAGTCTAACAGGTTCGGTGTCGGGTTTTCCGAACCCTGGCGTTGACACATTTACATCTTCTTTACGCAAAGCCACTATCTTTTTACCCATTTTTTCCGGCCATCTCCCTAGACTGCGCTCAATCGAACATGGACACGCGCGGAGGTGTGCGATGGACGATCTGTTCATGCTGGGCGTCATACTGGGCTTTTTCCTGCTGATGACCTTTTTGATCGAACTCTGCGCTTGGCTGGTTCGGAGGCGCTGATGGTGCTCGCCATTCACCGTCGCTCTATTCATCATCCTGACAGACCGAGGCGCTGTATGGATCTCATTTATCTTGCTGGAATATCTCTATTGTTCGTGCTGGCCGCCGGTCTCGCGGCCGGCTGCGCGAAATTGGGAGGCCCACTATGACCTGGCTCTACGTTCTCAGCGGCCTCGTCTCGGTCGGGCTGTTGATCTATCTCATCGCCGCGCTCTTCATGGCGGAGGATTTATGATGACCCCGCACGCCTGGTTGCTGCTCGGGCTTTTTCTGCTCGTTCTTTTGGCCCTGGTCAAACCGCTCGGCCTTTACATTGCGGATGTCATGGAAGGACGACCCACTTGGGCGCTGCGCATCGGTGGATCTATCGAATCGGCGATCTATCGTATCTGCGGCGTCCGCAAGGATGAGGAGATGGGATGGTTGCAGTACGCGCTGGCCATTTTGCTGTTCAACGGGCTGGGGGTACTCGCCGTCTATGCCCTGCAACGACTCCAGCTCTGGCTGCCGCTCAATCCGCAACAGATGGCCAACGTCAGCCCCGATTCGGCGTTCAACACCGCCGTCAGTTTCGTCACCAACACCAACTGGCAGGGCTACGCCGGCGAATCGACCATGAGCTATCTCACCCAGATGCTCGCGCTGGCCGTGCAGAATTTCCTGTCGGCGGCGACCGGCATCGTCGTCGTCGTCGCCCTGATCCGGGGCTTCGCCCGCCACACTGCCAAGAGCGTCGGGAATGCCTGGGTCGACCTGACGCGAATCACGCTCTACGCGCTGTTGCCGCTGTCGCTGGTGTTCGCGGTGTTCCTGATCAGTCAGGGCGCGATTCAGAATTTCGCCGCCTACCAGGACGTGACCACCCTGGAGGTGACCCATTACGACAATCCCAAGCTGGACGCTGCTGGCCAGCCGCTCAAGGACGACAAGGGCAACCCGGTGACGGAGCCGGCCACCGCTCAAACGCAAACCTTGGCCATGGGGCCGGTCGCCTCGCAGGAAGCCATCAAGATGCTGGGCACCAACGGCGGCGGTTTCTTCAACGCCAATTCAGCCCATCCCTACGAGAATCCGACGCCGCTGACCAACTTCTTCCAGATGCTGTCGATTTTTCTCATCCCGGGCGCGCTGTGCCATACCTTCGGCCGCATGGTGAGCGACACTCGCCAGGGCTGGGCCGTGCTCGCCGCCATGACCGTGCTATTCGTGGTCATGGCTGTCGCGGCAATTTACTTAGAGCAACAGGGCAACCCACTGTTCGCCGCCGGCGTCGATCAGACCGCCAGCGCGACCCAGGCGAGCGGCAACATGGAAGGCAAGGAAACCCGGTTCGGCATCGCGGACTCGGGGTTATTCGCGGCCATCACCACAGGTGCTTCCTGCGGCGCGGTCATCGCCATGCACGACTCGTTCACCCCGCTCGGCGGGATGATACCGCTGGTGATGATGCAGCTCGGCGAAGTGGTGTTCGGCGGCGTCGGCTCCGGTCTCTACGGCATGCTGGTGTTCGCCATCATGGCGGTCTTCATCG
>JAVMKL010000104.1:0-5706 GCA_031732875.1 Candidatus Competibacter sp. | reverse complement strand
GCCAGATCGTTTCCATCGTCGCTCCTTAAAATTCCTTAAATTAAGGAATGACCCGATATCCTGATTAGTGAAGTTTCAACACGGCGGGCGGATCGAACGGACGATCACGTTCGACAAACCTTCGCCGGCGGCTTGTTGCTCAGCACCGCCATCAGCGCGATGGCGGGGTTGGCTCCGCCCGCCTTGTTCGCCGTGGGCGTGCCGCTTTGGGCGACCAGGTAAAGGTGGATGTCGCCCCCGTGGGGGTGAGCGATGCTCGGCTCGAACCGACCTTCGGCGTTGTTCCGCGTTGATTGGGTCGAGCCGTTGTAGGGTGCCCGTGAAAGGCAAGCTTTCCGCTGCCGTTTAATGCACGCGCAGGGATTCAGCCAGGCTAATCAGATTTTGGGGGATCACGCGAATGACGCCGTGGCGTGGGGTATCAATGTCCGCGATGAGCATAAACGCGATGGAGACCACCAACGGGAGAACCAGAAGCAATTCGGCTCCCCTGGTAACGCTGCGCATACCGTAGCCGACCAACACGTTGCAACAGATGGCGATGGCCACCATCAGACTCCATGCCGCGATGGGGATTCGATTCCACAAAGCCGCCTGGGTGTATCCCTGTGAGTTCAACACATCGTTCATGCCCGAAACGGCCAGAGCGACAATGGGGGTTGGCTGCGCCGCGGCCGGAACCTGGATGGCGGACCACAGCTCGGCCTGCACTTGGGCCGTACGGGTATTGATCTCCTGCTGAAGCGGTGGATCATCGTGGGTTCTATAGAACAAGATCCGCTGGTCGAGGTAGTTCCGCAGCAGCGTGCGTACTTTTGCCGCATCCGAAGCCGGCAACAGGTCGGCCCGGATATATTCGGTGCCGATTGCATTGGCTTCTGCTTCCTCAAGGTTCTTGCGCTGATCGTACCGGCTGATCGCCATCGAAAAGCTGAATCCGATAATGAGTCCGAGCAGGGTCAGCGTAGCGGTCAGGATAACGTTAAAGTCTTCACGCATCTCCTCATTTAGTTTGTATCGCCTCCCGAGAAAGGACCGCCCGATCCACGCCGACAGCCACATCGTGATGAAGGAGAGCGCGAAAACAAGCCATGGGTAGTGAATGATGTTGTTCATGGTTCCTTCGTTTCAAAACGTTCTTCCGAACGAACACGAAGCGCCAGAGGCGGTTCCGGTCCGGTTCGCCAAACCGGCTGTCTAGCCGCACTTCGGTCAGCGCGCGTTCGCGCGACGTGTTCGAGCGGGTCAGAATCGCATCGAACTTCACGCGACCGATGACGACTTCCAATTCGGCCGACGGTCCTGGACGTGTTGGCGCCCTTCGTCAGGGCTGATCGGTGAGGATGATCCGGTGACCGCTGGTGATCGCTATTTGCAGCGGCCGGGACCGGTCAGCCCATCGTTGCATCACTTTGAATCGCACCTGTTTTTTCCTACCGCCGGTTGTGGGCGCCAGCCCGGACGGCGAGATAGACCTCGCGCAGGAGCAGGCTCCAGGCCACCACCATGGTCCCCATCGCCAGCACGAACAGGCCGGCCACTACCTCCGCCAGTTCCACCGACAGCAACGCCCCGATAAATGCTCCCGCCACCACCAGGCACACCAGTAACGCGCCCAGAACGGCGGACAGGATCGCGAAGTAGATCAAGGCGCCCCGGTGGGTCAACTGGGTCAATTCCTCCGCCACCTCTGTCGCGTGGTCGCCAGTGAGGTTGACCAGCCGATCCTGCAACACCCGTCGACGGTCGACGATCCGCCCCAGCCGGTTACTCAGGATCGTAATCAGGGTACCGATGGCGACGAGCAGGAACGCCGGTGCGACCGAGAGTTGGATGACGTGGGTGATGTCGGCGATGTGCGATTCCATAAGGCGCCCGGATGGGTCTCGTCGAAAGTGCCGGAAAAATCGTACTCGAGGCGGGGGGCGAAGCGTTCGGTGAGAGTAATACCGTTTCTCTGAAGGGTAGAATCAACGCCTTACCTCGTCACCCTGACCCACGCCCCCATGAATGGGGGAACGGGAACCGAATGCTTGCAGCCCCTTACTCCATCGTGACCGTGAGGCCGGTCACATTTCCGAGGTTGAGATCCAAACCCTTGGTCCGCGAGCGCAGGGTCATGATCACCCCGTTCTCATTCTGCAAGCGCATGCCGCCCACGCCACCGCCCAAGGCGACGCTCGCTTCCAGCTTGGTGTAGGTGCCCGGGAATTGGGAAACTTTCTTCAGGTCGTATACTTCGCCGACGGCGCTCATCTTCGAGACGCCCACGTTGAGGCCAGCGCTTAGGCCCTTGAGCTTGAACGGATACTTCTTGCCCTTGAACGTCAGCGTGCCGCCGCCGGAACTGCCGCCCAGAACCAGCCCAAACTGGGTTTCCTGAATCGAGACCTTGCCGACCGGCTGCTTGACATCGGCCGCCAGCGCCAGACCGCTCACCAGCAAGGACATGGCCAGCAGAATGCCGCCGGCCATTTTGCGAAAGTTCTGTATCATCTTAATTTTCCCAAAGAAAGTGCACAAGTTGTTCGACCGCTTATCGCCGAACGACGGTCGGGTGATGAAACCCGGAACCGGCATCGCCCGACGGGCAGCCGCCTGCTCCGGATCGCAATCAATCAATTATGGTTCAATTCAATCCGCCCCGAATCATTGTTAGGTAATTTGTCGGTTTGGACGCATCGGGTCGCCAGCGCATGGCGGAAAATGCATAATGAGGACCGAATCCCTCCTCAATTGGAAATCGTCGACTTGGCCTGGACAACGCGTTCATGAATCCCCTGGTTGGCCTGATCATGGGCTCCACCTCCGACTGGAGCACGATGGAGCACGCCGCGAACACGCTGGACGCGCTCGGCGTGCCTTACGAGGTCCGGGTGGTGTCGGCCCACCGCACTCCCGACCTGCTGTTCGACTACGCCGCCAACGCCGAAGCGCGCGGCCTGGAGGCGATCATCGCCGGCGCTGGCGGCGCCGCCCACCTGCCGGGCATGGCGGCGGCCAAAACCGTGCTGCCGGTGCTGGGCGTGCCGGTCCAGTCGCAAGCGCTCAACGGCCTCGATTCGCTGCTGTCCATCGTGCAGATGCCCGGCGGCATCCCGGTCGGTACCCTGGCCATCGGCAAGGCCGGCGCGATCAACGCCGCCCTGCTGGCCGCCGCGATGCTCGGCAACAAATACCCGGCGATCCGCGAAGCCGCGCGCGCGTTCCGCGACCGGCAGACCGCGACCGTGCTGGACCGGCCCGACCCCAGGAGCAACCAGCCATGAACGTCGGCATCGTCGGCGGCGGCCAACTGGCGCGGATGCTGGCGCTGGCTGGTTATCCGTTGAACCTGCGATTCCAGATACTCGATCCGGCCGCGGACGCCTGCGCCGGGCAGGTGGCCACGCTGATCCAGGGCGACTACGACGACGAGGCTCGACTGGAACAACTGGCCTCTGGCGTCGAGGTGGTGACCTTCGACTTCGAGAACGTACCGGCGGCGGCGGGCCGAGCGCTGGAGCGGAAGGTGGCGGTGTTCCCTCCGCCCGGGGCGCTGGCGGTGGCGCAGGACCGGCTGTCGGAAAAAACCCTGTTCTGGGAACTGGGCATCCCGACCCCGACCTTCGCCACGGTCGACAGCCTGGAGGAACTGCGCGGCGCCGCGCTGCGGGTGGAACTGCCGGCGGTGTTGAAAACCCGCCGGCTGGGCTACGACGGCAAGGGCCAGCGGATTTTGCGCGCGCCCGAGGACATCGAACCGGCCTGGCGGGCGCTGGGCGGCGTTCCGCTGCTGCTGGAAGGGTTCGTGTCCTTCGAGCGGGAAGTGTCGGTGCTGGCGGCGCGCGGCCGCGACGGCGAAACCGCGTTCTATCCGCTGGTGGAAAACCATCATCGCGACGGCATCCTGCGGCTGTCGCGCGCGCCGTTCCCGGCGCCGGAACTGGAAGCGGAAGGCCGGGACTACACGCGCCGCCTGCTGGACCGGCTGAACTACGTCGGGTTGCTGGCCATCGAGTTCTTCGTCAAGGACGGTCGCCTGATCCCCAACGAGATGGCGCCGCGCGTCCACAATTCCGGCCACTGGACCCTCGAGGGAGCGGAAACCAGCCAGTTCGAGAACCACCTGCGGGCGATCCTCGGCCTGCCGCTGGGTCCGACCGCGGCCATCGGCCATTGCGCCATGCTGAACTGCATCGGCGACTTGCCCGATCCGGCGGCGGTGCTGGCGGTTCCGGGGGCGCATTACCACGCCTACGGCAAGGCGCCGCGTCCCGGTCGCAAGGTGGGGCACATCACCCTGCGGGCGGACGATCCGGATATGTTGGCGGAGAGGTTGAGGCGACTGCTGCCGCTGGTGGGGTTCGGCCCCGACGAGTTTGGCTGAGACTCATTCCAGCAACCGCACCCCCTCACCCAGCGGACAGGCGCGGATGGCCTCGACCAACAGGGCGGTGACGCGCTGGCGCGGGAAGCTCTTGCGCCAAGCCAAGGCCACCACCCGAGTCGGTGCCGGTTCCGCGAAGGGCCGGATGCTGAGCAGATCGCTGGGATAGGCGTAGCCGCTGACCGAGGTGTACGGCAGCACGGTAACGCCCATCCCGGTGGCCACCATCAGCCGGATGGTTTCCAGCGAACTGCCTTCCAGGGTTTTCTGCATGTTGTCCGATGTCACGCTCAGTCGGTTGCATTCCGGACAAAACTGCAGCACCTGGTCGCGAAAACAATGACCGGGTCCCAACAGCAGCAGTTCCTGCTGGGCCAGGGTCGGAGCATCGACGACTGTGACCCGTTCGAGCGCATGCCCCATCGGCATCAGCACCACGAACGGTTCCTCGTACACCGACCGGGTCAGCACTCCCGGCTCTTCGAACGGTAGCGACAGGATCAGCACGTCCAACTCGCCTTCCTTCAGCCGCTCGCTCAACACCGCCGTGTAATTCTCCTCGATCTGCAGCGGCATGTTGGGGGCCCGGCGGTGCAAGCGCGGGATTAAATGCGGCAGCAGATAGGGACCGATGGTGTAGATGATCCCGAGCCGCAACATCCCGGCCAGTTCGTCCTGCCCCTGCGAGGCGATTTGCCTGATGACGACGGCTTCTTCCAGCACGCGTTGCGCCTGTTCGACGATGCGCCGGCCGACCGGCGTGACCGTCACCTCGCCGGGCGCTCGCTCGAACAGGGCCACGCCCAGTTCGTCCTCCAGCTTGCGCACCGCCACGCTCAGGGTGGGCTGGCTGATGTGGCAGGCCTCGGCGGCCCGGCCGAAATGCCGCTCGCGGGCGACGGCGACAACGTAGCGTAATTCGTTCAGAGTCATGGCGATATCATCGATACCAGGAGCCGTCGGGTGCGAATGCAACCACCCTTGTCATGGACAGAAAAAGCGTTTGCGTGTAGCTTATGTGCGCTTTTTTCGCGCGTCGAACGCGGCTATTTCCAAGCGCACCGCGCATTTCGGAATTCCAGCAACCCCTGTGGAAACCATCAAGCGTCAGGAGGGTTCATGGCGTACAAGCATATCCGCATCCCCACGAGCGGTGAGAAAATTTCCGTCAAGGACGGCAAGCTACACGTTCCGGAACAACCCATCGTCGGCTTCGTGGAAGGCGACGGTATCGGTCCCGACATCACCCGGGCCTCGCTGCGGGTTTGGGACGCCGCGGTCGAGGAGGCCTACGGCGGCCAGCGCAAGATTCACTGGTGCGAAATCTTCCTGGGCGA
>JAVMKL010000103.1:0-32259 GCA_031732875.1 Candidatus Competibacter sp. | reverse complement strand
GACATGCTGCTGGCGAAAAAACGCGCCGGGGATCGCAAGAACTGGCTGGAGGAAAGGGGCAATCTGGCGGAGGTGTGAGAAAAGCAAGCGGCTTTGTCGCACTGCGTCTTGTCTGACCCGGATGCGGCATCTAAATTTCATGGAACAAGGGGCCATCGAAACCGAAATCCCTGACACTCACCCAAGCCCATGCCGCTGCGGATCTACCTCTTCGTCCTGTTGGCCGCGTTGTGCGTGGCCGGGGACTGCGCGCCGCAACAACCGGAGCCGGAGCTGGTTCCGGCCGTTGCGCGGTTTAGCGCCGGTGTTGGCGGCGTAACTTACGGTTTGGCGCCGGGATCTTGTGTGGAAGGTCGCTGCGCTCCGGTGATCCAACTGCTTTTCAATGAGAAGCTGCTTGATTCCGCCGCGCTCGACTTCGCCGCTTCCGAAGCCGCCCTCACTCGGGAAGAGGGAAACAACGGTCTCGCCGAACTCACTCCTGTCGAGGCCTGGACGGCCGGCAGCGAAGAGGGCGCCGTTACCACCGCCCTCCAGTCGGTCAGGCTTACCCCCGCCCGCAACGGCCTCCTCGTCCACCAGGCCGCCGGATTCGAGCACGTCAAGCGGCGCCATGACCTGTTTGTCGCCGATGGCGGGAAGCTCGAACGGGTCTGGTCCGCCGCTGAGGGGGCTGGCCCGGCGTGGTCGGTGGCGGAAGTGGTTCCGTCCGGGAAAGGCCGAACCGACGAAATCATCTACCTGCAAGGTTTTCGCCCTGGGGGTGCCGAAGCCGATACCCTGATCGCGCGCCGCCTGGTCTGGGACGATAATAAACAGAAATTGGTGATCCAGCCGCTGGCGATACTCCCGGCGGTCACGGCCGGTGAGTTTTCCAGCGTGAAGATGGCGCGACGGGCGGCCACGAGTTCCTGCCTCAATGAGTATTGGGTGCTCCCGGCCAACCGGTTTGGGGGAGCAGCGTCGAAATTTGTGCTGGCCCTGGTGGCGGTCCGCAAGCAGACTGTCGAGGCGGAGATGGCGCGCTCGTGCGAGGCGCGGCCCGCCCGCCGCATGGCGAAATTCCGGCCTGTTGGGCCGGCGAAATAGGAGAGATCAAGATGCCGGTTATTACGGGTAGCGTTGGAGAAGGCGCCGTCAATAAAACCCATGACGTCGCCCTGGTGCAGGCGATGTTGCGCATCGTCAAGAACGCCAAGGGCTCGCCCTATCTCGGGGGTCACTACGACGGCGCCTACGGCGGCGTCACCAAAAACGCCATTACCTCTTTTCAGAACGATAATGCCAAAACGATCCAGGCGGGTCAGAAAGGCAAGGAGAAACTCGGCGTGGTGGACGCGGGTGGTGCCACGATCGCCGCCCTGTCCGCCGCCTTGCCCGCGACCCACAAAGAACTGCGGATCGTTCCCAATACCAAGACCGTCTATCTGGAGGGCGCGCAGGCCGATGCCCAGACCAGCGCCAACGCCATTCGTAACGACGCTGAATTCGAGGCCAGCTTCAAAACGCTGCTGGCCAAACTGGTCGACGCGATGTACGCCAATCACAAGATCGTGTTGAAACTCACCCCCACCGGTCGCCGCCGAACCTTTGCCCAGCAGGCGGCTGAAGTCAACACCAAGGCGGGTCCGGGGGAGAGCAACCACAACTTCGGACGCGCCGCCGATATCGGTTTCAAAGGCTTTCGCTGGATTCAGGGTGATGGAACCATTAGTAAACCAGACGCCGACTGGCTGAATGCGCTCGAAGCCGCCAGCGCCGCCAAGGCCAACGCCTTATGGGACGCTAGGGATGCGATCGCCAAGACGCTTCCACTGTTCCGGCTGAATTTCGAACGGGTCCACTTACAGCTTTACGATCAGTCGACCTTCAGTAATATCAACTCTCTGGTCAAGCTGTTGAATACTGCGGGAAAAATGAAGTGGGACAAGGGGTACAAGTGCGACTTTGGCCTCGGTGGAGCGCTTTACCCGGTCGGAACGGCGAAACAGATCTGGGCGGGAACGGCCACGGTAACCAAAGCCAATCTGGCGGCCGCACTCACCGCCAAGGAAGCCGCCGCGAAGTCCAAGAAAGTCTTCAAGGAGGCAGACATCACGCAGAAGCAAATTGGCGACATGCAGAAAGCATTGAAAGCTGATTTCGAAGCCGCCGACACGAACTGGGTCAAATGGACCAAGGTTCCTTAGAGTGTTGACCGGTTTGGACGAGGCTGCCTTGAGATAGTGCTTCGCCCGAGCTTATTTGACTTCATGGAGCGGATCGGTTTGGCTGTAGAGAACCCTGAACGAGGAACCTGACCATGCCGCTGCCCAAATACATTGTCCGCCTAACCAGTCATGAGCGGTATCCCGCTCGCCCCCGATCATGAAAGCCGTTGCGCTGGGTTGTCCAACCGGACGGGAGGCCACGGACGAGAGATCGTTTGAACGTTTGTAAGTGTTGACTTCGACGCCTAACCCGATCCTGTCCGGCCCTTTCGTACCCCGGATTGCAGGGCAATCACGCTATGGGTTAGCTGGGGTTGGGGTGCCCAAGAGGAGGCGCTACCGATGGTCATCATCGAGCGCAGCCCGGAGTTTCCGGCGACGGATGCTATCGCACGGGGGGCCGTTATGACGCGGCACATTCAGGGCGATGCGGCGAATCAAGGCCAGGTTCTCGGCCGAGTGATCGTTGCGCGTTCGACAGGCATCTTCACCAAACTGTACCTCCAAAACCCCGTGTGGTTGGTTTTCGATGCCCCCGTGACCGCGCACGGTCGCCGCGAACCGTTCTTGATCCGTGAGCGAACTGAGGAAATCCTCAAGCGCCAACACAGAGTCAGCCCCACCCTCGACAATCGTTCGCGCGATGGTTTTCTGGCAACCCATCGCATCGGCGGACCCTACGGCCCCCTGCAGGTCGAGCAGTGCCAGGAGGTCTGGAATGGTAGTGATCTCGTTGGACTTCTCGGCGACCGCTTGCTGCGCCAATACCCAGCGCGCCCGTTCGGCCAACGCACTGACCCGATGCATGGCCGGGTTCATACCGCCCCGACTCCCGCGCACGGCTTTGCCATCCACCCCCACCTGCTCGTCGACCAAGCCCGGCGGCCGCCATCGCCTAGGCGGTGAAGGCCGCCCGGGAGGCCACCGGATCGATCCGCCCCAGCACGTCGCTCGAGGCATCGTGCGAGGAAATCCCGTTGGGCAACAGAAATCCCCGTAACCAGGCTTCTTTTTCTTCCGCAAACGCTTCCATCCTGACCCAATCTTCCATGCCGCTCGGCACCGCACACAGCACAATCACCAAAATATCCTGCAGTGGGTGCAACTTGTTGCGGGTCTCGCGGCGGGAATCGGGCAGGTTGGCGAAATACGGGCGCGGGTCGGTCAGTTGGGGCCGCATAAGTTCTTTCCATCCGATCACCCCATCCCGTTACCTGAGTGAGCCGCTTCCTGTCAACCCCCCACATAGCGCGGTTGCTCTGGGGAGTTGATCCGTACGCTGGTCAAACGCGTTGAAATTGGTCAGGATAGCGTCAATGTGGTCTTTCGCGTTGATGAGATCGGGTTCCCCCCATGGAATGACTCTTTTAAGTAACATTGTAGGGAGCGTGAAAATTTAATTGTTATACAATAAGTTATCAAAGACCATAAGAGGGTTGGCCGAGAGAGCTTAATGAGTCGCTTCAATTTGATAAAATTCAGCTAATTGTACGAACTCCTATGTAATCATGAGGTGATTACTATATGAAACTCTCAGAAGCAGTATTATTAATACTTGCCGTATTTCTATTTGCATTATTATCTTATAATTTATTTTCCCATTCACGATATATTCTGCTTGCGTTGTTATGTATTTTTTTTATTTTTCATATTCGATATTGGTGGAAAAAGCGTCAAGTAGGTGAATATTCTCATGAAAGTGATCCTCATGGATTTATCGGATATTTACCCATGGGAAAGCGAAAACGAAATTACTATTTACATTTACCATCTCGATTACCAAACCAGAAAATACCTCTGGTTATGGCATTTCATGGAGGGCAAGGAAATGCTCAGAAATTTTCTGATATGACGAACTTTAATGCAATCGCTGACAGGGAAAATTTCGCTGTTGTCTATCCCAATGCCTGTGGATACTGGAATGATGGTCGGGAATCGACCACCTCAAAAAGTGGGAACGATCTGTTATTCGTTAAGCATCTGGTTGACCACTTGGTTCGAACCAGAAATATTGATGAGAGGCGGATTTATGCAACCGGCGCTTCTTCCGGGGGTATGTTTACCTTTCGGCTTGCCTGTGAGATGCCTAATCGGTTCGCCGCATTCGCGACCGTTATCGCTTCCATGCCGGTCCCACTGAAATTACAATGCGAGCCGTCCGCACCCGTTGCCTTGCTGATGATTAATGGTACTGAAGATAAATTAATGCCTTGGCAGGGTGGAACTATACCGATGGGACAACGGCGCGGCGCGGGAGGAGAGGTGGTTTCAGTACCGGAGACTCTGGCTTTTTGGCAACGGTGCAACGGATGTTGGTCGGCATCCAAAGTCGAAGCGGTACTGGAAGATCCTTATGGGGATGGCACTGTCGTTAAGATATTGGATTATCCTTGCCGCAAAAAAGGGGCCGCCTTGAAGTTGGTGGCAATCGAGGGGGGAGGGCATACATGGCCGGGCATGGTCCAGCCCCCCCCTGTTTTGGCTCGGATAGTGGGGAAAACCAGCCATGCCATCGATGCCAGCGAGACTATATGGCTTTTCTTCCGCGACCGCATATTGCAATATGAGCATCAACAAAACACTGACAACAGCGGGATGCATGCTACCAGCTGATGAGCCCTCACACTGCGATTACCAAGCCATTCGATCCAGCACCCAAACCGGGGTTGCGTATGGAAAATTTCCGCAAGATTTGCCCGAACGGTTTGGGCGATGGCCATAACAGTTATCCCCACAGCATGGCTTGGTTCAAGGAAAAGCTGTACTTGGGAACCACACGGTCCAACATGTGCATGCTGAAGTTGCAAAGCGCTTTCGCTCAACTTGAGATGTCGATCTGGCCGGTCGAATGTCCAGATACTCTTGAGGGGCTTTACCAGATTGATCGCCGTGCTCAGATTTGGAGTTACGAACCGATAACCAACATGTGGCAGCAGGTACTGCGGGCTCCGTTGATCGAGGGCGTCGATGGTAAGCCAGTCACTCGCGAGATAGGTTACCGTTCCATGACGGTATTTCAGGGCTGTTCCGATCCGGAACCTGCGCTTTACGTGTCTAATTGGGCGCCTGGCCGGGCCCTAGGGGGAATGCTGCTCCGATCGACGGATGGGGAAAGGTTCGCGCCCGCTACCGATTACGGCATCCTCGGCTTGCCCATCCAGACTACCCGGACGTTGGCGGCGTTCCAGGAACGGTTGTTTTTCTCCCCAACAGCGCGCAAGGGTAGTGATGGAGGACAGCAGAACACCTCTGGTTTGCCGATTATCTACGAAAGTGCTAATCCGGTCGGTGGGCAGTGGCGCGAAACCAACTTGCCTGGATTCGGTGATCCTGGAAATCAGGGAATATTCACCCTTGCCATATTTAATGATCAGTTGTATGCAGGTACATTTAATCTGACTGGCTATCAGGTGTGGCGAAGTCCCTGCGTGGGAGAGCCACCCTACCAATGGACCAAGGTGATTGATCAGGGCGCATTTCGTGGGCCATTGAATCAGGCTGTCGCTTCCATGCACGTGTTCAAGAATGCCTTGTATATTGGATCTGGCATCCAGGGAGGAGGACACGACCGCATTAATAATATTGGTCCTGATGCTGCAGAATTAATTCGCGTTCTTCCGGACGATACGTGGGATTTAATCGTGGGTGATCCAAGAGTTACACCTCAAGGATATAAAAATACTCTGAGCGGCTTTTCACCAGGATTTGGAAATTTTTTTAATGGATATTTCTGGTGCATACAATCCCATGATGGCTGGCTCTACTTAGGTACTTATGACTGGAGCGTGAATTTGAGCTGGGTTTCCTTTGAAAAAGCATCCCCACGGATACGCCAATTTATCGATCAAATTAGTGTAGGAAAACTCGTTGAATCTCAAGGAGGGTTTGACTTATGGCGAAGCTGGGATGGTGAAAATTGGTTACCATTAAGTAGAACTGGGTTTGGTAATCCTTATAACTGGGGCGTCAGAAATATGGTTTCCACACCTTATGGTTTGTTTGTTGGAACCGCTAACGTATTTGCCCCAAAAGTAGCAGTGCGAAATAATGGGGGATGGAAATATGTCGATAATCCCAGAGGCGGTCTTGAGGTATGGCTTGGTTCACCAACGATCACTGAAAGGTGCGGTTAATTCTGCATCATTTCCCAGGTTTTTCCGAGATGGCCCGACTTAACAATTTCAGTTCTTCTTTGGTTACGGTTAATAATGTTTGAAGTATATCAATTCGATACTGTATTTCCTTTTTGCGCTGAGTGATTTCCTCAGGCGTTGAAGAGGTGGGTATGGGTTCATGTTTTAGCTTGATGAGTGCAGGATGCAGCATCAAGTCTTGTAGAAGTTGAAGTTGTTGTCTATGTTCTTCTTGTTTGATTAGGATATCCAGCAAATCCAATTCGCCCGTATTGGAGTCTTCATCATGCGATGATGCCTGCTGCGTGGATGGTAATTCATGGGATGCTGGCTTTTGCAAATCATTATGCTTGCCAGTAGAGGGAGGTAAATTGTTTGGTTCTTGTAGGTGATTTTTTCGTAGTTGTGTATTTTCTTCGCTTGTTGTAGCTACATCGGTCTTTTGGGACATTTCTTGGCTCTCTAGCTATTGAATAAATCACGGGAAGTATAGCCTTCGCGGAGTAAGGATCAATTGACGCAATTCATGGCTGATCTCCATCACGTTCCCCAAGTGACAACCGGTCGGTGAGTGCGGTATGTTCATATAAAAGATACATGCATCGCTAAAGTACAATGCGCGGTGGATGGGCGACTGATTGCTCTCATCAACGGAAACATCCCGCTAAGGTTCAGCTTGCTAAGCATATTGTACAATGTTTGTCAATGAGTAAGTTCTACAGTCGCTGAAGAGGCTAACCCGCTGGCCTATTACAGTTGACGTAAATAATGCCTTGCCCTAGACTGGAAAAATATTTCAACGGCTGCCGGGAAGTCTTTCACTGTGAAATCAGTGTCTTGGTAGCGCGCTAGCTATGTTCCCAAGATTCACACTCACAACAAGACACGACACTTTGTGATGCTGGAACATGATCCCCCCGGTATGATGCCGCTGTCGATGTCTTGTATGATCTCATTTTTTCCGCTGGCGAGCCACGCCTCCGGCCCTCGCCATTGCTCCGGCCGCGGTGAACCGGCGGACCATGTCGCCCGTGCGACCAGGCCATTCTGCGAGTTTTGGCTCCGCGCATCACATCGGGCAGTCCGGTGTCCGGTTAAACTCCACGTTGGGTAAGATAATGAGCGAGGATTTGGTCAATATCGAAGTCAACGGCATCCCGCTGAAGGCGCGCAAGGGCGCGATGCTCATTGAGGTCACCGATGCGGCGGGTATTCCGATACCCCGTTTCTGTTACCACAAGAAGCTGTCTATCGCCGCCAACTGCCGTATGTGTCTGGTCGAGGTAGAGAAGGCGCCCAAGCCGCTGCCGGCCTGCGCGACCCCGGTGATGGAAGGTATGAAGGTCTACACCGAATCGCCCAAGGCCCTCGCCGCGCAGAAGGGAACCATGGAGTTTCTGCTGATCAATCATCCGCTGGACTGCCCGATCTGCGACCAAGGCGGCGAATGCGAACTACAGGATGTGGCGTTGGGCTACGGCGGCGACGTGTCGCGGTTCGCGGAGCGCAAGCGGGTGGTCAAGGACAAAAACATCGGGCCACTGATCGCCACCGACATGACCCGCTGCATTCACTGTACCCGTTGCGTGCGTTTCGGCGAGGAAATCGCTGGCCTGCGCGAACTGGGCGCCACCGGACGCGGCGAGCACACCGAAATAGGCACCTACGTTTCCAGGACCGTGGCGTCGGAGTTGTCGGGCAACGTTATCGATCTCTGCCCGGTCGGGGCGCTGACCGCCAAGCCGTCCCGTTACAAGGGCCGTTCCTGGGAGTACGTACAACATGCCGGTGTCGCCCCGCATGATTCCATCGGCTCCAACATCTTCATCCACACCCTGCGCGGTCAGGTGATGCGGGTGGTGCCGCGCGAGAACGAGTCGATCAACGAAACCTGGCTTTCCGACCGTGATCGGTTCAGCTACGAGGGTATCTATGGCGACGATCGATTGGCCAAACCGCTGGTGAACGGCGCCGAGATCGAATGGGAAGCAGCGCTGCAAGCGGTCGCCAGAGGGCTGAAGGACGTCATCGCCCGGAACGGCGCCGAGTCGGTCGGTTTCCTGGTCGCGCCGACTGCAACCCTTGAGGAGTTGTATCTGGCGCAGAAGCTAGCGCGCGGTTTGGGTGTGGCGAACATCGATCATCGCTTGCGGCAGGCCGATTTCAGCGATCAGGGCACGGCGCCGGTGTTCCCATGGTTGGGCCAGAATCTGGAGGATCTGGAGAAGGTTAAATCGGCGCTGCTGGTGGGCTCCAACGTGCGAATGGAACAGCCGCTGGCCGGCCATCGCTTGCGCAAGGCGGCGCTGGCGGGGGGGGAAATCATGTTCGTCAACCCCCGCGATTTCGAGTTCCGCTTCCCGGTCGCGGCCAAGATCGTCACCGATCCCGCCGGGATGGTGGCGGCGCTTGCCGGCGTGGCTCAGGTCGTCGCCGAATCGAAGGGTGAAACGCTACCGGCAAACTTGGTGGGTCTGATCGCGAACGCTCCGGGCGAAACCGAACGGGTTATTGCTTCCCATCTCATCAACAGCGCGCCGGCGGCCGTGCTGTTGGGCAACCTGGCTGTGGCTCACCCAGCCTTCGCGCAACTGCGGGCGTTGGCAGGCTTCGTGTCCCTGCACGCGGGCGCCCGGCTGGGTTACCTGCCCGAGGCCGCCAATTCGGCTGGCGGCTGGCTGGCAGGCGCGGTGCCGCACCGCCTGCCGGGCGGCAAGCAGGCTCCGGCGGTAGGTCTGGACGCGCGGGCAATGGTGGAGTCGCCGCGCAAGGCCTACGTACTGCTTGGAATCGAACCGGAACTGGACTGCTGGGACGGTGCCGCGGCGCTGAAGGCTTTGCAGGGCGCCGAATTCGTGGTGTCCCTCAGCCCCTTCGCCGGTCCTGCCAGCAAGTCCTACGCCCAAATGGTCCTGCCGGTGGCGACCTTCGCCGAGACCTCGGGTACCTATGTCAATGCCGAGGGTCGCTGGCAGAGCTTCCAGGGTGCCAGCAGGCCGTTCGGCGAAGCGCGGCCGGCCTGGAAGGTATTGCGGGTTCTGGGCAACCTGTGCGGCGTCGATGGATTTGAGTACGTGAGTTCCGATGAGGTGCTCGCCGAGGTTCGGGGCGCCTGTGGCGGTATCGAGCCGGATAACACACCGGATCTCGGCAAACCGCTGGCCTGGTTCCGAGCCGAGGGGTTGCTGCGGGTGGCTGACGTGCCGATTTACGCGGTGGATTCGCTGGTGCGGCGCGCCCGCTCGCTGCAGGCAAGCCCGCTGGCGCGGCTGGCCGAGGTGCGGCTGCATCCAGACATGGCGCGCGAACTGGGCGTAACCGGACGGGAACGGGTCCAGGTGCGCCAGAACGGAGCGACGGTCGATCTGCCGCTGGTGCTCGATGAAAGCGTGCCCAAGGGTTGTGCCTGGATTCCGGCGGGTTTGAGCGCCAGCATCGCGCTCGGTCCGGCGGTGGGGCCGGTGACCATCCAATAACAACAAGGATCCTGGATCGTGGAAACGCTGCTGGCGGTCATCATCATCCTTCTGAAAATCATCGTCCTCCTGGTTCCCCTGTTGATTGGAGTGGCGTATCTGACCTTCGCCGAGCGCAAGATCATCGGCTACATGCAAATCCGGATTGGCCCGAATCGGGTGGGTCCAAAGGGTTGGCTGCAGCCGATCGCCGACGCCATGAAGCTGATGTTCAAGGAAATCATCATCCCGAGCCGGGCCGACCGCTTCCTGTTTCTTTTGGCCCCGGTGCTGTCTTTCGGGCCGGCGCTGGCGGCTTGGGCGGTGGTGCCGCTCGGCGACGGCATGATGATTTCCCATCTGGACGCCGGCCTGCTCTACCTGCTCGCGCTGACCTCGCTGGGCGTCTACGGCGTGATCATCGCCGGCTGGGCGTCCAACTCCAAGTACGCCTTCCTGGGCGCGATGCGTTCGGCGGCGCAGATCGTTGCCTACGAAATCGCCATGGGCTTCGCCTTGGTGGGCGTGCTGATGGCGGCCGGCAGCCTGAATCTGAATCAGATCGTTCTGGCTCAGCAAGGCAGCCTGCTGCACTGGTTCTGGTTGCCGCTGCTGCCACTGTTTCTGGTCTACTTCATCTCCGGGGTCGCCGAAACCAACCGTGCCCCCTTCGACGTGGCCGAAGGTGAATCGGAAATCGTGGCCGGCTTCCATGTGGATTACTCCGGCATGGCGTTCGCGGTGTTCTTTTTGGCGGAATACGCCAACATGATCCTGGTGTCGGCGCTGGCGTCCACGATGTTCCTGGGAGGGTGGTTGTCGCCGTTCGAGGGTATTCCGGTGCTGGGCGGTTTGTTCTCCTTCGTGCCCGGTGCGATTTGGCTGGTGCTCAAGATCTCGCTCCTGCTGCTGTTTTTTCTGTGGTTCCGCGCTACGTTCCCACGCTATCGCTACGATCAGATCATGCGGTTGGGCTGGAAGGTTTTCATCCCCGTGACCCTGGTCTGGTTGCTGGTCATCGGGCTGGGCGTGCTGGCGCACGTGGGTCCGTGGTTTGATTGATGCGGAGAATGCGATGAATGCCCTGAACGCTCTGCGGCACTACTTCAAGAGCTTCCTACTTTGGGAGTTGTTGCTTGGCTTGCAGGTTACCGGTCGACACCTGTTCGCCAAGAAGATCACGGTGCAGTTCCCGGAAGAACGGACTCCGCTGTCGCCCCGGTTCCGCGGCCTGCACGCCCTGCGCCGCTATCCGAACGGCGAAGAACGTTGTATCGCCTGCAAGCTGTGCGAGGCGGTTTGCCCGGCGCTGGCGATCACCATCGAGTCCGAACAGCGGGAAGACGGTACCCGTCGTACTACCCGCTACGACATCGATCTGTTCAAGTGCATCTTCTGCGGATTCTGCGAGGAGGCCTGCCCGGTGGATTCCATCGTGGAGACCCGTATGTTCGATTATCATTTCGAGAAGCGCGGCGAGCACATCATGACCAAGGAAAAACTGCTCGCCCATGGCGACCGCTGCGAGGCGCAGATCGCCGCCGACCGGGCCGCAGACGCTCCCTATCGCTAGCTTTCATTGGCAGCCAGAATAAAGAAAACGGGTCCACACATGGGATTTGAAAAGTTTCTGTTCTACGTTTTCGCCCTGATCCTGATCTTCGCAGCGGTTCGAGTCATCACGGTTCGCAATCCCGTACATGCCGCGCTGTTCCTGGTGTTGGCGTTCTTCACCAGCGCCGCGCTCTGGCTGTTGATCGAAGCCGAATTTCTCGCCATTACCCTGATTCTGGTCTACGTCGGCGCGGTGATGGTGCTGTTCCTGTTCGTGGTGATGATGCTGGACCTCAACGTCGATCCGGTGCGGGAAGGTTTTATCAAATATCTGCCAGTTGGAGCGACGGTAGCCTTGCTCATCGTCATCGAGATGGGGCTGGTGGTGGGATCCAGCTATTTTGGCACGGACCAATACAGCCTGGTTGTGCGGGCGGCCGACTATAGCAATACCAAGGAATTGGGCAGTGTCCTGTACACCTTCTATGTCTACCCGTTTGAAATCGCTTCGGTGATCCTTCTGGTCGCGATCATCGCCGCCATTTCTCTGACGATGCGGCGTCGGGAGGGAGTCAAGTCCCAAAATCCGGGCCAGCAGGTTCGGGTATCGCGCGACGACCGGGTGCGATTGGTGCGCATGGCGCCGGAAAAGAAACAATAATGGCCGGGGGGCGGGCTTGCCGGCCTTTCGGCGCCCCCGTCCGACTTCCTTGACCGATTTCCAACATTCCAAAAAGCAAAGGCGAGGGATAGATGATCGCGCTTACTGATTATCTGGTGCTGGGAGCGATCCTCTTTTGTCTCAGCGTGGCCGGCATCTTTCTGAACCGAAAGAACGTCATTATCCTGCTGATGTCGATCGAACTCATGCTGCTGGCGGTGAACTTCAATTTCATCGCCTTCTCGCGGTTCCTCGACGATACCATCGGCCAGGTTTTCGTCTTTTTCATCCTGACGGTGGCCGCGGCTGAATCGGCCATCGGCCTGGCCATTCTGGTGGTGCTGTTCCGGAATCGCCGCACCATCAATGTCGCCGACCTCGACACGCTGAAGGGTTAGCCGCATGCGAAACATCTACCTCGCAATTGTGCTCGCGCCTCTGCTCGGCGCCACCATCGCTGGTCTGCTCGGCCGCAAGATCGGCCGTGCCGGCGCCCACTGGGTCACCATCATCGGCGTGGCGATCGCCTTCCTGCTGTCGCTGGTGGTGCTCCGGCACCATGTCCTGGATGGCGCGGAGCCGTACAACGGGTCGATCTACACCTGGATGATCGTCGAAGGCATCCGTCTGGAAGTGGGCTTTCTGATCGACAACCTGACCGCGGTGATGATTGCCACCGTTACTTTCGTGTCTCTGATGGTACATATCTACACCATCGGCTACATGCACGATGACGACGGCTACCAGCGCTTTTTCAGCTACATCGCGTTGTTCACCTTTGCGATGCTCATGCTGGTAATGTCCAACAATTTCCTGCAACTTTTCTTCGGCTGGGAAGGGGTCGGTCTGGTGTCCTACCTGCTGATCGGCTTCTGGTACAAGCGCGAGAGCGCCATATTCGCCAGCCTCAAGGCTTTTCTGGTTAACCGGGTGGGCGATTTCGGTTTCCTGCTCGGTATCGCCGCCGTGCTGATGGCCTTCAACAGCATCGACTACTCCGACGTTTTCGCCGCCGCGCCGCTGATGGCTGACATGAGCGTGCAGATCATTCCCGGCGTCGACTGGTCGCTGATGACCCTGATCTGCATCCTGCTGTTCATCGGCGCGATGGGCAAATCCGCCCAAGTGCCGCTGCATGTATGGTTGCCGGATTCGATGGAAGGCCCGACGCCCATCTCGGCCTTGATCCACGCGGCGACCATGGTGACCGCGGGCATCTTCATGGTCGCCCGGATGTCGCCGCTGTTCGAGCTGTCGCCGACCGCGCTGAGCTTCGTGCTGGTGATCGGTTCGATCACCGCCCTGTTCATGGGTTTCCTCGGCATCATCCAGAACGACATCAAGCGGGTGATCGCCTACTCGACGCTCTCCCAATTGGGCTACATGACGGTGGCGCTGGGCGTGTCGGCCTATTCGGTCGCTATTTTCCATCTGATGACCCACGCCTTCTTCAAGGCGCTGCTATTTCTGGGGGCCGGCTCGGTGATCATCGCCATGCATCACGAGCAGGATATCCGCAAGATGGGCGGCTTGTGGAAATACATGCCGATCACTTGGTTCACCTTCCTGCTGGGTACGTTGGCCCTGATCGGTACCCCGGGCTTCGCTGGTTTTTACTCCAAGGACAGCATTCTGGAGGCGGTGCGTTACTCGCACATTCCCGGCGCCGGTTTCGCCTACCTTGCGGTGACGCTGGGCGTTTTTGTGACCGCGTTCTATTCCTTCCGGCTGTACTTCATCGTGTTCCACGGCAAGGAGCGAATGGACCATCACACCCAGGAGCATTTGCACGAGACGCCAGCGGTAGTGACGATACCCTTGATTCTGCTTGCCATTCCCTCAGTGGTTATTGGCGCCATGACCATCCAGCCCCTGCTGTTCGGCGATGGGTTTGGAAACAGCATCTTCGTGGCGCCCGAACACGACGTGCTGGAACATCTCAAGGAGCATTTCCACGGTGCGATGAGTTTCGCGCTGCACGGTTTGACAGGACTGCCGTTCGTCCTGGTTCTCGCGGGGTTCGGGGCGGCCTGGTATCTGTACATGGCGCGGCCGGACCTTCCGGATCAAATCCGGCGGCGGTTTGCCAAGCTGTACGACATCATGGACCGCAAGTACCTGTTCGACGAGTTCTATCAATCGTTTTTCATGCGGGGCGGCCGAAACTTGGGCACCGTGCTGTGGAAATACGCTGATGCCGGCCTGATCGACGGTCTGCTGGTGAACGGTACGGCGCGGCTGGTCGGCTGGTTCGCGGCCGTGACTCGACACCTCCAGACAGGCTACCTGTATACCTATGCGTTCGCGATGATCATCGGCCTGCTGATCCTGTTGACTTGGTTCGTCACCCGCTAACCTGGAAGAAGAAAAACCATGCTGTCGGAACTGCCTCTGCTGAGTCTTGTCATCTGGTTCCCGATTCTCGGTGGTATCGCGGTGCTATTCGTGGGTGACGACAACCCCGTGCGCGCCAAGGCGCTGGCCCTGACCGTGGCGATCGTGACTTTCCTGATCGGCATCCCGCTGTTCACGCTGTTCGATTCCTCGACGGCGGCGATGCAGTTTCAGGAATTCATCCCCTGGATTCCGGCTCTCAGCGTCAACTATCATCTGGGTGTGGACGGCTTTTCGATGCCGCTGATCCTGCTCACGGCGTTCATGACCGTGCTGGTGGTGATCGCCGGCTGGGAGGTGGTGCAGTATCGGGTCGCCCAGTACATGGCCGCCTTCCTGATCATGGAAGGGCTGATGATCGGGGTGTTCGCCGCGCTGGACGCCATCCTGTTCTACGTGTTTTTCGAGGCGATGCTGATCCCGATGTTCCTGATCATCGGCATCTGGGGCGGACCGCGCCGGGTCTACGCCACCCTCAAGTTCTTTCTGTACACTTTCCTCGGTTCGGTGTTCATGCTGATCTCCCTGATCTACATGTATAACCAGGCCAACAGCTTCGAAATCCTGGATTTCCACAAGCTGCCGCTGAGCCTGACCGAGCAGGTGCTGATCTTCTTCGCCTTCATGGCGGGCTTCTCGGTCAAGGTGCCGATGTGGCCGGTACACACCTGGTTGCCGGACGCTCACGTCGAAGCTCCCACCGGCGGTTCGGTGATCCTGGCGGCCATCACCCTGAAGATCGGCGGCTACGGCTTTCTGCGCTTTGCCCTGCCGATCGCTCCGGATGCCTCCGCCATGCTGGACTGGCTGATCATTACCCTGTCGCTGGTGGCGGTGGTTTACATCGGCTTGGTTGCCCTGATCCAGCAGGACATGAAGAAGTTGATCGCCTATTCCTCGATCGCCCACATGGGTTTCGTTACCTTGGGTTTCTTCATCGTGTTCGGTATCCATCGCCATACCGGCAGCCTGAGCGGCGCCGCCATGGGTATCGAAGGCGGCATGGTGCAAATGGTATCGCACGGCTTCATCTCGGGCGCGCTGTTCCTTTGCGTGGGCGTGCTGTACGACAGGGTTCATTCCCGTCAGATCAAGGATTACGGTGGAGTGGTCAATACCATGCCGATCTTCGCGGCGTTCATGGTGCTGTTCGGCATGGCCAACGCCGGTCTGCCCGGCACCTCGGGGTTCGTCGGCGAGTTCCTGGTGATTCTGAGCAGCTTCAAGGCCAGCTTCTGGATCGCTTTCCTGGCCTCCACCACCTTGATTTTGGGCGCGGCCTATACCCTGTGGCTAGTCAAGCGGGTCATCTTCGGCGACATCGGCAACAGCCATGTCGCCGAGTTGGAGGATGTCAGTACCCGCGAGATCGTCATGCTCGGTCTGCTGGCCGCGGCGGTGCTGCTGCTCGGCGTCTGGCCCGACCCGTTGACCTCGGTGATGCACGCTTCGGTGGATAACCTGCTGCAGCACGTCACCCTGTCCAAGCTGTAAGGGCTCCTGTCGCAGAGAAGATTTTCGGAGAATAGGGAAACCCAATGAACTTCGTCGCCCCTGACTTCCTGCCGGTAATGCCGGAACTGTTCGTGTTGATCATGACCTGCCTGGTGCTGGTCGTCGACGTGTTCCTCGAACAGCGGCAGCGGCACATCACCTATGGGCTGGCGCAGGTAACCTTGCTGGGCGCTGCCCTGCTGACGCTGGCGACTTACGCTCATGCGCCGGTGACCACCATGTTCGGTCACTACATCAAGGATGCCATGGGCGATCTGTTGAAGCTCTTCATTTATCTGGCCTCCGCCGCCGTATTCCTCTATTCGCGCGACTACTTGCGGCAGCGCGATCTGTTCAAGGGCGAGTACTACGTACTGGAGTTGTTCGGCGTGCTGGGCATGATGGTCATGGTGTCTGCCCACAGCCTGCTCAGCGTGTATCTGGGTCTGGAACTGCTGTCGCTGTCGCTGTACGCTCTGGTGGCCATCGACCGCGATTCGCCGGTTTCCTCCGAGGCCGCCATGAAGTACTTCGTGTTGGGGTCGCTGGCCTCCGGCATGTTGCTGTACGGCATTTCGATGATCTATGGCGCCACTGGCAGCGTGGACCTGCAAGTGGTGGCCGATGCCGTCGCCAGGCAGGGCAGGGACAACTTGGTGCTGGTATTCGGCTTGGTGTTCCTGGTCGTCGGGTTGTCCTTCAAGCTGGGTGCGGTCCCCTTTCACATGTGGCTGCCGGATATCTATCAGGGTGCACCCACCTCGGTGACGCTGTACATCGGTTCGGCGCCGAAGCTGGCGGCTTTCGCGTTGGTGATGCGGGTTTTGGTGGATGGACTGGGCACGTTGCAGGGCGATTGGCAGCAAATGCTGATCATTCTGGCGGTGCTGTCCATTGCGCTTGGTAATCTGGTTGCCATTGTCCAAAGCAACATCAAGCGCATGCTGGCTTATTCGACGATATCCCATGTCGGGTTTCTGCTGCTGGGCATCCTGGCCGGTTCGCCGGAAGGTTACGCGGCGGCCATGTTCTACGCCATCGTCTATGTGCTGATGGCGGTCGGCGCCTTCGGCGTTATCATCGTGCTGAGTCGATCCGGCTTTGAGGCCGAGAACATCGACGACTTCAAGGGTCTGAACGACCGCAGCCCGTGGCTGGCCTTCCTGATGATGATGATCATGATGTCGATGGCCGGTATCCCGTTCCTGGTCGGTTTCTACGCCAAGTGGGTGGTGTTGCAGGCCATCATCCATGTCGGGCTGATCTGGTTGGCGATTCTCGGTGTGGTGTTTTCGGTGATCGGGGCATTCTATTATCTGCGGGTGGTCAAGTGCATGTACTTCGACAAGCCGGAGCAAAGCGATCCGGTCGAATTCAGTCGGGATACGGGGATCGTCATCAGTGCCAACGGATTACTGCTGGTGGTGCTGGGCTTGTATCCAACCGCGCTGATGACTTGGTGCGCCGCGGCGCTGTGAACTGAGGGCCGGTTAGCGGGGCCATGTCGCAGAGCATTGTTATCGGCCTATGGCTGGGGTTGGCGGCGGTCGCCGCTAACCTGCCTTGGTCGAGCGAACGTTGGTTGTTGGTCATCGCCCGCCCTGATCGGCGGGCGAAGCCGTTTTGGCTGCGGCTGATTGAATGGAGCCTGCTGTATGGCCTGATCATCGGCATGGGGTTTGGTTTTGAGTACAAGTTGACGGGTACGGTCCATGTCCAGGATTGGGAGTTTTACGCCGTGACGCTATGCCTGTTCGCGGTCGGCGCCGTGCCGGGGTTTATCCATTGCTATCAATTGCGGCAGCTGCTGGAACAGGTGGGCAGGATGGGAATCCGGGGGGGGTAACTCATGGTTAATTTTCCATCGTGTTGATGCGGGGATCAGTGTTCCAACCCGCTCATCTTGGATGTTGCGCCAAGTGGTTTCCATTTCGGCATATCTTGCCATGGCGCGGAATATGCGAAATCAGATAACGGGGCGGCTTGGCGTGCTCAATATCCTTATGCCGCACTGCAATATAAGCCAGATTATAATACCGCCCGTGATTTTTACGCGGGGTGGCCATGTCGAAACAGCATCCGATTATCGCTATTACCGGTTCGTCCGGAGCCGGCACTTCGACGGTCCGGGTCGCCATGGAACATATCTTCCGGCGAGATGGAATCAGCGCTGCCACCATCGAGGGGGACAGCTTCCACCGCTACGACCGCGACGAAATGCAGGTGCAGGTCGAACGGGCGAACCGGGAAGACCGGACGCTCAGTCACTTCGGCCCCGAGGGCAATCTGTTCGACCGGCTGGAGGCGCTGTTCATGGAGTACAGCGAGCGGGGCACGGGGCTGCGGCGGTATTATCTGCATAATCGGGAGGAAGCAAGACTTTACGGCCAGGAATCCGGTGCTTTCACTCCCTGGATGCAGTTGCCCGGGGGGACTGACCTGCTGTTCTACGAAGGACTGCACGGCGGAGTGGTGACCGACAAGGTTAACGTCGCCCGTTACGTGGATCTGCTGATCGGAGTGGTGCCGATCGTCAATCTCGAATGGATCCAGAAGATCCACCGCGATACCGCGGAGCGTGGTTACAGTCCCGAGGCGGTAACCGATGCCATCCTGCGACGGATGTACGATTACACTCATTACATCGTGCCGCAGTTTTCGCGCACCGACATCAATTTCCAGCGGGTGCCGACGGTGGATACTTCCAACCCCTTCACTGCCCGCGATATACCCACCCTGGATGAGAGCTTCGTGGTGATCCGGTTTCGGGAACCGCGCAAGACCCGTCCGGATTTCAACTATCTGCTCCACATGATCCACGATTCGTTCATGTCGCGCCGCAACACCATCGTGGTGCCCGGCGGCAAAATGGGGTTCGCCATGGAACTGATCCTGCAACCTCTGATCGAGCAATTGATCCGCAAGGAATTCTGAACCGCGAAAGTCGCGCTGCTACCCCGAATCGGGTGCCAGGGCGCGTCCATGTCTGGGCAGGGTGATGATGGCGATGCCGGATAAGGTCAGCAGGCCGCCGCCGATCAGCTTCCAGGTCAGGGCATCTCCCCAAAGTAGCACGCCGAAGGCTACCGCCAGGACGGGCGTCAGCAGCATCAGCGGTGTGGTGACGCCGACCGGATAGCGGCCGAGCAGGTGGTAGACGATACCGTGCCCGACCAGCGAGGCGCCGATGGCGGAATAGAGCGGCGCGGCCAGTTCCAGCCAGGTCGCCGTGCGTATCGCGGTCCATTGTCCCTGTTCGAACAGCAGCGAGAGCAGGGCCAGCGCCGGTGTGGCGCAGACCGCGATCCAGGCTTGCAACGCGAACACGCTGACGCCGCGCAGCCTCCGCATCTGGATGGTGGCGACCGCCATGGCCAGCGCCCCGGCGGTGATCAGCAGCAGGGCGTCGAGATGCTGGAGCACCACAGGATCGAAGCCGATCACCAGCACGCCGCCGAACGCCGAAGCGATGCCGAGCCAGCGCCGCCGGTCCAGAACCTCACCCAGCGTCAACAACGCCAGCAAAGCCGAAAAGGGAACGTACAACTGGCTGGCGATGGCGACCGAAGCGATATCGCCGCTGGCCTCCAGGCCGGCGAACACCAAGCTGAAATGCAACACGCCCAATACCAGGGCGATACCCAGAACGCCTCGCATCTTTCCCGGAATCCAGCGCAGGAACGGAAGCAACGCCAACAGCAGGATGCCGAAGCGCAATGCCGTGAACAGGAACGGATGGAAGTGAGTGACGCCCGCCTTGCCGGCGATGAAGTTGAAGGCCCAAGCGGCATTCGCCAGCAGCGCCAGCAGCAGGTCGGTGGATTTCATATCGAGCAGGCCGCGATGCCGTGGCCAGGCAGGTTCAGACTTCCTCCCGCTGCCACCAGGTCTGCACCGCGCGCAGGAAACGGGTGTCCAGTTCCGCCGCCGCCTCGAGCGGAAGCGCTCCAGTCAGACACCACCGCTCCTGCAATTGACGAGGGTCGTAGATCGCATCGGCTTTGGCGGTGGCGCCGGCCAGGGAGGCCGACAGGCGGGCAACCTGATATTCCATCCGCAGTTGGGTTTGTTCTGGTGGCGATTCGACCCCGGCGACGATTTCCATGCAGACGCACCAGATCCGCTTGCGTTCGAGGTTCCGTTCGAGATTGGCGCGCAGGTTTTGCACTTGTTCGGGGGTGCCGGTCAGGGCCTGACAGACGACGTTGAAGCGCTGCTGCATGGATTCCAGCAACGCGGCGGGCAGGGCGGGCAGACTGGTCCATTCCCGCTGGGCCGAGGCAATGGCGGTATCGTCCACCGGATCGCCCAGCAGGGCTTCCAGGTGCGCGCACGCTTGCGCCCGCTCGCGTAGATGCTGGAGGGTTTCCCGGGCGCTGGTTCGGCGCAAGGATCGTTCGTGCAGAGCAAATTGCCGGATGGCTGTCTCGAAACGCTGGCCTAGCGCGCGTTGTTCGGTCTTGGGGATCGGACCGATCACCTCCCACTCTTGCTGAATCTCCCGCAGCCGGAGCCGGGCCTGCGCCAACTGCTCGTTGCCGGCATTGGCCAGCGCCTCGACTTCCACGCACAGCGCCAGCTTTTGCGCCAAATTGTCGTGTCGTTCGACGCCAGCAGCCTGCTTTTCGGCTTGCCGACGGGCGAACACTGTGTCGCAGGCGGCGCGGAACGCTTTCCACAGCGCCTGCTCCTGACGGGGGAAGGCTTGCACGGTCGGATGCCATTCGGCTTGGGCGTGCTTGGCGGCCTCGATGGCGGCGCGCAGGTCGGGACCATCCGCCATGGCCTGAATCTGCTGGATGATCTGCTGACGCCGTCGAACTTCACGCTCGCGTTCGGCGCCGAGGCGCTCGTCGAGCCGCTTCAGGATCTGGTGAAAGCGACGATCGAGACTCTTGCGGTCGGA
The DNA here is from genome assembly GCA_031732875.1 of Candidatus Competibacter sp. GTDB lineage: Bacteria > Pseudomonadota > Gammaproteobacteria > Competibacterales > Competibacteraceae > JAVMKJ01. Next base: position 11,452 of record JAVMKL010000103.1, on the reverse strand, counting down.
GCGGTTGATTGGCCCGGATTTGTACCATTGTTCTTGGGCGCGCCGGTGCAGGCGGTCGGCCTCGCGCCAGTCCACCCGTTGCCAGTCGGTCGTGGCTTCGAACTGCTCGAGCTGTCCGCAAAGCGCTATTTTCGCCTGGAGGTTTTGCTGGCGTTCGCGAACCCGGGCCTCGAAGTAAGCCTGACAGGGCGCGTAGGCGCGCTCGCAGGCGGTGTTGAAACGCTTCCACAACGCCTTGGGCGCGGCGCCTTCCCTGTGGTCCAGTTCCTTCCAGGCATCGCGGGCCTGCTGGATACGCTGAGCGATATCGACTGGATCGGTGTTGAGTCCGATCAAGCCTTCGGCGGTGGCGCAGAGTTGTTCTCGCGCCTGATTGGTGCCCCAGCGCCGCCAGTCGCGCAGTTCGCCAATGCGGGCGGCGCAACTTTGTAGGCGTTCCTCGACCGCCGCCATTTGCGCGCGGCTCAAGCCGATATTGTGCTTGAGCCGTTGGCGGGCCTGTTCCTGAAGTTGGGTGGCTTGCTGCAACTCACCTTCGTCGACCGCCGCCTCCAATTGGCGCGTGAGTTCCTGGATCTCCTGCCATTCCTGGTCTCGCTGCTGGACTTGCCGTTGCAATCGGGCGCGCAGCCGGTCGAGCAGATTGTCGAACCGAGCCTGCAGGTCGTTGGCCAGGCTGCGAGATTCGGGGCGTTCCAGCCCTTCCCAGCGCTGCCGCAGATGCTTGACATCGGCATCCTGCACTTCGCTGGGCTGTTGGAGCAGGGTTTCGGTCTTGAGGAGGATTTCGCGCAAGCGGGTGGCGCGGACTTGGTTGCGGTGCAGGATACGCTCCTGCTCGTGAATGTCCTGAATCAGTTGCTGGAACCGCGATTCCAGCCGCCGGGTTTCGGCATCTCGGGCTGGGCCGAGGTGATTCCAGGCAGCCGGCGCCTCGAGGGTGGCGTACTGGATGGATGCGTTGAATTCAGCGCTGGGTTCGGTTTCGTGATGCAACCGTTCGAGTAGGGTTTCCAAGGAAGCGACCAGTTCCAACCGCTGGGACCGACGGCCGGCGCTGACCTGCCGCTCGGCCAGGAACCGGGTGCGTGCCTGGGTGTAGCGTTCCCGCAGTTCGGTTGGAGCGACGGTTTCCTGATCGCGCCATTCCTGCTCCAGCTTCGGAAACCGGCCGGCGCTGGGACCGCTCTCGCCGTCCCAAGGCAGGTTTTCCATTTCGACGCACAGCCGTTCCAGATGGGCGGCGCGCGCCTGCGCGGCGACCAAGGCATCCAGCCGTTCCCGCGCCCGGCGATGCAGGCGTTTGTCGCGGTTGCGACTCTGGCGGGCGATATGGTCGAGTAGCTCGGGATCGTGGATCCGCTCCAGAGCCGCCAGCCGTATGTCTGGGTGAGAATCCCGCAGCGCGATCTCGGCCAGCGGCGGTTCCGGGCCGATGTGCTCCAGCGCAGCCAGCCGTAGTTCCGGTTCGGCGGCATGATTCAGCAGATACTCCGCCAAGTCGGCATCCGAGCTTTGGCGCAGCCGTTCCAGCCGGTTGGCCAGCGCCGGGCTGCCAGCGGCCCTGCCGGACAGCAGGGATCGGTAGCGATCCTGGGCCGCGGCCCGCACGCCCGGGTCAGCGTCCTCGCTGGCGATGGTTTGCAACAGGTCGAGATCGTCGAGACGTTCCAGCGCGGCGCGACGGAGGACCGGATCGGGATCCTGCCGGGCCATTTCGACCAGCGCCGGGTCGGTGCTTTCCAGCCCCTGCAATGCCTGTTTGCGGGTTTCGGAATCGGTATGTTGCCACTTGGGCTTGAGGAAACGGCTCAGGATCATGGGGTGATCGGCGGCATGACTCAGGATGGGGCTTGACCCTGCCGGTCGAGGTGGATTCGGGGCGGGCCGGTGATTGTGCGGACTACTTTATCATAGCAGCAACCGGGAGGTGGGCGGTTGCCGAGTCAAGCCGGCATCCACTACCGATGCTGGAGCGGAATGGAAAAACAGGCGAGTTAGGATGTTTGCACTAGTTTTGGCTGCTAGAGTTAATTTCGTAATCAGTCAGAACGCGGGCAACAAGCCGACGGGAGAATGCCATGAGCGACGATACCGAGAAGAAAGCGCCGGAATCCGTTGCCGGACAGGTCAAGGCAGCGGTGGGCAAGGCTCAGGAGGAAACCGGCAAGCTGATGGATTCGCTGGTCAAGGAGGGTGAGAAGCTCCGCGATCAGACGTTGAAGCTGGCCGGAGATACGGTCGGGGAAATGAAGGAGCGGATGGATGAAGTCCGCGGCGTGGTCGAGGGTGTCAGGACCAAGGCGACGGATACGTTGGACAATCTGGAACAGTTGTTCGAGGAACGCGTGGCGCGAGCTCTAAAGCGGCTGGGCGTGCCGACTCGCGACGATCTGAAAGGCATTGCCAACCGGCTCGAAGAGATCAACGGTCGGATCAAGGCGCTGGCCAATGATCAGCAGGCGACGGTGATGACGGCGCACGCGATGGAGAAGGACGATCTGAAAATGATCAGCGGGATCGGCCCGGTGCTGGAGGGCAAGCTGAACGCCGATGGCATTTGCACGTATCGGCGGATCGCGGTCCTGACCGATACCGATATCGACCGCCTGGAATCGGAGGTCATCCATTTCAGCGGCCGCATCCGCCGCGACGACTGGATCGGTCAGGCGAAGGAGTTGCACGCCAAGAAGTACGGCGAGCAGCTTTAATCAAACACGGGTGGTGGGAGAGCAGGGGCCGCCGGGGCCGCAAGGCCGGGCGGCCCCGCTTGTTTGGACCGGCTCAGGCGTTGAGGTCGGGAATAAGCTTGCTTTCCAGATGCGCGATCATGTCCTTGAGCATGAGCTTGCGCTTTTTCATCCGCTTCAGTTCAAGCTCGTCGACCAGGGGGTCCCTGGAAAGGCGGGCGATTACATCGTCCAGGTCGCGGTGCTCGACGCGCAATTCGATAAGCCGGTGTCGGTAATGTTCGATGTTGCTGGTCTCCATGGTAGGGTTCTCCGAGGAATGGCGGCCTGTCTGTCCGGTGCGGCAAGCCGCGACCGTGCAGGAACCCGACGCGCGGCGCGGACCGCGGTCATGACTGGGGAGTCTAGTCTTCCAGCAAAAATCCGGCAAGCCGCGGACTTGGCATGGTCGGGCCGATTTCAGGTAAAGTCTCTCTCCGCGCGGGCGGTTCCCGAGGTGATGACGATGACGGCGGCGGCCAGGAAACAGCAGATCAATTTCAACAAGCTTCAGAAGCGCCTGCGGCGCAACGTGGGTCGGGCCATCCAGGATTTCAACATGATCGAGGAGGGTGATCGGGTAATGGTCTGCCTGTCCGGCGGCAAGGATTCCTTCGTCATGCTGGATATCCTAAGCAACCTGCGGGCGCGGGCGCCGGTACGGTTCGAACTGATCGCGGTCAATCTCGACCAGAAGCAGCCCGGCTTTCCCGAACACGTGCTTCCGGATTATCTGCGGAGCGTCGGCATTCCTTTCCACATCATCGAGCAGGATACCTACAGCATCGTCAAGCGAGTTGTTCCCGCAGGCAAGACGACTTGCAGCTTGTGTTCGCGGCTGCGGCGCGGGATTCTCTACACCTTCGCCGCCGAGCATGGCATGACCAAGATCGCTCTGGGCCACCACCACGACGACATCCTCGAAACCCTGTTTCTGAACCTGTTCCATGGTGGGAAGCTCAAGGCCATGCCGCCGAAGCTGCTCAGCGACGACGGTCGGCATGTGGTGATTCGGCCGCTGGCCTATTGCAGGGAGAGCGATCTCGCCGCCTACGCCGCCACCCGCCAATTCCCGATCATCCCCTGCAACCTGTGTGGCTCGCAGGAAAATCTGCAACGCCAGGCAATTAAGGCGATGCTGCGGCAATGGGAGAAACAGTTTCCGGGACGGGTCGAGAGTATCTTCGCCGCGCTCCGGAACGTGGCGCCGTCGCATCTGGCCGATCCCGCGTTGTTCGATTTCGCCGGGCTGGGAGCGCGCAACGGCGGGCAGGCGCCGGATTGGCTGCCCGGCGGACACAGGGATAGATCTGAGGACGATGAGGACGAGATGTCGTCCATGGCGGCCAGCATGTCGCCCGCCGAAGTGCGGATATCGTGGCCGACCGCGCGCCTCCGGTCGTGACCCACGAGGATGCCGCCGGGCGGTTTTCTCGACACGCTCGTGGCGGGTTTGGCGCTTTTTAGAGTTCGCTGCTATTGTTCGTTAGCTTGCAAAATTTCGCCGGCTTCCCTTGATTTCCATACCCACCACGGCAGCCGGTCCCAGCCACGAGGAGACAACAGAATGAAGCAGAAATTTTTGGCGCTGGTCGCGGCGGTCGGTTTGGCAATGGGCGGCGGCGCGCAGGCGGCCGATACCGTCAAGATCGGATTGATGGCGCCGCTGACCGGTTCCTGGGCCAGCGAGGGCCAGGGAATGAAAAAGATCGTCGAGTTGCTGGCCGAGCAGCAGAACGCCAAGGGAGGCGTTCTGGGCAAGCAGATCGAGGTGGTGACCGAGGACGACGGCGGCGATCCACGTACCGCCTCGCTGGCCGCGCAACGGCTGACCACCAAGGGCGTAGCGGCGGTGGTCGGCACCTACGGCTCCGCCGTGACCGAAGCCAGCCAGAACATCTACGACGAGGCCGGCATTCCACAGATCGCCAACGGTTCCACCGCCATCCGTCTGACCGAAAAAGGACTCAAACACTTTTTCCGCACCGCGCCGCGCGACGACGAACAGGGCCGCATGGCGGCGCAGACCATCGACAAGCTGGGCTTCAAGAAGGTCGCGATCCTGCACGACAGTACTTCCTACGCCAAGGGGCTGGCCGACGAAACCCATGCCCTGCTGAAAAAGAAAGGCGTGGAGGTGGTGTTTTTCGACGCGCTGACGCCCAAGGAAAGCGACTATACCGCCATCCTGACCAAGCTGAAGAGTGCCAATCCCGATGTGGTGTTGTTCACCGGCTATTATCCCGAAGCCGGCCTGCTGTTGCGGCAGAAGAAGGGGATGAACTGGAAGGTGCCGTTCATCGGCGGCGATGGCACCAACAACGTCGATCTGGTCAAGATCGCCGGCAAGGAAGCCGCCGAGGGTTTCTATTTCCTCAGCCCCCCGCAGCCGCAGGATCTGGATACGCCGGACGCCAAGGCGTTTCTAGCTGATTATCAGAAGAAATATAACGAGCTGCCTCCCTCGATCTGGGCGGTGTTGGCCGGCGACGGTTTTCGGGTGGCGGTGGCCGGTATCGCGGGCGCCAAGTCCACCGACGGCGCCAAGACCGCCGAGTACCTGCACAAGAATCTCAAGAACTACCCTGGACTGAGCGGCCCGATCGCCTTCGATGCCAAGGGAGACCGCGAGGGCGAGGTATACCGGGTTTATAAGGTGGATGCCGAAGGCAAGTTTGTGATGCAGAAGCTGTAAGATAACCAGGCGGTTTCCTTCCATTGGGGGGAGCCGCCTCCACCGCGCGAATAGTGTCAGGCCATTCAGCGTTCCCTATCCCTCCTGCCTGAGTCCCGGCGATCTCATGGAAGAATTTCTCCAGCAACTCACCAATGGCCTTGCCGTGGGCGGTATCTACGCCCTGATCGCCCTGGGTTACACCATGGTCTACGGCGTGCTCAAGCTCATCAACTTTGCCCATGGCGATCTGTTCACCTACGGGGCCTATCTGGGACTCACCCTGCTGACTTCGCTGGCGCTGACCGACCGGGTGGGGTTTGCCTCGGGCGTGCTGGTGCTGGTCCTGATGGTGATGGGGCTGGTGGCGGTGCTGGGTGCGATCCTGGAACGGGCCGCCTACCGTCCCTTGCGCGAATCGCCGCGATTGTCGGCGGTGGTGTCGGCGCTGGGTGCGTCGATCTTTCTGCAAAACACCCTGATGCTGATTTACGGGGCGCGCTTTCAGGTCTATCCCGACAACATCCTGCCCGCCGCGACGCTCGATATTTTCGGTCTGTACCTGCCGCTGATGCGGGTACTGATCGTGCTGGCTTCGGTCGTCATGATGGCGGCCTTGTATCTGTTCATCCAGAAAACCCGAATCGGCACCGCCATCCGCGCGGCGGCAATCGACCAGGACGCGGCGCGACTGATGGGCATCGACGTGAACCGGGTGATTTTGCTGGTGTTCCTGCTAGGGCCCGCGCTGGGGGGAGCCGCCGGGCTGATGGTGGGGTTGTACTACGGCCAGATCAATTTCACCATGGGTTGGGTCTACGGCATGAAGGCCTTTACCGCCGCGATTCTCGGCGGCATCGGCAACATCCCCGGCGCGATGGTGGGGGGGTTGCTGTTGGGCGTCATCGAGGCGCTGGGCGCGGCCTATGTCTCCATCGCCTGGAAGGACGCCATCGCGTTTTGCGTGCTGATTCTGATTCTCATCGTCCGGCCCACCGGGTTGCTGGGCGAGCGGGTAGCGGACAAGATATGAGCCGCTCCAGCCTGTTCGCCACTGGCTTGACCGCCGCGCTGTTGGCCGTCGCGCCGCTGTTTCTCAACGCCTATCAGGTGGACGTGCTCAACAGCATCGGCCTGTACGCGCTGCTGGCGCTGAGCCTCAATCTGATCCTGGGCGAAGCCGGGCTGTTCAACATGGGCCACGCCGCCTTCTACGCGATGGGAGCCTACACCGCCGCCATTCTCAATACCCGCTATCAAATCCCGATTCTATGGACGCTGCCTCTGAGCGGAGCGGTGGCCGGCGCGTTTGCCTTGGCGGTGGCGCGGCCCGTCGTCCATCTGCGCGGTGATTACCTGCTGATCGTCACCATCGGCGTCGGCGAGATCGTCCGCATCGCCCTGGTCAACGACGTGTTCGGTATCACCGGCGGAGCCAACGGTATTTTCGGCATCAGTCGTCCTCGGCTGTTCGGCTGGGTCATCCGCCGGCCGGAGGAGTTTTTCTATCTGATCTGGGGGTGCGTGGCGCTGACCATCTTTCTGTTCCTGCGCCTGAAGCGGTCGCGGTTCGGGCGGGCGCTCAATTACCTGCGTGAGGACGTAGTGGCGGCGGAAGGTAGCGGGATCGATACCGATTATTACAAGCTGGCCGCATTCGGATTGGGCGCGGCTTGGGCCGGCATGGTCGGTACCCTGTTCGCCGCCAAGATGACCATCATCTCGCCCGAGTCATTCAGCTTCTGGGAGTCGGTGGTGTTGTTCATGATCGTCATCCTCGGCGGGGCGGGGAGCATCCCCGGCGTGCTGCTGGCGGCGTTCCTGGTCGTCGGTCTGCCGGAACTGTTCCGGGATTTCGCCGGCGCCCGGATGCTGGTGTTCGGGTTGGTGATGATGGTGATGATGGTGGTCCGGCCGCAGGGATTGTTGCCGGCGCGGGGGCGGCGGTTTTCGGTGGCCGCGCTGGGCAAGGATAGCGGACGATGATGGGCGGACACGGGGCGTCGCCCCTTCTGGCGTTGCACGATCTAACCAAGACCTTCGGTGGCCTGACTGCCGTCAACGAGGTGTCCTTCGAGGTCGAGGAGGGCTCGGTGGTGGGCTTGATCGGACCCAACGGTGCTGGCAAGACCACGGTGTTCAATCTGATCACCGGCAATTACCGGCCGGATCGCGGCGAAATTACGTTCGTCGGCACGCCGCTGAACGGTCTGCGCACCCACCGCATCATCATGCTGGGCATCGCCCGCACCTTTCAGAACATTCGCCTGTTCCAGCAGTTGACCGCTCTGGAGAACGTACTGGCCGGCTGTCATTACCGGATGCGCGGCGGGATTCTGGCCGCCATGCTGCGCTTGCCCTCTCAGCGGCGGGTGGAAGAGGACGCTATCGACCGGGCCCAGCGGGAACTGGGATTCGCGGGTTTAGGCGAACAGGCGTTGACGGTGGCGAAAAATCTCTCTTACGGCGATCAGCGGCGGCTGGAAATCGCCCGGGCGCTGGCGACTCAGCCGCGCCTGCTGGTCCTGGACGAACCGGCCGGCGGTATGAACGAGCAGGAAACCGAAGCGTTGATCGGGTTAATCGGGCAAATCCAGACGCGCGGCATCACCACGTTGCTGATCGAGCACGACATGCGACTGGTGATGCGGGCCTGCGAGAAACTGGTGGTGCTTGAGTACGGCAGCAAGATCGCCGAGGGTCCGCCGGAACAGGTGCGTCGCGATCCTCGAGTGATCGAGGCGTATCTGGGTGCCGGGGACGAGGGGTGACGCCAACCCGTGGAGGAGTCCCGATCATGACCGCAACCGCTGCCAAACTCGCTACCGATGAAGATCTGTTCGACCTCCCAGAGAATGCTGGTGGGTGATACCATTTCCGCATAGATTTTGATCTTTGTTTAAGGTTATTTTATTTTATATTCAAATATTTATTATCAACAGATGGACTCTCGCACTATCGGGATTTGGTATTATCCTTGAACCCAAATACGGGAGTTGGCTGAATGTGGCCGAGGTCGAATTGAGCATCCTGAGCCGGCAGTGTCTGGATCGGCGGATTCCCGATCTCGGCACGGTGACCCGAGAAGTCGCGGCTTGGGAGTAGGCGCACAACGCGAGCGCTCAGGGGTGAATTGGCGCTTCTACCACCCCCAATGCCCGCATCAAGCTCAAGCGCCTCTATCCGTCAATTCAGAGCAGGTGAAGCACTAGCTGCCCGTCCCGCCGACCTCGTCACTCGAAATACCCGCGTGGGACGCGGTCGGCAAGTGTCCACGGCGGCCCTCACAGCATCCGCTGCGCGCGCCGCGCCAACCGCTCCTGCTCCCCCAGCCACCGGCCGGAGAGGGCGCCCAGTATCTGGTGCTGCTTCTCGAGCAACCGCGGGCGGTACGATCCCTGCACATCTGCCGCGAGCGCGACCGCCAGCGCTTCGAGCGCCCGAGCATATTCGCCGAACTCGAAGTAAGTGTAGGCGAGGTTCAGATTCGTCCGGGCGTCGCGTGGATGGATCCGATATGCCTGCAAGTAGGCTTCGTGCGCTCCCGCGATATCCCGGTCGAGAAACAATACGTCGCCCAGCACGTTCCACAGCCAGGGACTGTACCACGGGTTCTGCTCGATGGCGGCCTGAATCAGTTCCCGGCCCGACTGGTAATCCTGCAGATGCAGTCCGACGAATTCTGCGATTTCGCCGACCAGTTGCCAGTCGCGTGGGCTGCGAGAAAGCGCCAGCCGATACGATTCCAACGCCTCGCTCTTCCGGCCGGCGGCCAGATGTCTCCGCGCTTCTTCCGCCGGAGTCTCGAAGAAATCGGGCCCGGCCGGGCCGAACCGATTCTGATAAGCCGACGCGGTAGCCGGAAGCTCGCGCTGCAGAATCAGGCGTGAATGAATGGCGCGCCGCTCGTCTTCTTCTGGTATCGCCACCCAATAATTTGTTGCGAAATGTCTTTCGAGGAATGGGAAATTGATGCCCAGCGCGCTCGTTGGGCCGAACCTCTGGCTCAGCGAATGGCCGGCTACCTGGTCGCGCCGCACCGGGCCGTAATCGTTGATCAGAATGAACCCTGCCGGGTCCAACAGGCCAAGGCAGCTTTCCAGGCAGGTGATGGCGCCGTGGTTTAGCACCACGCGTTCCAGTTTCTCCGCAGAGGCCAGGGCCTCCGCTGCCAGCATCGGTTCCTGATCCGAAGGTACGAATGCCGTCTCGAATTCCAGAAGACTGATCAGCGGCGTTAGCCGCGCCTTTTCTTCCGGCTTTTCCGAACACGCGATCCCACGGATCTCATCCGGCGTCAGTCGGGTGTACTGGGCCAGAAGCGCGCGATCCTGAATCAGGTGGGTTCGGATGCGCAACTCCTCAGGTCCTGCGGGTCCCTTGCGCAAAACCGTGGCGGGCAGCACGTCCAGAATGTAATTGCAAAACACCGCCCGCAGGTCGGTCAGCCTGGCCGTTTCACCGGTATGGGAGACGAACCGGGATGGTTGCAGAGCGTCACAACAGCCCAGTACTGCCCGTTCCTCCCCATGGCTGTCAAACTCTCCACGTTCCCGCCACTGCTCCACCGTCCGCATCGACTGATCCGTCACGTAGTAGACCAGCCTCTGATGAAAGTCTTTGCCTTCCTGAAGGCAAATCGCGCGGAACGCGTCCAGAAAGTAGCGGGCGAACAGTCCCGTGCCCGCGCCCAGCTCCAGTACCCGAATTGGCCCTGATCCAGGCGTTTCCAGACAGTTGGCAAACAACAATGCCGCGGCGTGCTCGGAAAGCCGCCCCGAATTGTTGATCAGGAACGGGACATCGTTCTCCACGAAAGGCAGAAGCCCTGTCCGGTTCCAGTGCAGTTCGGAAAGTTCCCATTCCAGGCAATCGGTCAGGGGACGGAAATCCTGCAATACCGTGGTTCGCAGTTGGACGCGATCAATAATTTCCGTGGGATCCGTGCCGGCGCCAGCCAGCTTCATTCGTTCAAAAGCAGTCTGGAATGGCAGGGGAATCCAGGGATTCATCGTCGTGGTTGCATCAGCCATGCGAGCATTCAAAAGATAATAATAAATTCGGTGGACTGCAGTTCATGCCGCGAGTATCGCTCCGACTGCCAGGGACCATGTGCGCACGACCGTCCGCCACGCACGTCATCGGCAACGCCTGGCACAGCTTCCGTCCGACTTCATCCGCCATTCTCTGGATCGTTTCCATCGTCTCGCCCCCCCTAATCGATAGACCTGTCCTGGAAGTCTAACGCAGGACCAATAAGTGGCAAGATCCTGCTGGTGAACCTCACCCCCCTGCCCCCTCTCCATGCATGGAGAGGGGGCAGGGGCTGGGGGAAGGGAGTGAGGTCTGACCGGGTCATCCTGTCAGATTCAAACGCGATTCATTGAGAAACGGTATGGCGCTCGATGCCGGCGACGACACCCTGACGTTGATGGACATGCTGCTGGCGAAAAAACGCGCTGGGGATCGCAAAAACTGGCTGGAGGAAAAAGGCAATCTGGCGGAGGTGTGACGTTGCGGATTTTTTACGCTGTCCCTTGTTGCTTCCGGATTCGGCGTCTAAAGTTTGAAGACGCTGTTCTCCCGTGGCAGCGTGACCTAAATCAAACCAACGAAATCCAGAGGAGGCAGAGGATGAACAAGAAATTGCTGATGGGCGTGGCCGCTTTCTGCGCGATGGGTCTGTCCGCCGGTGCGTGGGCCGCCGACGCCGCGACCGCCGACGAGGTGGTCGCCAAGGTCAAGGAAGCCGCCGCCGCCGTCAAGGCCAGTGCTGACGTGACCCTGTCGGAATTCGACAAGAAGGACGGCAAGTGGGCGTGGAAGGATACCTATGTCTTCGCGCTCGACTGCACCAACGGCGTCATGAAGGCTCACCCGAACGAAAAGGTCAAGGGCATGAAGCTGACCGATCTCAAGGACAAGGCCACCGACAAGGAATTCGGCACCGCCCTGTGCGACGCCGCCAAGAAGACCCATGGTGGCTGGGTCGAATACATGTGGACCAAGCCCGGCGCCGAAGGCAATCATCGCAAGGTGGCCTACGTGC
>JAVMKL010000102.1:0-5754 GCA_031732875.1 Candidatus Competibacter sp. | reverse complement strand
GAGCACCGGCAAGGTGTTGTCGGTGGAGGAGATCAAGACGCTGTTGAGCGCCTGAAATCGCGCGCCCTCTCCCATGCACCACCCCCATCACGAACACGATCATCACCATCACCCCGAAACCGCCGGTCGCGTCCTGTGGCTGGCCACCGCCCTGACCCTGGCGTATGCCGGGGTGGAAGCCGGCGTAGGCTGGTGGGCGGGATCGCTGGCGCTGGTGGCCGACGCCGGTCACATGATCAACGATGCCGCCGCCCTGGCGCTGGCGGCGGCGGCGGCCTGGCTGGCCCACCGCCCGGCCTCGGCGCGGCACAGCTACGGTTTCGGTCGCGCCGAATTCCTGGCGGCGTTGATCAACAGCCTGGGTCTGTTGGCGCTGGTGGCCTGGATCACGGTGTCCGCCGTCCAGCGCCTGCGCGACCCGCAGCCGGTCATCGGTGAGGCCGTGTCGCTGGCCGCCGCCGCCGGACTGGCGATCAACATCGGGGTGGCGTGGCTGCTCGGTCGTGGAGAGCGCAATCTCAACACCCGCGCCGCCTTGCTGCATGTCCTCGGCGATCTGCTCGGTTCTGTCGGCGCGCTGCTGTCCGGCGTCGTGATCGCCTTCACCGCCTGGACGCCCATCGACCCGCTGCTGTCCCTGGGCATCGGCGCGCTCGTGCTCCTGTCCAGCCTGCGGCTGCTGCGCGAGGCGCTGCACGGGCTGATGGAAGGAACCCCGTTCACGCTGGCGCCGGAAGAGGTCGGACGGGCGCTGGCGACCGTGCCCGGCGTGGCCTCGGTGCATGACCTGCACATCTGGAGCGTCGCGCCGGAGCAGATTTTACTCTCGGCTCATCTGGTGGTGCGCGATCTGCGTCGATGGGAGATGGTGTTGGACGCCTGTCATATCCTGCTCGCCGAGCGTTTCGACATCCAGCACGCCACTCTGCAACCCGAACCCATGACTCGGACGGTACGGTGGCTGGGCGCGCGGGGCGCGAAATCCACGCACAACACTCATCTGGAGAGCCCGCGATGATCGGGCGGACCAAAGCAGGGCTGAGCACCTTGACAGCCTGGCTGCTGATCGCTGGCGTCGCGTTCGCGCAAGGCCCCTGGGTCGAGACGGATGCGGCCGGCAACGTCCAAGTGCATCTCTACTTCTTCTGGTCGGAAACCTGCCCGCATTGCCTGGAGGCGCACCCGTTCGTGGAGGCGATTCCCACCGAGCGACCCTGGGTGATCGTCCATTCGCTCGAAGTCTCGCGTCAGCGGGAAAACGCCCGGCGTTTCATCACGCTGGCCGAATCGCTCGGACAAACGGCGGAAGCGGTGCCGACCCTGATCGCCTGCGGCGCGATGGAAACGGGGTGGGACGATGCGGCCACCACCGGCGCCGCGCTGCTGCGGCGACTGGACGAATGCCGGGCGCGGGCGCTTCGAGGGACCGCGACCACCGTCGTCGCGGCGCCCGCCGAACCGCCGAAGGTGCGGGTGCCCCTGCTCGGCGAGGTGGCGGCCGACAGCCTGTCCCTGCCGGTTTTTACGATGGTACTCGCCGGGCTGGATGCCTTCAATCCCTGCGCCTTTTTCGTCCTGCTGTTTCTGCTCAGCCTGCTCGCCCACCAGAAAAGCCGTTCCCGGATGTCCCTGATCGGCGGGATTTTCGTGCTGACCTCGGGGCTGATGTACTTCGCCTTCATGGCGGCCTGGCTGAATGTGTTCCAGCTTCTCGGGGCGCTGGCGTGGATCACCCTGGCCGCCGGCCTTGTGGCGATCGTGGTGGGAATCCTCAACATCAAGGACTTCTTCGCCTTCGAACGGGGCATCACCCTGTCGATTCCCGAATCGCGCAAGCCCGACATTTATCGGCGGGCGCGGGCGATCCTCAACGCCGATAACCTGCCGGCCATGCTGGGCGCGACCATTCTGCTCGCGGTGGCGGCCAATTTCTACGAACTGCTGTGCACCGCCGGCTTTCCCATGGTGTACACCCGCCTGCTGACTTTGAGCGATCTGTCGGCCGGTGCTCGCTATGGCTATTTGGCCTTCTACAACCTGATCTACGTGCTGCCGCTGGCGCTGATCGTGTTCGTCTTCGCGCGCACCCTGGGCGCCCGCAAGCTCACGGAACGGGAGGGGCGGCTGCTCAAGCTGCTGTCCGGTATCATGATGCTGGAGTTGGGTATCCTGCTGGCGGCGGCGCCGGCGCTGCTCGATAGCCTGGCCGTTTCGGCGGTCCTGCTGGCCGTCGCCCTGGGTCTCACCGCCCTGGCGGCAAGGCTCGCTCGCGAGGGTCGGAGACGGTCGAGCTGAAGCGGCGAAACTCCTATACTCATTTGGCGAACACTTCGAGCGTGGCCAAGGGCATCAGATTGTCCGGCCGACTAATATCCTACAAGGGCGCCAGATCGACACACCCTCTCCTTCCCCGATCACCGTCCAACCGGCCAACTGTCACCCATGAGGTGACTTCCCATAGGAGCGGTGAGGTGACATAGGCGCCAACTTAAGCCTGCCCATTCAAATTATTACTGACTTCCCGGGCTTGGCGGTCAGCAGCAAGCCAAGTTCCTTTCTCCCACACCAGGTATGAGTAACCGAGAAATAAAAACATTTCTGTCTTGTAACTTTATTGTCTTTCATATATAAGATAAAACAAAATTGATTTGCAACTATTTTGCCATGCAAGCCAGGAGCGCCCCGCCATGCCGTCCAATCCCGACTGTCCCGAGTTCCATACCGGCGCCCCGGTGGACTCTTCCGATCTGATGTTCCGCGACGCTTTCCTCGCTGAACTTTGGGAGGCCATCCGCACCCGGCACGTCCTGCTCACCGCCCCCCGTCGCACTGGCAAGACCAGCGTGATGGATCACTTGCGGGATTTCCCCAAACACGGTTTCACGGTGATTTACCAGAACGTCCAGGACCTTACTCACCCCGCCGATTTCTTTCAAACCCTACTCGACACCTTGCAAGACCGGCATCCCGAATACGTCAAGCAACTGGCGAACGGTTGGAAACTCCTTGCCGATACCTTGAGCCGGATATCGGAAATTGAATTTGGCGAATTCAGGGTGGGGTTGCGAAACACCGACCCCGATTGGCGAAGCAACTGGCGGCAGCACGGCGACAAATTTCTCAGTCAAATTCGGAAACAGGAATCGCCCGTCCTGCTCATCGTGGACGAGCTGCCGGACATGCTGTTCAACCTCCACAAGGAAAGTTCCAAGCTGCTGCGCGAGTTTCTGGCCTGGTTCCGCGCCCAGCGCCAAGACCCGCATCCCAGCCAGGACCGCGCCCGCTGGCTGATCGGCGGTTCGGTCAATCTCTCCGGCACGCTGGATGCGCTCGGCCTTGTCGATCTCATCAACGATCTCGATGATGTGCCGCTGCCGGTGCTCACGGATGCCCAAGTCATCGAATTCGTGCAACGGATGCTCGCCGGTCGTAGCGTCGATTTCGACGCCACGGTCCCGGAGCGGCTGCGCGCGCACCTCGGCCGGCCCATCCCGCTGTTCATGCAGATGGCCACGCAGGAACTCTATCGATCCTGGAAGAAGGCGCCGCGCAAGCTGGCGTCCGCCGACGTGGATCAGATATTCGCCCAACTCGTCGTCAGCAGCGCCGCCAGGGACAAGCTCCAGCATTATTATTCGCGTATCGGCAAATACTACGAGGAGCCGCGCCTGTCCGCCGCCTATGCACTACTGGGCCAAATCAGCCTGAGTTCCACCGGCCTGAGTCGCGCCAAATTGACGCAGGAATTCGAGCGCCATCTAGCCGACGCGGGGCAAGCCATTCCCACCCACGAGCGCAAGCAGCATTTCAATCAACTGCTGCGCGATCTGGAAAACGATTTCTACGTCAGCGAAGTCACGGACAATCAGTACGATTTCGCCAGTGGCCTGCTCAAAGCCTGGTGGAAGAAATACTATGCCTGAAGCCACCTCCCACCTCGGCCTCTATCGGGCGGGTCTGACTTCGGCGGCGCACCGGCGGCACATCACCGTGGCCCGCGCCTCTCTCGTGCAGGACACGCTCGAAATCCTGCGCGGGTCGATGTCGCGCAATTCCAAGCATCACTTCCTGTTCATCGGCCCGCGCGGCATCGGCAAGACTCATTTGCTGTCGCTGATCGAGGACGAAATCGCGGCCGCGCCCGACCTGGCCGCTCATTACGTGGTGGCCCGTTTTCCCGAGGAGTCCCACCGCACGCTCTCGTTCGCGGATTTCCTGCTCGGTCTCTGCGAAATCCTCGGCGACACGCTGCCGGACGAACCGCTCTGGCGGGATTTGCATCAACGGCTCCGCACGGAAGTAGACGATGCCACCATCATCGATACCCTCGTGCCCGCCATCCGCCGGCAAAATCGCGAGCGTGGCCGCACCGTGCTGGTGATGCTGGAAAATCTCGGCGAAGTGTTCACCCGCCAGATCAAGAAGAAGAACGACATCGCCGCCCTGCGGAAATTCTTCATGGACGACAACGGCTGCCTGCTGCTGGCCACCGCGCCGCTGCATTTCGACGCGATCACCAGCGTGGAGGAACCGTTTTACGATTTTTTCGACGTGCAGATTCTCGAAGACCTGAGCGAGACGGAAACGCTCGATCTCATCCGCCGCAATCTGGAATGGGAGCAGCGCGATGATCTACTGCAAGATTTCGACTCGCTGCGGCCAAAGCTGCTGGCCCTGTACCGCATGACGGGAGGCAATCCACGGTTGACCGTGATGCTGTACGAGCTGATCGCTCACGACGCCATTACCGAGGTCCGGCAACAGTTTCATATTCTGCTGGACCGCATCACGCCGTTTTATCAAAGCCGCCTCAACGACCTGCCGCCGCAGGAACGCGCAGTGCTGGAAACGATGGCGGTGATGCGGGACCAGGAGAAAACGCCCGCCGCCATCACCGCGCGGATGCGGTTGAGCCAGCCGCAAACCTCGTCGCTGCTCAAACGCCTCACCGAAGCCCGCTACCTGAGTTCGACGCCACATCCCCAGGACAAGCGCTCCCGGCTTTACACCATTCGAGAAGGTTTCTTCGACATCTGGCTGGCGATGAATTTGTCGCGGGGCGCGCGCGAGCGGCTACCGTTTCTGCTCGACTTTTTCACGCTTTATTACCCCAGCGTCGATGAGCGAGAGAAGAAGCGGGCCGAGTTACGCGCAAAACGCGGCGACAGCGATGCCGAACAGGCGCTCGACTACCTCAGCGAAGTGGGGTCAGCGGAGGAAAAAGCAGTCGCCAAGCTGGACCTCGCCCGATGGCACACCGGCTGCGGCACGCCGGACAAAGCCGTTCGGTATCTGCGCGAGGCGTCTTCGCTACCCCTTGATCCGCTCGGCACCTGGATCGTCCGGCATGTGGACGACGCCCCTTCGACCGATTATCTGAACGAGTTGCGGGAGATGATCGACTGCTGGGAGTTGCATCGATCCGGCAATCTGGAAGCCTTCGCCGAGCGTTTCGGCAAGCTGGCCGATACCCTGAGCTTCAAGTCGTTCTCTGAAAACAAGATTTCCTTCCTACGCGACCATCTGCACCATCTCGCGGACGCCGGGGAGCGAGTCGATACGCGATTGAAGATAGCTAATCTCTTGCACGATTTAGCCCGCTGGTCGGATGCAGAGCAGGAACTCAAGCAGGCCAGGGATGAAGCCAAAGCGTTGAATGACCCTGTAATCCTAGCCGTCACCCTCAACAACCTGGCCCAGTTGCTCCAGGCCACCAACCGGCTGGCCGAAGCCGAGCCCCTCATGCGCCGGGCG
>JAVMKL010000101.1:0-32342 GCA_031732875.1 Candidatus Competibacter sp. | reverse complement strand
GGCGGGTGGACATGGCCGTCACTCCTGTCCCAAACGACCAGAGATATACGGCGCGGCGGCGGGGAATGCAACGATTTCCCCAAAATCCACGACTCTCCGGCACAGTGACAGAATGCTGGTAGTGTTTCAGGCGTGGATACCGACTCGTTAAGCTGCTTTATGGTCAACACGTCGCAAGCATTTTACTGATATCCATATCCCAACGCGATGTTCGACTTTTCGAGGGGAGATAGGAGAGATGGGGCACAGGCTGATGCGGCATGGTGATCGAGCTAAGCTGAGAGGAACCAACCACCTCAACCGCCCGGAGGGACCGCCATGCCGCTCGAAGACTTTATCATCACGGTGTTTTGTTGAGTAGACGAACACCCGAATGCCCGAATGCCCTGCTCGGGGATCACCGCTTGCCTCATCACCCATCAGTTTTGAAAATCGCTGGGTTCGCTCGTCAGCAGGTGGTATTAAGTGTTTGATTTACCGTTGCAGGAAATCTGCTGAAATGTTCTGAACCCATGGTTTGGGACAGACTGATAGGTGGTAAGAAGATTTTCCTCACAAGCTTGACTTGCTGTTTTTCCCGCCTATAATTCGCCCCCCATGAACATAACCCAGCGCCCCTTTAACCTTTCGTCCATCGTCGGCCGGCCAATGCCGACAGCGCATCCTTGCGCGCCCACGATGGATTCGATGCGGACCTGACGAGAATACAGGCTCGGGAGGTCCGCGTGAGGCGACCTTCCGAGCGGGAATACCAAACCCCGGTCGGCGGCCAGCCTTCCGGGGTTTTTTGTTGTCTGGCGCCCGGCGGAAAGATTTTGAAATCCCCGCCGGCAAGGTTCGAAGCAGCCCCGTCGACGCACAGCGGTACCGGTTCGAACGCCGGTCCGGCGCGCCAACGCTAGCCATCGCACGGCGTGTGTCGGGCGGACGATGGGACTTCGAAGCACGGAAAGTAGCTCAGCGGGTAGAGCATCTGACTCATCATCAGACGGTCGAGGGTTCGACTCCCTCCTTTTCCACCATGGGAAAGCCTTAAAACGGCTCGCGGTTCGAATCCGCTTCATCGACTGTAGTACCCCGGGAGCCACCCCGGCGGGCGGCGGCTTGCCCGGTGCCTCGGCATCGGACGGTCGCCGACCCGCACCGTCCGCGCGGTCCCGCGCGACGGGGAATCAGGCTGAAGTCATGATCGGCCAGCCGAGCGCGACGCTGGCCAGCAAGGACGCTGGCCGCCGCACGAGGCCCGCCGATCATCGACCCGGCAGCGACCCGTCGTCCGCCGCGCGGGCGTGGGGTGTGCTCCCAACCCTTTAACCTCTTTCATCAACCAACCGGCAGGAGCAGGTCTCGATGACATCCTGACGCTCGGCGGTGGCGGGCCGGAAACGGCGCCGACTAGCAACACGCCACGCTCGCCCGCCGCATTGCGGCGGAACAGGAAGACTGCAAACAACTTCACAAGGAGAACCAAGATGTTGGGTTACAAGCGAATCGTGATCGCCCAGAACGAGCGTGGGCTCCACCTGTACGACCGCCGGCTGGCGGCCATTCTGGAACCGGGTATTTACCGTTGGCTCGATCCTCTGAACCGCCACGAGGTGCAGCGGTACGATCTAACCGTGGCCGAGTTCGAGCACCCCTGGCTGGACGTGCTGTTGAAGACCGACCAGGAGCTGATCGAGCGCCATTTTCAGGTCGTCGAGACCGGCGACCGGCAGGTTGGCCTGATCTACAAGAACGGTCGTCTGGATGGCGTGTTGCCCCCCGCGACCCGTCGGGTCTACTGGCGGGGTCCGGTGGAGGTTCGCGTCGAGTCGATCAACATCGCCACCGATTACGCCCTGTCGCGGGCGCACGCGGCCCTGCTGGCGCGGCCGTCGGCGACCCTGGTCAAGAATGTGACCGGTTTCATTCAGGTCGCCGAGGTGGAGGACAACCACATCGGTCTGTTGCTGGTGGACGGCGAGCTGGTCCGTACCCTGTCGCCCGGCCTGCACGCCTTCTGGCGGTTCAACCGGGCGGTGAAGGTAGAGTCGGTGGACCTGCGCTTGCAGACCCTGGAGGTCTCCGGCCAGGAAATCCTGACCAAGGACAAGGTCAGCCTGCGGGTGAACCTGTCGGCGGTCTACCGGATCGCCGATCCGGTGAAGGCTCGCGCCGAACTGGGCAACAGCGGCGACTACCTGTACCGGACCTTGCAGTTCGGTCTGCGCCAGACCATCGGTACCCGCACCCTGGACGTGCTGCTCGGCGACAAGGACGAACTGGATCGGGCCGTGTGGGACTACGCGGTCGAGAAGGTTCGCCCGCACGGTCTGGAACTGGAGACGGTCGGCTTGAAGGACGTGATCCTGCCGGGCGAGATGAAGGACATTCTCAACCAGGTCGTGCAGGCGGAGAAGGTGGCGCAGGCCAACGTCATCCGCCGGCGCGAGGAAACCGCCGCCACCCGCTCGCTGCTCAACACGGCGAAGCTGATGGAGGAGAACCCCCTGCTGCTGCGGCTCAAGGAACTGGAGGCGCTGGAGAAGGTGGTCGACAAGGTCGAACGGCTGACCGTGTTCGGTGGCCTGGATGGCGTGTTGCGCGATACGGTGCGCATTGACCTGCCGGCGCATTGAGCGCCGTCAAACCGGAGCCCGGCCGCAAGGCCGGGCTTTTTTGTACCACTGTCCACCGAAATTCCGCCAATATTTAGCTTGACGCCGATCAGCATCGTTTGATTTCCAAACAATAGGATATAAACCTTCGCCTTTAGGCGGAAACGTCTTTAGCACGCGCCCTTCGTCAAGGGCTACAGCTTGAGCGGGAACAGCGGATGGTAGATCGAGCGCGGTATCGGCGTGGTGCCCACACGGTTACAGACCTGAAGTACCACATGGTATGGAAGACGAAGTACGGGTATCCAGTGTTGCGCGGGGAGATCGGGCTCCGGCTCCGGGATTTGCTGCGGATGATCGCTGCGGAACACGATATGGTAGTCATACAGGGAAATATTCGCCCCAATCATGTCCATCTCTTGGTGAGTGCGCCGACGTATCTGTCGCCGGCAAAGATGCTGCAATACCTCAAGGGTAAATCCTCCTATCGGTTGCAGCGGGAATTTCGGGAGTTGCAGAAGCGGTATTGGAGCCAATACCTGTGGGGGAGGGGGTATTTCTGCGTGACGGTGGGGGCAGAGTGACGGAAGAACAAGTTAAGCGCTATATCGAAGAGCAAGAGGACGGATCGGGTGCCTTCCAAGTCTGGGACGAGTCACCGGCGCTGGCGGAATGAGCTTCAGGCAGATTCATCCGCAACCCGAACTGACTTGAGTCTGAACGGGCGTTTACGCCTCTAACAACCTACCGGCTTTAGCCGGTAAGTCATTGAGGCTGCTTCCGCGATAATTCGGGGTTCCACGCCAGCCCGGATCGACTCGGGCGGCTGGACGTATTCGCGACTCGTTCCACCTTCCGGCCCAATCCTATTAGCCTGTCGGCAGCGAAACTGGAACGCATCGTGACTGACCGGGGTCGAGTGGTGCAGTATCTGATGTGCGTGGATCTGCTAATGGAAACTTCATCCTTGGAGGTAAGCTATGGACACGAAGATCACCGGGGAAATTCTAGAGAGCTACTTGAACTGCAAATACAAAGGATACCTGAAGCTGATTCGTGAACAAGGTAACGTATCACCCTATGAATTATTGCAGAAAGAGACCAGAAACCATGTACGACAAGCGGCCACGCATAAACTTGTAACTCGATACCAAGAAGTCGATACCGCACATGGTGTCACCCTAACACTTGCGACACTAAAACGGGGGATATCATTACTCTCAGACGTGATTCTAGAAGATCAGAGGATTGCAGTCCACTTTGATTCTCTCCAGAAAGAAGTTGGCCCATCACGACTAGGAGAATTTCACTACATTCCCGTATTATTCCACGAGGCAGAAAAACTCAACAGACAACATAAAATCTTGCTTGCAATGCATGGCTGCATCCTCGGCGATACCCAAGGAAGGCAACCACAGGTTGGGATTTTGATCCATGGCCGCGAATGCAATACCACAAAATTCAAGCTGGATTCTGGCGATAAAAGCGCACGACGAGCACTACAAGAAATTAAGGAAATCCAAGAGAGTGGTGTAGCTCCAGTATTAATGCTTAACCGACACTGCCAAATTTGCGAGTTCTGCCAACGGTGCCATGTTAATGCGACAGCAAAGGATGACCTCAGTTTGCTACAAGGATTGAGTCAAAAGGAAATCCGAAAATACAATAAGAGAGGAATCCTCACTGTCACTCAACTATCCTGTATCTTCCGCCCACAAAAAAGAAATACGCGATCAAAGCAAAAAAGTCAACCACACAATCATGCTTTACAGGCGTTGGCTATTCGAAATAAGAAGATCTACGTGCTTGGTACACCCGAACTGCCACATCCATCAACACAAATCTATTTAGATCTCGAAGGTGACCCGGAACGCAGATATATATACCTGCTTGGTATGATTATCGTGAGGAATGGAGCGGAAGAGCATCACTCATTTTGGGTAGACAGCCAAACTGAGGAATTCCATCTGTTCCAGAAATTTCTCGATGTAGTGAATCGTCTCGACGACTTTTACCTCTACGCTTATGGTAGTTATGAGGCAATATTCTTGCGACGAATGATAAAAGATTTGGGCCAACAGGAGGTTGGCGACAAGATCCTTGCTCGTGTTGTCAACATTCTCTCAATCATTTATTCGCATATCTATTTCCCTACATATTCCAATGGCTTGAAGCATATCGGTGGCTATCTGGGTTTTAACTGGACTGAAGCCGATGCTTCAGGCATACAGAGCATTGTGTGGCGAAATAAGTGGGAGCAAACTGGTTCGCAGGCACTCAAAGAAATGCTCGCAACATACAATTTGGAAGACTGTGCTGCATTGAAGAAGGTAACAGAGTTCCTTTATGCCATCTGCCCGAAGCAAACTTCGGCGACGCAACCCAAGACCATAACCCACGAAGGTTACCCTGTATCGCAAGTAGGAGAGATGAGTCCAGATTCTAGCCGTCCAGACTGGGGCCGGACAGAGTTCACTATCCCTGATTTCAGGATTATCAACAAATGCGCATACTTCGATTATCAAAGAGATAAAATCTTTATTCGAACAAACGAGGCTCTAAAGAAAAAGAGATCTAAAAGACACAGTAGGCAGGGCAAAAAAGATATTTTGGCAAATAATACCATTGAAATCAGTAGCCAAAAATGCCCTAGCTGTAGAGGGACAGAGATAACTCGGCAGATGGATAGGCGGTTAGTTCGCTTAGCTCGAAACCTTCAAATCACGCAAAGTGGTATCAGCAGATGGGTAATACGGTTTACGACTACTCGGCATTGCTGTTTGACATGTGGCAAGCGGTTCTTACCCGAAGAATATCTTCGTTCGGACGAGTATTTCCATTCCCTGAAAAGCTGGGCCATGTATGAATATGTGGCATGTCGATCTAGTTTTTCAAAAATCGCAAAGAGGTTTAATGACTATTTTGGGTTACCTGTATCCACAGTTGATGTATTCACATTTAAGCAGTTACTATCCCAATATTATGAGGAAACTTCCAAGCAAATTCTGGCCAAGATGATAGGTGGTACTTTTATCCATGTGGACGAGACGGAGGTTCATCTCACGCGTGATGGCAAAGAGTATGTGTGGGTCTTCACAAATATGGAAGAAGTCTTATATATCTACAGGAAATCACGAGAGGGAAGCTTTCTAAATAATATGCTAAAAGATTTTCGAGGTGTATTAATTTCTGATTTTTACGCGCCTTATGACGCTCTTCCATGTGAACAGCAAAAGTGTTTAATCCACCTTATCAGGGACTTTAATAATGATATACAGGCTAATTCATGGGATGAAGAACTTAAAAAACTCGCATCCGATTTTGGTAAATTACTACGCAATATCATCGACACTATTGACAATTATGGACTCCAGAAAAAATACCTTGGAAAGCATAAACGGGATGTTAATCAATTCTTCAAAAATATCTCGGGGAAGATTTACCGTTCTGAAGTGACTGAAGACTACCGTAAAAGATTGGTGAAGTATCAGGATAAACTATTTACGTTTATTAATCATGATGGCGTACCATGGAATAATAACAATGCGGAACACGCCATTAAGGAATTTGCTTATTATCGAGAGGTTGTTGATTATCAGATTTCAGAATCTGGCCTAAATTCTTATCTTATCCTTTTAAGTCTCTATATAACCTGCAAATATAAGGGAGTTAATTTTCTTAAATTTCTCATTTCACAGGAGAAAGATATCGATGAATTTTGTGAAAATCCTAACAAAGAACGAATATTGCCACAGATAGAATTGTGCCCCAAGGGTTTCATATTCTCTCGCAGAGTTTGTAGAAAACAGAAACAGACTAAAATTCAGGACGATTTTGGAATAAATGATATTCAAGTTGAAAAAGTCATCAGCCATACTGAAAAAGACTGAATTCCATATTTGTGGATTTTTTCCGCGAGGGTGGCGCAGGCCAACATCATTCGCCGCCGCGAGGAAATCGCCGCCACCCGCTCGCTGCTCAACACGGCGAAGCTCATGGAAGAGAACCCCCTGCTGCTGCGGCTCAAGGAACTGGAAGCGCTGGAGAAGGTCGTGGATAAGGTCGAACGGCTGACCGTGTTCGGCGGCCTGGATAGCGTGTTGCGCGACACGGTGCGCATTGACCTGCCGGCGCATTGAGCGCCGTCAAACCGGAGCCCGGCCGCAAGGCCGGGCTTTTTTCGACTTTGCATGATAGTCTCACCAGCATCTCGCCAAGCCGTCGGCGATGCCGGCGCGCGCGGCCCGAACCGTTGCGAGGACTCGACTTTGCGCCGCCTTTTCGTCTTGTTGATCGCTGGATGGTCCGGGTTTTTCGTGATGGCGATCGAACTGTTGAGCGGGCGCATTCTCGCGCCGAATTTTGGCAACAGCATCTATGTCTGGGGAGGGGTGATCACGGTTTTCATGCTGGCGCTGTCGGTCGGCTATCTCCTGGGCGGCCGATTGTCGTTGTATGACCCGACCTTGCGCCGGCTGGCGTTCATCTCGATTGCCGGGGCGCTGACCACCATCCCGGTGATTCTGCTGGGCAATCCAGTCCTCGACTGGATCTTCGACCTGGTTCAGGATCCCCGTTACGGTTCCCTGATATCGGCCACCCTGCTCTTCTTCGTTCCGACCACCATAGCCGGAATGGTATCACCCTATGCCGTCCGCCTGCTGGTGAACGAATCCCAGCGGAGCGGCCAGTTGGCGGGGCTGCTTTATTTTTTCTCGACTTTCGGCAGCGCGGTGGGAACCATCCTGACGTCGTTCTATCTCGTTCTCTATTTCGAGATCGACCAGATTCTGGCCGGCCTGATCGGCATTTCGCTGATTTTGGGTTTTCTTGCCATCCTGTTCGGAAATTCCACCGATGCGCCAAGCCAATAGGCTCAATACGCTGATCGCTTTTGTCGCTTCGCTCGTGACCCAGCCATCCGCCGCAATGACCATCGTTCACACCGAAAAGTCGCTTTACCGGAATATCGTCGTTTACGAAGAGGACGACCAGCGATGCATGAGTTTCACCCGGCGCAATCAAACCGCCCGGCAAACCTGCCGCTCCCTGGACGATCCGAACCAGTTCGTCTTCAGCTATACGAAGATGATGATGGGCGCGCTGTATTTGAATCCCAATCCCAGGAAAGTCCTGATCGTCGGACTGGGGGGAGGCGTCTTGCCGACGGCGCTGGCCGGGATGTTTCCGGATGCCGAGATCGATGTCGTGGAAATCGATCCGGCGGTGATCAGAGTCGCCCAACAATTCTTCGACTTTAACCCGAGCCAGCGGGTCCGGGTTTTCGAGGAGGACGGGCGGGTTTTCGTGAAGCGTGCGGGCAAGTCCGGTCAACGATACGATCTGGTCATGTTGGATGCCTTCGATCACGAGTACATTCCGGAACATCTGCTGACCCGGGAGTTTCTGCTCGAAGTCAAGACCCTGTTGACGGCGGATGGAGTTCTGGTGGCCAATACGTTCTCAAGCAGCCGTCTTTACCCCCACGAATCGACGACCTACGAATCCGTGTTCGGGACCTTCTACAATCTCAGGCTGAAGCTGAAAAATCGCATCGTCCTGACCAGAATGGACGGACTTCCCGCTCTCGACATCATCAAGCGGAACGCCGATTCGCTCGAGGAGAAGCTGAAACCATTCGGTTTTGGCGGCGACTGGCTCGTGCCGCTGTTTTCGACCGAGCGCGACTGGGATCCAGGAGCGCGCATCCTCACCGACCAGTACTCTCCCTCGAACCTGCTGAACTCGGCGTATTAGCCGGGCGGTGAATGGTTGCCAACGGAGAAATCCGATGCGGATCCTGCTGTATCTCGTGATCGGCTACCTGTTGCTGGTCGGATTCGTCTTTGTGGTCCAGCGGCGCATGCTGTACTTTCCCGATCCCGCGCCGCCCGCTATCGCCACCGTGCGTCTGGCGAGCGGGATGACCCTCGAACCCTGGCCGGCCGGTGGCGCGGAATTTCGGGGCTACGCCGGCGCGGGCCTGCGTGAGGGTTCGCCAGTTCGGGGAACGGTGGTCGTGTTTCACGGCAACGCTGGCGGCGCCCGCGACCGGTTTTATTATTGGCTGGCCCTGGAAGCCCGCGGTTATCGCGTGGTGCTCGCGGAATATCCGGGTTATGGCGGGCGGGGTGGTGAGCTGGGCGAAGACTCCTTCATCAGCGATGGTCGGGAGACTGCCCGGCGGGCGCTGGCGGCGTTCGGCGGTCCCCTGCTGGTCTGGGGCGAGTCGCTGGGAGCGGCGGTGGCGGCGGGCGTGGCGACCGACTCCGCGCTGCCGGTGGCCGGGGTGGTGCTGATCACGCCGTGGGATCGTCTGTCCGATCTGGCGCAAACCCTGTACTGGTATCTGCCGGCCCGCTGGCTGCTGCGCGACCGCTACGACAACATCGCCTCTCTGAACCAGTATGGCGGCAGGATCGCAGTGCTGGTGGCCGAACGGGACGAGATCATCCCGGCGCGCCACAGCCAGCGCCTGTACGACGCGCTGCGGGAACCGAAGCGGCGCTGGGTCTTCGCGGGCGCGGGCCACAACAGTTGGCCGGTGGATCCGCGCGCCGCCTGGTGGGACGAGGTGCTGGGGTGGCTCGAAGCGGGGGCGGAGGAGCGGGTAAATCCTCCGCCACCATGAGCCGATCACGTGCCTGGAATGAATGAAGGCGTCGCTCCCGCTCGTCATCGACGATGCGGGAGAGATTGATGCGACGGGTCAGGCGGCTTTGCGGGGTGCGCTCAACAGCGAAGCCGGATCGAAGCCGGCCAAACCGATTTCGGCTAACGGGACTTCCCATACTTCAGCTTGGGCGGCGGCCTCTTCCAAAAGCCGATAACACGCTTCCGCCGCATCGGCATCGGCCTGTTCCTGTCCGATTTGCTTGGCCAGTTCCAATACTGATATCAAAATAGTCGCGTAACGATCACTGGTTGCCATAACCGCGCTCCTTTAAAATTCCTTCGAGGATGCGAATGAAATCCCGATGACGCGCTATGTCCGCTGGCCAATGATGTTCGATCAAATTTCGTTGCCGCCGCGGATCCCACTGATGGAAATCGGGATATTCTGCTGTTGGATTTTGAATCCATGATTCATGCCTCCCAACGAGCAACTGGAACGACTTGATGGCGCGCTCCAATATCGAAGAAGGCAAACCAAGCTGCTGTTTGTACCAATTAGAATGCTTGCCGCCCGCCTTGGCGATTTCATAAGCATCAGACACCGGCGGCGCTGGCACATTCAACTCGGACATGCTGGAAAGCATAGCGGGTTCCTCCGGCCTCTTCCGCTCCGCCACCGGCACGACCGGCCCCGTCTTCTCCAACGCATCCTGTAGCCACCTTCGCCGCGTCGGAAATCTCAGTTTTGATATGATCGCCATCGATGGCCGCCATCCCCGACCCGATCAGTGAACCGCCTTGCGAACTCCCGCTGAATTCATCGCCCTGTGGCGCGACAATCCGCTGAGCGAGCGGGCCGGCGCTCAGCCGTTCTTTCTCGATCTCTGCGAGATTCTGGGGGTCGCCAAGCCCGGCGACCCGGAGAACTATTGTTTCGAGCGCGGGGCGGCGCGCACCGGGGCCGGGCGTGGCTGGGCGGATGTGTGGAAGCGCGGCTGTTTCGCCTGGGAGAACAAGGCCCCGGGCGGCCATCTGGGCGAGGCGCTCAAGCAGTTGATGACCTACGCCCTGGCCCTGGACAACCCGCCGCTGCTGGTGGTTTGCGACCGGCGGACCATCGAGATTCACACCCATTTCACCGGCACGCCCTCGGAAGCCCACGTCATCCGGCTGGAGGAGATCGGCCGGCCGGAGAACCTCGCCAAGCTGCGCGCGGTGTTCGATCACCCCGCGCAGTTCCGCCCCCGCCGCACCGACCGCGACATCACCCTGGCGGCGGCGGGGCGGTTCGCCGACTTGGCCGGATCGCTGGAGCGGCGGGGCCACGATCCGCGCCAAGTCGCCCATTACGACGGGCGGGTGCCGGGCGGGGCGGATTTGGTGTGCTACTGGTTCGAGAAGGCGCGGGCGCAGCTTGAGGCGGGGAAGGCGCAACGGGCCGGGCTGGTGGCGACGCAGGCCATCCGCAAGGGCGCCAATCGAACCGTGCTGGAACGCATCCTCAATACCCCCCTCCCTCCGCAGGGGCTGGAGGTGAAGGCGCGCATCTTCAACGCCTGGTCGGACGAACCCTGGATCAACGACGGCGCGGCGGTGCGGGTGTCGCTGGTATGTTTTGGGAGTGGCGAAGCCGGGGGAATTTCACTCGACGGCCACCCCGTCGCCACCGTCAACGCCGACCTGACCGCCGGTGAAACCGATTTAACCAGGGCCGTGAGGCTCCGCGAAAACATAGCTACCTGCTTTCAGGGGCCGGTCAAAGTCGGCGCTTTCGACATTCCCGGCGAACTGGCCCGCCAGTGGCTTCAACAACCCAACCCTCACGGCAGGCCGAACGGTGATGTCCTGCGCCCCTGGGCCAACGGCATGGATATCACCCGCCGCCCGTCCGATACCTGGATCATCGACTTCGGCGGCGAACTGTCCGAGGCCGAGGCAGCGCTGTACGAAGCGCCGTTCGCCTATGTGCTGGCCCATGTGAAGCCGGAACGGGAACGGAACCGGCGGGCGTTGCGCGCCAGATATTGGTGGCGGCATGGCGAGGTCATGCCGGGTATGCGGAAGGCGCTGGCTCGGGTCCCGCGCTACATCGCCACGCCCCGCGTCGCCAAGCACCGGCTGTTTGTCTGGCTGTATTCGGCCGTGCTGCCCGACAGCCGCCTGTACGTGATCGCCCGCGACGACGACGCGACCTGCGGCATTCTGCATTCCCGCATTCACGAAGTCTGGGCGCTGGCCAACGCCAGCCGGCACGGCGTTGGAAATGACCCGACCTACAACGCCGCCACCTGCTTCGAGACGTTTCCGTTTCCCCCTGGTTTGCAGCCGAATCGAAACGCCCTCACCCCAACCCCTCTCCCGCAAGCGGGCGAGGGGCCTCAGTTCCCCGCCATCGCCGAAGCCGCGCGCCGCTTGAACGCGCTGCGGCAAAACTGGCTCAATCCGCCGGAATGGGTGGAGCGGGTTCCCGAAATCGTTCCCGGCTATCCCGACCGACTGCTTCCCAAACCGGAATTCGCCGCCGAACTGAACCGGCGCACCTTGACCAATCTCTACAACGCCCGTCCGGCCTGGCTGGATCAGGCCCATCGGCAACTGGATGCGGCCGTGGCGGCGGCGTATGGTTGGGACGACTACCAGCCGGCCATGCCAGACGCTGAAATTTTGCGGCGGCTGCTCGCCCTGAACCGGCAACTCGCCGGCGGTTTTGCCGGTGGCCCTGAAGATTGGCGACACTCCAGCGATGGCTGGCCGAGGTGAAGCGTTCATGACTCCCGATGCTCTATTCGTTTTCGGCGTGCTGGCCGCCGCCGTCGTGCTGTTCGCCACCGACCGGCTGCGGCCGGACGTGGTGGCCCTGCTGGTGATCGTGGCCCTGATCCTGGGCGGCATCCTGCCGGTGGCTGAGGCGGTGGCCGGCTTCGGCGATTCCATCGTGGTCCTGATCGCCGCGTTGTTCGTAGTCGGCGAGGGTCTGGTGCGAACCGGCGTCGCCAACCAGGTCGGCAACTGGCTGACCCGGGTGGCCGGCGCCAGCGAAACCCGGTTGCTGGTGCTGCTGATGCTGGCGGTGGCTGGGCTGGGCGCGTTCATGAGTTCCACCGGGGTGGTGGCGATCTTCATCCCGGTGGTGCTGGGCATCATCAACCGGCTCGGCATCGGTCCGGGCCGGCTGATGATGCCGCTGGCTTTTGCCGCCCTGCTCAGCGGGATGTTGACCCTGATCGCCACCCCGCCCAACCTGATGGTGAACGACGCCCTGCGCACCGCCGGCCTGCAACCCTTCGGCTTTTTGAGCATCACCCCCATCGGTCTGCTGGCGCTGGGGTTGGGAATTGCCTACATGTGGGCCGTCGGTTCCCGACTGCTGCCGGCCAGTCCGCCGCCGACGGGAACCGCGGGCCGCCGGCAGACGTTGCGGGAACTGGGCGAAAGCTACGACCTGCTTGGCCAGTTGCACCGGCTGCGGGTCGAGCCGGATTCGTCCCTGGCCGGCCGGACCGTGGCGGAAGCTGCGCTCCGCAGCCGTTACGGTGTCACCATCGCCGGGGTCGAGCGCCAGCGGCCGTTCGGCGACAAGGTGGTTCCGGCGCTGGCCACCACCGATCTGCGCCCCGCCGATGTCGTCTACCTGGTCGGTTCGACCCAGGCGGTGGAGACCCTCGGCGCGGCCGAACGGCTGACCCCGTTGCCGATCGAGGAAGGCCGGCAGCGCAATCTGGTCAAGGAACTGGGCATGGTCGAGGTGCTGCTGCCGCCGGATTCGGAACTGGTCGGCCAGACCCTGCGCCAGGCGGCGTTCCGCAGCCGCCACGGCCTGAGCGTACTGGGCATCCGCCGCCGCGGTCGCTCGCTGCCGGGCAACCTGATCGAGGAAAAGCTGGCCTTCGGCGACGTGCTGCTGGTCGCCGGTTCCTGGAAACAGATCGGCCGGCTCCAGGGCGACCGCCGGCATTTCCTGGTGCTGGGCCTGCCGGCGGAATTCGGTGAGGTGGCCCCGGCCTACCGGCGGGCGCCGTTCGCGCTGCTGGTCCTGCTGGCGATGGTGGTCGCGATGACCTTCGGCCTGGTCCCCAACACTGCGGCGGCGCTGCTGGCGGCGCTGGCCATGGGCCTGTTCCGCTGCCTGCGGCTGGAGGATGCCTACCGGTCGATCAATTGGCCCAGCCTGGTGGTGATCGCCGGCATGTTGCCGCTGGCCAGGGCGCTGGAACAAACCGGCGGCGTGACCCTGATCGCCGACGGGCTGGCGGCCGCACTCGGCGGATTCGGCCCCCTGGCGCTGCTGGCCGGGATTTTCCTGCTGGCAGCGCTGGTCGGCATGTTCATTTCCAACACCGCCACGGCGGTGCTGATGGCGCCGGTCGCCATCGCCGCCGCCCAGAAGATCGGCGTCTCGCCCTACCCCTTCGCCATGACCGTGGCGGTGGCGGCCTCGGCGGCCTTCGCCACCCCGGTGTCCTCGCCGGTCAACACCCTGGTGCTGGCCCCGGGCGGCTACCGGTTCAACGACTTCGTGCGGGTGGGGCTGCCGCTGATCCTGGTGGTAATGGCCATCACCCTGCTGGTGGTGCCGTTGCTGCTGCCGTTGTAATGCCGGCCCGCGCGCTGCGCCGGCCTCGACCCTTCAACTGGAGAACCCACGCCGATCCAGAGAGCCGCCCCCCCAGGCCGACGGGCCGCGGAGCGGGGAGAATGGCGCAGCGTGGATACCGGCTTTATTCGGGTCGGCCGGTCGTTTCCGCCAACAGAGCATAAGCGGCGTTGATATGGTCGCTCAGGGTGTGAAGCACGGTGTCTTCCTC
The DNA here is from genome assembly GCA_031732875.1 of Candidatus Competibacter sp. GTDB lineage: Bacteria > Pseudomonadota > Gammaproteobacteria > Competibacterales > Competibacteraceae > JAVMKJ01. Next base: position 18,322 of record JAVMKL010000101.1, on the reverse strand, counting down.
GCTCAACTCGGTCGCGTTGTCCAGTTTCAGCAATAAGATCAACAGTTCGCGCGCGCGGTCGAGTTCGGCCAGGGCGGCATCGAGATTCGGGGTGGTGGTGTTCATGTTGCGTATCCTCTATCGGAGTACGGGAAGTTTCATGGGCCGGCATCCTGAGTCGAGACGTCGGCCCGTTGCGGAGTTTCAGGGGTTGTTAAGGTCTTGCGAGGGATTGAGCCGCGACGCTGCTTCGGCGGCGGTTTCGTAAATCTGGGGCGCCAGGTCGCGTTCCCGGAGGGCGTCGCCCAGCCGGGCCCGCAGGAACGCGCTGGTGGTATAGCGGGTCACGCCGATGTAATAACGCTGCACCACTTCGCTCACCATGTCCATGTATTCCCGCAACAGTTCCGGGCTGATCGAAAAATTGTCGTAATTGACGATGGCGAACACTTTCTTGCCCAGCGGTTCCAGCTTGCCGCTGACCGCTGCCCGGATGTTTTCGATATCCTCGCGACTGCGCACCGTCAACCATTCGAAGTTCAGGAAAAACAGATTCTTGACCGGATCGTAGGACAGCCGTTGCTCCAGCGGTTGCGCCAGCAGGATATCGCGCAGCCCCATGGGTTCCTCGCCAAAGATGCGGGCATCCATCCGCCGCAGTTGGGCGCTGACGCGGGGCTGGAACTTCATGTGGGCCAGTACGTCGCGTTCCAGATCGATGCCCGGGGCGATCTCGATCAATTCCGGTCCCTCCACCGTCAGCCTGAACACCGCCCGCTCGGTGACATAAAGCACCGGCTGCTTGTGACGACTGGCGACCTCGCCGCTGAAGGTTCGTTGCTCGACCGTCTCGACGAACTTGGCGGTTTTCCCTTCGCGCCGGATGCACAGTTGGCCCTGTTCCACCGCGATGTCCAGACCGCCGGCGGTGAAGGTCCCGGCGAATACCACTTTCCGGGAATTCTGACTGATATTGATGAATCCGCCGGCGCCGGCGATCCTGGGCCCGAATTTCGAGACGTTGAGATTGCCGTACCGATCCACCTCGGCCATGCCCAGCACCGCGATGTCCAGGCCGCCACCGTCGTAGAAATCGAACTGGTTCGGCTGGTCGATGATGGCCTGCACGTTGGTGGACGCGCCGAAGTCCAGCCCGCCGGCTGGAATGCCGCCCACCACCCCCGGTTCGGCGGTCAGGGTGAGCAGATCGATGATCTTTTCCTCGGCGGCGACGTTCGCCACGCTCTCCGGCATGCCGATGCCCAGATTCACGATGGCGTTGGGCGTCAGTTCCAGCGCCGCCCGGCGAGCGATGATCTTGCGCTCGCTCATCGGGATCGGCGGAATCGAGGCCAGCGGTATCTTGATTTCACCGGAAAAGGCCGGGTTGTACGGGGTGGCGAAAGTCTGCCAATGGTGTTCCGGCGGCGCGACCACGATGCAATCCACCAGGATTCCCGGTACCCGCACGTCCTTGGGTCGCATGAAACCGCGCTCGGCCACCCGCTCCACCTGGGCGATGACGATGCCACCCGAATTGCGGACCGCGGTGGCGATCGCCAGCGACTCCAGGGTCAGGGCCTCCTTTTCCATGGTCAGGTTGCCGTCGATGTCGGCGGTGGTGGCCCGGATGATGCCGACATTGATCGGGAACGCCTTGTAAAGCAGATATTCGTGACCGCCGATCACCATCAGTTCGACCAAATCGTCCTGGGTGATGGCGTTGAGCTTGCCGCCGCCGTAACGCGGATCGACGAACGTGCCCAGCCCGACCTTGGTCAGGGTGCCCGGCTTGCCGGCAGCGATGTCGCGATACAGATGGGTGATCACGCCCTGCGGCAGGTTGTAAGCTTCGATTTGGTCGGCCACCGCCAGCGCTTGCAGCTTCGGCACCAGGCCCCAGTGGCCGCCAATAACTCGTTTGACCAGTCCCGCGTGGCCCAAATGATTGAGCCCGCGCTCTTTGCCGTCGCCTTGGCCGGCGGCGTAGACCAGGGTCAAATCACGCGGTTTTTCCAAGCCGGGCGCGTTCGGATCGCCCTCGGGGGCAAGATAGAGTTCCTCCAGCGCGCGAGCGATGTCTTCGGCGAAACCGGTGCCGACGAAGCCGCTGGTGGCGACGGCGTCGCCGGGACGGATCAGGCTGACGGCCTCGCGGGCACTGACGACCTTGCCGCGTTCGGGGATGCGCAGCGAGGCAAGCAGAGGATGTTGCATGGCGTTGTTCCTCCTTTGGGTAGTGAACGGGGCGCGATGAAGTGGATCGTGCCCCGTCACGGATCAGGTCAGTAGATGCCGGTCAGATAGAAGAAGGCGATCACCACGAATACCGCGCTGGTCTTGATCACGGTAATCGCGAAGATGTCCTTGTAGGACTGTTTGTGGGTCAGACCGGTCACTGCCAGCAAAGTGATGACCGCGCCGTTGTGCGGCAGCGTGTCCATGCCACCGCTGGCCATCGAGGCGACGCGGTGCAGCACTTCCAGCGGGATGTCAGCGGCTTTGGCGACTTCGATGAAATGGTTGGACATGGTAGCGAGGGCGATGCTCATGCCGCCCGATGCCGAGCCGGTGATACCGGCCAGGGTGGTGACGGTGATCGCTTCGTTGACCAGCGGGTTGGGAATCGCCCGTAGCGCATCGGCCACCACCAGGAATCCTGGCAGCGAGGCGATGACGCCACCGAAGCCGTATTCCGAGGCGGTGTTCATCGATGCCAGCAGCGACCCGGCTACCGCCGACTTGGCGCCTTCGGCGAATTTCTCCTTGATCGGCCTCCAGGCGGTGATGACCACGAACAGAATGCCCACCAGCAGCGCCGCTTGCACCGCCCAGATCGCTGCAACCTTGGGGATTTCAAACGGCACCGGCTTGGCCCCGATCCCAGTCATGGTCAGCTCGAATTTTTGGCCGTACAGAATCGGCACCAGTTGGGTGAAAGCGAAATTGAGGATGCCCACCAGGAGCAGGGGGGTGATGGCGAGGATGGGATTGGGCAGCTTTTCGTGGGTGAACGGTTCCGGCTCGTTGATCAGGTTGGTCCCGTAGCTTTCGCCGGCCACTTCGGCGCGGCGGCGTTGCCAGTTGAGATAGAGCATCCCGACAATGAAGATAAACACGCCGCCGACTACGCCCAGCCAGGGGGCGGCCCAGGTGGTGGTGTTGAAGAAGGAGGTCGGAATGATATTTTGAATCTGTGGAGTGCCGGGCAGCGAATCCATGGTGAAGGTGAACGCCCCTAATGCAATCGTGCCGGGAATCAGCCGTTTCGGGATGTGGGTCTGCCGGAACAGTTCCGCTGCGAACGGATAGACCGCGAACACCACCACGAACAGGGAAACCCCGCCGTAGGTAAGGATCGCGCACACCACAACGATGGACAGCATTGCCCGCTCGTGGCCGATGGCGTCGACCACCGCCGACACGATGGATTTCGAGTAGCCGGACAACTCGACCACCTTGCCGAACACCGCTCCCAGCATGAATACCGGGAAGTACAGCTTGATGAAGCTGACCATCTTGTCCATGAACACGCCGAGATACATCGGCGCAACCAAAATCGGATCGGTCAGCAGCACCGCCAGCAGGGCGGCGACAGGCGCGAACAGCACCACGCTATGGCCCTTGTAGGCCACGTACATCAACAGGATCAACGCTCCAATGACGATCAGGAAACTCATCGTGCTTAACCTCTTGGTGGATGTCGTTGTGAGAAGTGTCCGGTTGCAACCGATCCATGACGGCCGATCGCTCCCGCTATCCGAAATAAATTCTAGTTGCGGCAGGATTGGCAAATCGCGAACGACGGATGAAACCTGACAAATTAACTGTAATCGCTCTCAGGATGGGTGAAAATTCCCAAAAATATTGAAAACTCAGTGCATAAATAAACAACAAGCCTCAAATCTGGTTGGGCCGGTTACGCAAGAATGGCGGAGAGGAATGCGATGAAACGCGAAATGGATTGGAACGACCTGCGCTATTTTTTGGCAGTAGCGCGGTTGGGACGATTAAGTCCCGCCGCTCGACGATTGGGAGTCGAACATAGCACGGTGGCTCGCCGGATCGATGCGCTCGAACGGGCGATGGGTACCCGGCTGTTCGACCGTCGCCCCGATGGGCTCATCCTGACCGAGGCTGGCCAAGCGCTATTGCCCATGGCGGAGATGGTCGAATCCACGGTGGCTGTGGTATCGGAGGAACTGGCGGATCGGGATGTAGCGATCAGCGGCGAAGTGCGGCTGGGCATTCCCGAAGGACTGGCGGTAATTTTTTTGACGCCGCGGATCAAACCACTGCTCGACGAACATCCCCGCTTGACCCTGGAATTGCTGGCTCTGCCCCGGCTGGCAAATCTGGCCAGCCGCGAGGCGGATTTAGCGATTACCCTGGAACCGCCGCGCCGGGGACCTTATGTAGTGACCCGCTGGAGCGACTTCACTTATTTTCTGTATGGGGCCAGGGATTATCTGGCGGCGCATCCGCCGATTCGGTCCCGTGCCGATCTGGCGGATCATCCCTTCATCGCCTATATCGACGACTATTTGCTCAGCCAGGAATTACGGTTTCTCGAAAAACTCTGCGATAAACCGAATTTGCGCTTCTGCAGCACCAGCATGCTGGCGCACAAGGAAGCGGCCTTGACTGGGGTTGGGCTGGCGGTACTGGCGCCTTACATCGGAGCCAGCGATCCACGTCTGATCAAGGTGCTGCCGGATGAAGCCTCTTTCCAGCATACGTTCTGGCTGGCCGCTCATGCAGACCGGCTGCGACTCAAGCGGGTGCGGGTGGTCTGGGATTACCTGCGCTCGCTGGCCGACGCGCATCGCCGGCTGTTCCTCCACGGCGAGGAATGAGGGAAGGCGCGATCAGCAACTGTACGTTCCACGGGCAAACAGCACGAGCTGGTCTAACTCGATGGCATTCAGGACGCGTTCCTGGTAGGCGATGATTTCCTCGAGTAGATCACCGATCGATAGCATCCCCAGCGGATGGCCGTTTTCGAGCACCGTGAGGTAGCGAAGCCACCGTTCGCGCATCAGCGCCATGCCTTGCAACACCGTCTGCTCGGGCGTGGCAAAAACGATATTCCCGGCCATCACTTGGCGGACCGGTGTCAGATGAACCGGGCTGCCATCGGAAACGGTATGGCGGGCAAAGTCACGTTCGGTAAACAGGCCGACCGGGCGTTTGCCGTCCAGTATCAGAACGGCCCCGACATCCCGTTCGGCCATCACTCGCAAGGCATCCAGCACCGTTGCGTCGATGTCGACCACATGCAGGTCGCGTGGCTTTTGCGCGAGTACTTGCTTCAGCGTCGGGTGCGCGACACGGGGATGCTGCCCTGGTTGCATGATTCGCCTCGTTATCGGTAGTGTTCCTGATGTGAATATGGATTCAAATTTATAAATAATTTTATTAATACAATATCTTATAATTCAGCATCCACATTTGAAGCACTACCGCCCTCACCCTGCTGGCGGTGCCGCCGTCGCCGCTTTAATCCAGTCAGTCCAGCGCCGCCGCCACGCCGCGCAGCGCCGGATGGGCAGCAGTAATCACCCAAGTGGGAATGGTCGCCAGATAGCCACTGAACCGGCCCTTGGCTTCGAACCGGGCGCGGAACGTCGAGCGGTCAAAAAAGTCGCCGAGCCGGGGCACGATGCCGCCGCCGATATAGACCCCACCCCGCGCGCCGAGCGTAAGCGCCAGATTGCCGGCCGCCGCGCCCAGCGCGCCGCAGAACAGGCCCAGCACGTCCCGGCAATGCGGGCAGGCCCCAGTCAGGCCCCGGTCGGTGATGTCGGCCGGATCCAGCGATTCGGCCGGCCAGCCTTCCAGTTCGGCCAGCGCGGCGTGGAGATTCATCAATCCGGGACCGGACAGCAGCCGTTCCGGCGAGACGTGGCCGAACCGCCGTTGCAGGATCCGGCCGATCGCCCACTCCCGTTCGTCAGCGGCAGCAAAGGTCACATGCCCACCTTCGGTCTGGAGGGGAATCCAGCGCTCGCCCGACCAGACCAGTCCCGACACGCCCAGGCCAGTGCCCGCGCCGATCAGGCCGATGGGCGCTTCCGGCGCGGCCGCGCCGCCGCCGACCGTCCGGCGTTCGTCCGGGCCGAGCAGCGGCAGCGCCAGCGCCAGCGCGGTGAAATCGTTGAGGATGGTCAGCCGTTCCAGTCCCAGCTCCCGCCGCGCGGCTTCGATCGAGAACGACCAGTCGCTGTTGGTGAACTGAATCCAGTCGCCGGTCACCGGCGTGGCGACCGCGACGGCGGCCCGGACCGGGCGCGACCCGCCGGTGGCATCGAGATAGGCCTTGGCAGCGGCGGTCAGGCCCGGAAAGTCAGCGCCGGGCAGGCTGCGTTCGGCGTACGGCCGACCATCGGCGTCCACCCGCGCGAAACGGGCGTTGGTGCCGCCGATGTCGGCCACCAGGGCATGAGGTCCGGCAGGGAGTTCTTGCATCGTGGTGGTTCCGGTCGGGAGGAAGGGATCGAGCCAGTAGAGCGTCATGGTAGCCGAAATCGACGACAAATCATCGCGTCACGGTATCGCTGGCCCCCTTTGGCAAAGGGGGGAGGGGAGTCGTTCGACTTATCCACTTCGAGCGTGAAATTCGCGAAGACCAGCGGCCGAAGTCGGGCGGGCGAAATAAAATCCCTGGGCCAGCTTGACTCCAGCCTCCCGCAGCGCCGCAGCCTGATACGCGGTTTCGACTCCTTCGGCGATCACGTCCAGATGCGTCGTCCGCAGCAGGGCCGCCAACGCTTCGAGCCACTGCGGACGCGGATTTTCCGGCACGATCTGTCCGACTGCCGCGCGGTCGATCTTGATAATGTTGAAGGGGCATCGTGCCAGGAGCGCCAGATTGGCCCCGCTCATGGTGACATCGTCGAGAGCGAAGCGGATCCCATAATCGGGTGCGCCGGCGAGGGCTTGCAACCCGAGCTGGTCCGGTATCCCCCGCTCGATGATTTCCAGAATGATTTGCCGGGCAAATTCCAGCAACCCGGATTTCTCGCCAGCATATTCCAGCCCACCTCGACCGAGAATTTCCGGCGGCACGTTGATGCTGACGTGCGCTTCGGGGTGCGCCCGGAGCCAATCGGACAGTTCGGTCGCCACCGTGTCGATCACCCAATAGGTGAGACGGCCGGACAGCGGGGTGTTTTCCAGAATCGGGATGAACTCATGGGGGTGAACCATCCCGGACGGACGATGCCACCGGGTAAGGGCCTCGGCGCCGACGCAGCGACCGTCATCGAGAGAAACAGTCGGCAAATACTGCAGGAAGAATTCTCCTTGGGCGAACCCCTCCTCGATCGCGCTGTAATCGATCATTATGATGAAACTCCTGGCCAATACCTTGCCAAACAGGGTGGCTCGCATCCGCGAGCCTTTTGCGCCAACCGCACCGTCGGGAACAAACAGCGATTATCGGTTTCCCCATGACTTCCCGAGGGCTGAATGATACGGCAACGCGCTAACCAGGAAGCACGAAAAAGTATAGCCCGGCCGGCATCCGGCGCGGATCCAACTCACACCGGCAAAACCGTCGAGGCGATTGTTTTGGTGGCTCGTCACGTTCCAGTCGGGACTCCAGAAAAACAAGGCGGCCCGGAGGCCGCCTTGCGATTTTGACGCGAATCGCGACGAGTTCTAGCCGAGATCCTTGATCCCTTGGATCATTCCTGCCGCAACTTTTTGCGCGTCGCCGTAGACCATCCGGGTGTTGTCGGCGAAGAACAGTGCGTTTTCGATGCCGGCGAAGCCCACGCCCTTGCCGCGTTTGATCACCTGCACGTTCTTGGCGTGATCCACGTTCAGGATCGGCATCCCGTAGATCGGGCTAGCCTTGTCGGTGCGCGCCGCCGGATTCACCACATCGTTGGCGCCGATTACCAGGGCTACATCGGCGGTAGAAAACTCTTCGTTGATCTCCTCCATATCGAAGATCAGATCGTAGGGAACCCCCGCTTCGGCCAGCAACACGTTCATGTGACCGGGCATGCGGCCCGCAACGGGATGAATGGCGAACTTGACCGTGACGTCGCGCTCCATGAGCAGCTTGCACATTTCCCAGATTTTGTGCTGCGCCTGAGCGACCGCCATGCCATAACCGGGTACGATAATGACCTTGCTCGCATACGCCATCTGAATCGCCGCATCCGGCGGCTCCATCGGCTTGAGGCTGCCCGTCACCGCTTGCGCCTCGCCGCTGCCCAACGCCGCCCAGTTGCTGAACAACACGTTCGACACCGAGCGATTCATCGCTTTGGCCATCATCAAGGTCAACAGCGTGCCTGACGAGCCGACGATGATGCCGGCGATGATCATGGCCGAGTTACCCAGCACAAAGCCTTCCAGCGCCACCGCCAGACCGGTGAAGGCGTTGAACAGCGAAATGACCACCGGCATGTCCGCGCCGCCGATGGGCAGGGCCATCATCGCGCCAAACGCCAGCGCCAGCAGGAAGAACACGGTGATCAGCGCGCCGCTGGAACTGTGGCTCAACGCGATCACCAGGCCCAACACCACCGCTGCGCCGAAAATCGCCGCATTGACTTTCTGTTGTCCCTCGAAACGGAACTTGGCGTCATCCTTGAAAAATTTGAGTTCCTGCAATTTGCCGAAGGCGACCACCGAACCGGAGAAGGCGACGGCGCCGATCAGCGCGCCGGCCACCGCCATGATCATGATGTGGGTCTGCGGCAACTGGTCACCATGGTTCTTGAGCAGTTCCACCGCGGCAATCGCCGCCGCCGCGCCACCGCCCATGCCGTTGTAAATGGCGATCATCTGCGGCATGGCGGTCATCGGCACCTTTTTGGCGCCCCACCAGGCAATCGCGCCGCCGATGACGATAGCGATCACCATCAACACGTAGTTGGCCGCGACGATATGCGCGGTAATCTGCGGGTGAACGAAGCTGACCACGGTTGCCAGCACCATCCCATAGCCGGCCCAGACGATGCCGCTGCGGGCCGTCGTCGGATGCGACATTCGCTTCAGTCCGATGATGAACAGCGCCGCCGTCAGGAAATAAATCGTTTCAATGAGATAGCCCATGACTTACTTCTCCTGGCCCTTGCTGCTCTTGAACATTTCGAGCATCCGCTCCGTGACGAAATAGCCACCGACCGCGTTGCCTGCGCCCAGCAATACACCGAGGAACCCGATGGTCTGCTCCAGCGGGGTCACGGCCTGGCCCAGCGCCACCATCGCGCCCACCAGCACGATGCCGTGAACGAAGTTGGTGCCGGACATCAGCGGGGTGTGCAGGATAACCGGCACCCGGGCGATGATTTCATAGCCCAGAAAGCCGGCCAGCATCAAGATGTAAATAGGGGAGAAGAACTCGACAACTTGCTTCATGACTTCCATAACGCTTCTCCGGATTTTGTTATACCAGCTTGCTGGTGGGTTCGTGGACGATCTGCCCGTCGCGGGTCAGCGCGCTCTTGGCGATCACCTCGTCGTTCCAATCCAGGTTCAGGTTGCCGTCCTTGATCATCGGCGACAGGAAGTTGTACAAGTTCTTGGCGTACATCTCGCTGGCCGGAACCGGGAAGCTGCTGGGGATGTTGAGCGGGCCGTCGATGAGGACGCCGTTGTGCTCGTGGGTTTCGCCGGGACGGGTCAGCTCGCAGTTGCCGCCCGATTCGGCCGCCAGGTCCACGATCACCGCGCCGCGCTTCATGGTTTCCACCATCGCGGCGGTCACGATCTTCGGCGCGGCCCGGCCGGGAATGGCCGCGGTGGTGATGACCGCATTGGCGGCGGCGACGTGCTTGGCCAACACATCGGCCTGTTTCTGCCTCTCTTCCGCCGTCAGTTCGCGGGCGTAGCCGCCCTCGGCGGCGGCGTTGACTCCGGTGTCGATCATCTTGGCGCCCAGCGATTCGATCTCTTGCCGGGCCGCGGGACGAATGTCGTAGGCTTCCACCATCGCGCCGAGCCGGCGGCAGGTGGCGATCGCCTGCAAGCCGGCTACGCCCGCACCGACGATGACGACCTTGGAGGGGCGGATGGTGCCGGCGGCGGTGGTCAGCATGGGGAAGAACCCGCTGGCCAGAATGGCCGCCCGCAACGCCACATAGTAGCCGGCCACGGCGGCTTGCGAGGACAGCACGTCCATCGACTGGGCGCGGGAGATGCGCGGGATCAGTTCCATGGCGAAACTGGTGATCTTCTTGTCGCGCAGCCGCTTGACCATCTCGACGTTGCGATGCGCTTGCAAAACAGCCAACAGGGTCGAGCCATCCCGGAGCAGTTCCACCTCTTCCAGGGTCGGCGCCTGCACCTTGAACACCACGTCGGCCTCGGCGTACAGGGCTTGGGCGCCGTCCACCAGCCGGCTGCTCTTGCCATAAGCCTCATCGGGGAAAAAGGCGCTGAGACCGGCGCCCTTTTCCAACAGGATTTCGACGCCGAGCTTGCTGAAACGCTCGGCCATCGTCGGGTCCAGCGCGACCCGTCGTTCGCCCGAAACGATTTCCTTCGGGACGGCCATACGAACTGGCATGTTGTTGTCCTCACGGTTGTTATTCTTCCCGGCGCCCGCCCGCCGGGAAACTGACACGAAAAAAGGCCTGCGCGAAGCCAGCCGGGGATCGGGGATTCGAGGTGGTCGCGCGCGCCATCGGCGGGAAACGCGCGATACTTGTAGAATAGTAGCCTAGACTTTCACCATCACAAAAGCACAGGCTCAAATATACTCGGAGTTTCCCGGCGATCGCGCAACCCATGGGTCGCTCGCGCGTCTATTGGGTGGATGTCGACGGAGGTTCGTGTGGACTGGCGACAATGCGGCACGGGGATGGGAACAGGCACAGGTGAAGCATGTACGGACTGGAGCAACAGGTTTTGCATACGGACGTGACGGGAATGCCGCTGGAGTGGATTGACTATCAACAGGCGGTTCGGCTTTATTATGCCGAACAGGTAGCCTACACCTGCGGCATGGTGCTGTACACGGTTCGTGGAGGCTTCAACGCCCGCAGCGGCCAACGCAGCGTCATCACGGTGAATTCCATCATCGCCACCCAGGGCGGTACCTACGCCCGGCTGCGCGCCCGTGACGACTACGTCCCACCGCTCTCGAACGTTTCCCTGTTCCGGCGCGACTGCAATACCTGCCTGTATTGCGGCGAGACCTTCCCGGTTCGCGACTTGTCCCGCGATCATGTCCGGCCCATCGTGCAGGGCGGCGGCGATCACTGGAACAACGTGGTCACCGCCTGCAAGCCCTGCAATCACCAAAAAGGCGGCAAGACCCCGGAACAGGCCGGGATGCAGTTGCTGGCGATTCCGTTCACGCCCAATCACGCGGAATACGTCTACCTGCAGGGCAGGCGGGTGCTGGTCGATCAGATGGATTTCCTGCGCGCGCACTTCCCGCGGTCCAGCCCGTTGCACCAGCGGCTGGCCCGATTGTCGTGAATCCGCGCGAGGGGTAGTAAGGGGCGAGGCTCGGCATCCATCGCGTGGGGAAGAGGGGACAGCGACAATGACCGACGGTCACGGCTTCCTGCAACACGTGCTCGGCGGCATCACGGCGTTCGCCGAGCACCAGTTGGCCGAGCACCGCCTGAACCAGGAGCGGCTGGCGGTCATGCGGGAGTCCATCGAACGGATCGTAGACGCCAGCGAGCCGCGTATCCGGCTGGTCGGTGACTACGCCGAAAAGCTGGTGGACGCCGTGGAAACCGCCTTGGCCCATTGCGAGGGCGTGCTGCGACAAGTGCCGCCAGCGCTGGCTCTCGGCAGCCACGCCTGGGCCAGGGATCCGCGGGTCAACGCCTTTTTCGCGACGGCGGACGACCTGCGGGCCATCCTGAGCGGCGACCCCGAAGTGCGGGCTTTTTTCAAGGAGAACGGCCGGCAGGAGTGCTTCGCCTGGATGCTGATGGTCATGCACGAAACTGAAACCTTCGGCACCGCGCTGGAAGGCGAGATGCTGGTCCGCGAAGTTCGCCAGATTCAGGTCAGCTTCTCGGACCACCGGCTGTTCTTTCCGGCCGCCAGCGAATCGGATCTGCGCAAGGAACTCCGGCAACGAATGCTGGTGTTTCTGGCGAGCCGGGCGCGGGATCGGATCGTCGAACTGCGGACGCGGCGGGAAACGCTGGAGGAACAGCAACGGCAGTTGCGGGCGCAGTTGGGCGCGTTGCGGGGAAACGCCCATGGCCCGCGACCGTTGCCATCGAGCGCGGACCCCGACGAACGCCGTCTGGCGGAGTTGGAACGGCGGCTGGATCGGACCGAGCAGGATCTGGCCGACGCCCGCAAGCCATTGAACACGCTGGACGACTATCTGGAACAGGTGCGGCGGATGCTCGGCCAGCCGGAGGACTACCTTCGGATCCGTCCGCTGTCCCTGCGGCTCAACCGGCTCGGCATCAAACTCGACCCGGATTCGCCGGAACCAGGCGAAACCATCGCCTTGGTCGAGTTGACCTCGCTGGAGGAACAGCGGATCGGGGTGCTGGTCCGGTTCGGTCGCGAGGAGCTGTCGCCAGATGATGCGATATAACGGGCGTGTCGAAATTCGGCTATGTGCGATGTACCAGTCGAGGCAAGGGAAATGATGGCGTTTGCTCCGCTGATGATCGATTCGGGTCTGCTGCTGGACTTGGGCGCCGTCCGGGTTTGGGGTTGGGCGGAGGAACCTCTGACGCTGCCGCGTGGCGCGACCGCCTACGGCATGGTCACGACCGGCCGAACCCAACTGCGCGACGCTGAAACCGGCCCCTTCGACTTGAGCGCGGGGATGTTTTTCATATTGCCCGACGGCGGCGTGGCGCGCGGCGGCGGCGGTCTGGCGATCGTATTGACCGGCTACCGGGGGCTGCGCCAGATCGGCGGACCCCTGGAAACGACCGGCCGCCTGCGCTACATCGACGGGTGCAGCGACACGCTTCTGATCTGTCCACCTCGGTTGGGCGATCCCTGTTTGAATCATCTGCACATTCCACCCGGAACCGACCAAACGCCGCATACCCATCCCTCGATCCGGATCGGAGTCATCCTGCGGGGAACCGGCGAATGCCGCACGCCCGGCGGCGTCCATGCGTTGCGGCCGGGTATGGGCTGGTATATTCCGACCGGCTGCCTGCATTCCTTTTATACCCGGGATGAATCGCTCGACGTGATCGCTTGGCATCCCGACAGCGATTTCGGGCCGCGCGACGACGATCATCCCATGATCAACCGTACCCTGATTCCTCCCCGGTAGTCGTTAATGCCCGCTCCCCTCGCCCTTTGAGACGGGGATAGGGAGTGAGGGCGGTTCTTCGCCGGCACCGCGTCGTCACCGTGCTTCCCGCAACCGCGGCGCCGATTGGGGCGGCAACGGTGCCTCGACCATCTGCTCGTGCCAGAGCAGAAACGTGATGAGCATCCAGAGTTTCAGGCCATGCCGCAGACCGGGGACGCCCTCCATCTCGTAATTCACCAGCCGTTTGACGTAGTCGGGGTTGAAAAAGCCGCAGCGCTGGAGATTCTGGCGGGCGAGCAGCTTCTCTCCGTAGCGGCGCAGGTCGCCCTGAAACCAGAACCGCACGGGCACCATCATCCCCGACTTGGGTCGGGCCACGATGGCGTCCGGCACCACATCCCGCACGGCTTTCTTGAGGACGCTTTTTTCCACCGCGCCTTCCAGTTTGGCGCCCGACGGGCAGATCATGCTGGTTTCGATGATCCGCCGGGAAAACAGCGGCGGCAGGGCCAGCACGCCGTTCGCCGCCGTCATTTTTTCCACCTTGACCAGAATCAGGTTGGCGCCCTTGAGCCGGATATTCATGGCCATCAGTTTGTTGACGAAATCGCGCGGCCGGGAAGCCTGGAAAAACGGTTCCAGCAGGCCAATCATCGCCTCATCGCCGCCGGCGTCCCGCAACAGCGCGGGATCCAGCAAGATGCCCAGGTCCTGGTAACATCGTTGAAAAGCCCGCAGATAGTTGCGTTCCAGCCAGCCGCCGGCGGGCTCCCCCGGCAAGGGGCCGTACAGCCGGGCGAGCAGCATGGGCAGATTCTTCGGACCGCCGAAGCAGGGATCGCCGCCTTCCCCGTTCAATACCACATCGGCGACTCGGGCCGCTGCTTGCGCCAGCAGGTAGTTGGGCACGGTCACCGGATCGCCGATGGGATCGTCCAGCCGCCAAACGATCTCCCGCATCCGTTCGAGGAAGCCGACGGGACGGACTTCCAGCCAGTGGTGCTCGGTGCGATAGCGATCCACCATCAATTGCACGAAATCGTTTTCCCGGGCGTATTCCGCCCCGAAATGCACCGAGAAGGTCGGAATGGGCGCCTGTGGTCGCTGTCGGGCGGCGACGGCCAGGACCGCGCTGGAATCGATGCCGCCCGACAGGAATAAGGCGGGCGGTTTTTCGGGACCGAGCGCCAGGCATTCGGCCACCGATCGTTCGAGGACGGCGCGCACCAGAGCGGGGTATTCCTCGGGCGGGCGCGGGGATTCCGCTTCCAGTTCCTCAAAGCGGAAATGCCGGCGCACCGACGCCCGACCCTGGCGAAAGCGCAGGATGGAACCGGGCTGCAATTCCTCGATGCCTTCGAACATCGTGCCGGCGCCGGGCACGAAACTGAACGTCAGATATTCCGGCAGCGCCCCAGCGCGCATCCGGCGGGGCACGGCGGGATCGGCGAACAGGGCCTTGATCTCGCTGGCGAACAGCAGTCGGCCCTGCCGCACGGTCCAGTACAGGACTTTCACGCCAGCGGGATCGCGTGCCAGATAAACGGAGTCACCCCGGCTCAGGACCAGGACGAACGCTCCGGTCAGGCGTTCGAGCGGGTAATCAATAGCGGTCTCCTGGCGCAGGTTGGCCAGCAACCGGTCGGTGGCCCGGCTTTTTGGATCGCCCGACCCGGCCAGCGCATCGGCGTCGAACAGGACGCCGCCGTAGCCGAGCAGGTCGTGGCCGCGCCGGGCGAGTTGGGATTCCAGGTTCCAGGCCGCGATTCCGTGGCCGATTTCCACGGTTTCGCCGGTTGCGGTCGCACCGCCGACACGCTCCCAGTCCATGGGGCAACGATGCGCCAGCAACGCCGCCATCCGCGCCAGCAGATCGTCCGCCGGTGGGCCGCAATACCCAAAGAGGCAGGACATGGCGTTACGGAGTTCCCGCGTCTTCAGCCATAATCGATTTCCACTCCCGCTTCGACCGCGTTCAGCATCTCCGGCGTCAGCAACAAGGCGCCGCCGACCACCGCCGCCCCCAGCAGATTGAGCAGCGGCTTTGGCCCGATGTAGTCCACGGGAACCCGGCGACCGGCACGCAGCATTTTGGCGGGGTTGGCGCTGAAGGCTCCACCGCCACGGGAGCTGTCCGGCGGTAGCCAGGGCAGGGAGGAGCCGTTGTCGAGCACCGCCCGGGAAATGCCCAGATCGACCAGGTGCTGGCGCGCGAATTCCCATTTGGGATCGGCGGCCAGTCGCGCGGTCAGGCCGAATCCTGGCAGGGAAGCATCGTGGAGCACCTGCACCAGCGTATTGGGGTGGTTTCGCAGAAATTCCCGGCAGGCCGCAAACACCCGTTCCGGGTAGCCCGAGCGGCTGACCACGGCGGTTTTATGGTTCAGGTGGAAGCGATTGCGAATCAGCATATCCACCAGATCGTCGCGTTCCACCACCAGAATCCGCTCGGGCGCGTATTGTAATTCTTGAGGATCGACCCTCGCGGCTTGCTGTCGGAAAGCCCGACCGTCCGCCAGGGCGGTGATGGGGTGAGCCTGGTGGTAGCGATCCATGAGATCGCGGGCCTTGTGGAAAGGGAACGTGCGTTTGCTCCGGAAGCCGACCCAGATGGCAACCGGCAACAAAATGAGGAAGGCACCCGCTCCGCTGGCGATGTTCAGAATCAAACCGACGATCACCGCGATCACCGCGGCCACCACGCCGCAACCGATCAGTCCAGCGGTTTTTTTGCGCCAGCTCCGGCAGATTTCCAGCGCGAGTTGCGTGGCAGTGAACGCCTGCTGGCCGCCCTCCGACAGGCGCTGGATCATCTGACGGAAAGCGAAGTCGCTGATCCCGTCCGTGCTTTTTCGGAAGATAAATTGATAGCGGCACTTTTGACACCGAGTTCCCTCCCGGTACTTCTGAGTATGTTTGCACTCCGGACAACGCATCGGCTTGCTCTCCATCATGGAACACGGTCGAAACCAAACGGGCGGATGCCCGGTTCCACGGTCGCTTCTCGCCTGGATAAAGTTTAGCCAGCGTCATGTTTCATGTGAAATCTGGTAGTGTCCCTCGATGGCCTTGATGGGTCCGCCCCTGTAGAGCGCTGCTGCCTATCCTGCGCCGAGCAACTGTCCGTGGCCCAGCGAGGCAACGCTGGACTGGCAGACGCGCTACTGCCCCAATCGGGCGTGCCGATACTACGGGGTGACCTTCTCTGAGGGGGCATTGGTGAGAAACGGCGGCAGCTATGGCCAACGACAAGCCTGGTGTCGAGCCTGTGGCACGAGCGTGACGCTGCGCTGGCCCGGTCGATCATCTGTTCCGCGGTCGCGGTGGCCGGTTGCAGCGTCACCGTCCCGCCGATGAGTTCCGACAGGCTTTCCAGATACTCGGCGTCCCAGAACTGGCCGACCAGCAGATAGCCTTGCGCCGGTGTCTGGCGCTGGGTATCCGCGCTGGGCTGGATCGGCGCGGCGCGAATTTCCAGCAAGCCCGTGGCGGTATCGATGAAAAAGTGCTGGAACGGCCGGTCGCGCAACCAGTCGCGGATCGCGGCCGGCGGCGCGGGTCCCGCTGAGGACAGGACTCGAACCGGTTTCCGGGTGACGTAAAGCGGTTCGAAATCGGTGCTATAAACCCAGGCAACCGCCAGTTTCTGGCTGGCCAGCGTTTCATCCAGGTTGATCCGCGCCCATTCCAGGTCCTTGCTCCGGACGAACGCGACCATTTCATCCCAGACGCTGTAGTCGAAAGCGTAGTTTTTCAGGGTTTGTCCCTTGAGCGCCAGCAACTTGTCGAACAGCGTCGCCCGTTCGCCCGCCGCGTTCCGCTCCAGCAAGGCAAGCCGTTCGAGTTCGGCGTTTTTCATGACCGTCAATCCAGCCACGAACAGCGCGATGATCAGAAACAATAGCCCGATGATGCGAAGCTGGATATTGCCTGATTGCGGGTTCATGGGCGGGCGTCGCGGCACGGCAGGACAAGCCCGGCGGCCCGGCGATCCCAGCGATCCCGGCGGTGGTGAAGGAACCAGGCATCGGCGCTGTAGAGCGTCAGAGCCAGCCAGATGCAGCCGAACGCCGCCAGGTGAATGTCGGTGAAAGGTTCGTGGTAGAGGGTGATCGCCAGCAGGAATTGCAGGGTAGGGGTCAGGTACTGGATCAGCCCGACGGTTGACAGGCGCAGGCGCTGGGTGGCTTCCAGGAACATCAGCAGGGGGACGACCGTGACCGGGCCGGCGACCAGCAGCAACAGGTCGGTTCGCCCGTCGCTCATGCTCAGCGCGCCGGCGCCGAGCCCCGCGAGCGCCGTCAGGAACAGCAGGGCCACGGGCGCCATCAGGGCGGTTTCCACGCACAGACCCAGGGTTGGGTTATGACCGGCTTTCTTGCGCAACATGCCGTAACCGCCGAAGCTGAACGCCAGGATCAGGGAAATCCAGGGAAACACGCCGTGGCCGATCACCAGAACCAGCACTCCGGCGGCGGCGATCAGCACTGCGGCCGACTGGCGCCAGTTCAGCCGCTCGCGCAGGAACAGCACCCCCATCAGGACGTTGACCAGCGGATTGATGTAATAACCGAGGCTGGCTTCCAGAATTCGGCCGTTCTGTACCGCCCAGATGTACAGCAACCAGTTGGCGGAAATCAGCAGGGTGGTGAGCAGGTGGAAGCCGAGGCGGTCTTGGTTGCGGAATTCGGCCAACAAGGCGCGTCCGCGCCCTTGGGCCAGAATCAGCGCCAGCAGCAGCAGCGCGGACCCTAGGATGCGGTGCGCCAGCACCTCCAGCACCGGGACGTGCTGGAGCAGCTTGAAGTAGATCGGGAACAGGCCCCAGAGGCTGAAACAGCCCAGCGCGTTCAGGATGCCCGCGAGAGCGCCGTCGGACGGATGGACGGATGGACGGAAACCGGTTGCGCCTGTCGGATCATTGGAGCGGCGCCTCCACTCACCCGGCCAGGGCGGCGAAGGCCCGCCAGCCGGCGAGCGCCGCCAGCAACAGGAACAGCGCGCCGCCAACCAGGTGTAGCAAGCGCAGCGGCAGACGCCGCAACAGAGTCTGGCCCGCCAGCACGCCCAGCGCCGAGGTCAGCGCCAGCGCCAGCGTTCCACCCACCCAGACCGCCAGCG
>JAVMKL010000100.1:0-5810 GCA_031732875.1 Candidatus Competibacter sp. | reverse complement strand
TTTCACCTTCCTTGCCGGGCTTGCCGTTCAGGCGGTTGTGCAAGGCGGCGCGCAGACGCCGGACCTGGGCGCGCGGCACCCGGGCCGGACTGCCAGATGGCGCTTCGTTGACCACCAGACCCGTCACGGTTTGCCGGCGGCCCCGGCGCAGAATCCGAGTTTTTTCCGGGTGGGGAACGAAACCTTCGGCCTTGAGAATCAGGTGAACGCAGCGCAGCAGGCGGCCCAGCGGCGGCGGTGCTCCGTCGTGCCAGGAAAAGGTCAGATCGTCGGCATAGCGGGTGTAGCGGAATCCCAGTTTTTGGCTCAGGCCCGACAAACGGCAGTCCAGCCGCAGGCAAACGGTATTGCTGAGGGCTGGACTGGTCGGAGCGCCTTGCGGCAGGGCACGCGGCCCGCTGGCGACGTGGTAATGCTTGCCGTCGAGTTGCAGCAATTCGCGCGGCGCTTCGGTGCAGAGCAGGGCCAGCACCGTGGCGACCTGTTCGCCGTAACCGCCCTTGCGAAACAGGCCCTTGACCCGTCGCCAGGTCACGGTCGGATAAAAATGGCGGATGTCGAGCTTGACCACCGTCCGGGCACCGGCGTGAACGGCGGCGTTACTGAAGATGCTGCGACCCGGCAGGAAGCCGTGCGCGGCGCCATGAACCGGCAGACGTTCGGCGATCTGGCGCAAAATCCAACGTTGGGTCTTTTTCAGCGTCGGCTTGGGCGCGCTGATCAGGCGGGCGCCACCGTCGCGCTTGGGAATGGTCCAGTACTGGTAGTGGCTGCCGCTGTCCACTTCGCGGTGAAACGCCAGCCAGCGCAGGCGGGGAATGGACAGATCGAGCGCCTTGGCCAGCGCCTGGGCATCCTTGAGCGCCGGCAGGGCGTTGGCCTCGCGCCGGGTTTCGGGATCGGGCAGGTCGTAGCGATCCTGGTCCGGCGTGTCGTGATGGAACACATCCGCGCCGAGATGGACCAGATGGGCTTGGCGGAAGGCGGCCCAACCCTGCTGGCGCAACTGCTTGCGGACGCGCCGTTCTTCCTCGCGACGGGCCTTGTACTGGCGCAGGGCGGCGCCGGTCAGCTTGGCGGGATCGGTAACTTCATCCAGCAGGCCGAGTTGTCGGAGCCGGGTGACGACCCAGCGTTCGATATCGCCGACTTGGGCGATTTCTTCCCAGGTGGGGGGTGTCTCGCTCATGCCGTTTCCAGACCGAGCGTAAGGATTGCTGGAGCGTGAGGCGCAAACCGCTACTTCTCACAAGGGACACGGTAGGCTCACCGGCCAGCCGCCAGTACCCGCCCACAGTTGTTGGCGGAAACCGCGGTGGCGTGGTTGGCCCAGCTCCGCCAACAACTGTGGCCGGGTACTGGCGAAGCTGGCCAAGAACAGCCTACCTTGTGGCGTGTGTGGCGTTGGAATTCCCGGACGGCGCAACGCCGCCCAAACGGCTAATGGAGGAACGCCTCACGCTCCAGCAATCATTACGCTACGGGCTTTTCGCTCCCTTGTCAAAGGTTGTTGGTTAAATTGAAAAAGTCTGCGCTCACGCTGCCACCAGCGCCTTGTGGAGCTGTTCCGCCGTTTCGGTCGATACTTGAACGGGAGCAAAAAACCTTTTGGGATAAAGATAATCTTCACCGGAATCATCGACGATACGGATCATGCCATGCAAATCGCCTTCTTCGACAAGCTCGTAAAGCTTTCCCACTGTCAAGTCTTCGGTGGAAAAGTCGCCAAAAGGGGCCTTTTCAATACATACGACGAAGCTCATATCCACCTCTTCAGTTTCATTTTGACTTTGCCGATGCCGTGGGCTTCATACCAATGGACCTCTGCTTGAGCGGTGGAACCGTCTGGGAGCTTGATCGTGGCGATTCCTTTCTTCTTGCGCCAGTTACCGCGACCATAGTGTTCCCGCAGATCGGTAAGCTCTCGGATACCGTGGCCTTCCGCAATGGTTTCGATTTCCAGGATAGGACCGACAATACGTACATCCATCAGAACCAGCCCTTTCGATGTACGGTCGAGTCGAATTGCGGAGAGTCGAGTCGATTGTATCGGCCATCATGTTAATGACGTCGGTTATGCCCCACTAGCGTCGATAAAGCCCTGTTTTGCCAGCCCGTCGAGCCGGGCGAAATAAGCGTCGCGGGCTTCGTCGGCGCGGTTGAACAGCAGCCGTTGCTGGCGGAGGGCCTGGGGATCGTTGCCCCAGCGCAGCAACACCTGGCGTTCGTCCAAGGAAATCCGATAGCTCAACACCG
Source organism: Candidatus Competibacter sp. (assembly GCA_031732875.1). Classification (GTDB taxonomy): domain Bacteria; phylum Pseudomonadota; class Gammaproteobacteria; order Competibacterales; family Competibacteraceae; genus JAVMKJ01. The sequence goes on along the minus strand of JAVMKL010000100.1, from coordinate 3,554 downwards.
CTTCACCCTGACGGCGGGTCAGGGTGCGGGTTTCGGCGCGAATCAGCCGGCGGCCCTCGGCGGTTTCCCGCGCCTGCTCCAGCGCGGCCTGTTCGCGGGCGTAGCGCAACCGGAGCGCGATCATGTGCGGGCAGGGGCCTTGCTTCAAACCGGCGCGGCGGAACTCGGCGCAGGTGCAGCTCGCCTTGACGGTGCGGCCTTCCCGATCCAGGGTGAACGAGGTTTGATAGTGGCGATGGGCTTGGCGGTCCTGTACCTCGCCGTCGATGGCGGTGCCGTCCAAGCCGAGATCGTGAATGCGGGTCAATTGAACCTGATCTTGGGTCGCCAGCAGCCGATGCGCCTGTTCCTCGCGGGCGTCGCGGTAGCGCAGCCGATCCAGTTCCAACGGTTGGGCCAGCAGCGGCCGATGGTGGAACAAACCGCTGGCGATGTCGTGAACCAAAGTGCCCTTGAGCAGTTCGCCCAACAACGCTTGCCGGATGATCTGGCGCGGCTGGCGCAGGTTTTCGGTCAAGGCGTCCAAGGTCAGGGGTTGTTCGGTCAACTGCTTGACGACGCGCTTGGCCAAGACTTCATCTTCGCCGCCGCCGGGCGCGAGCAGATCGAAGGTGGCGATGCCGGCCCAACCGCTGTCGGTCCAGCCGCTCAAGGCCAGGGTCAGGCTGGCCGATTCCAGATCCAGCACGTAAAACGCCGGCAGGCCGGCGCCCAGCAAATACACGTCCACCGCCTTGGTATGTGGCAGTAGTCGACCGAGCAGGCTCAACCGCTGGCGACCCCAGGTGCGCACCACTTGCGGCGCATGGCTTTGGTAGGGTGATCCGCTGGCGCTCAATACCTGTTCCCAAGGTTCCAGCACCAGTCGTGGCAATTCGCCGGGCACCAGTTCGTAGCGCAAGGCGCGCGGCGCGGTCTTGGCCTTGCGCAAGCGCAGGCTCAGCAGCACGTTGTAGAGGTCGACGGGAGCGAGGCGGACCCGTTCGGCGGGCAGGGTGGAAGCCGCTTGCACCTGCCCGAAGGCGCGCAACCAGCGGTAGGGGACACGCACGGTCTTGGCGTCGCCGGAAGCCGACGGGCGGCCATGGAGGGTGGTGGGGCGATAGGAGCGGATGCCCGCCAGCGCCTCTCGCAGCGCCGGCGTAAAGCTCAGATGGGAGGTGCCGGCCGTGACGTGTTCGGCCTGGTAGGCGTGGCCGGCTTTGAGGTGCAGGCGGGCGTAGGTGGATTCGTCGCGCGAGAACACTTCGATGTCGATGCCGTCCGCGCCGACGCTGAACAGGGGATCGAGCGGCGCCTCCTGCTGGGTGGCTTCGCCGTACTTGGCGGCGAGGAAGGCTTTTTGCGCATCCCAGACTGCCTGGTTGGCGCGCTTGCCCTGACGCAGCAGATAGGCCAGATAGTCAGCCCGGTCGCTGGCTTGACGGCGCAGATCGCTCGCCAGCACCTCGCCGAGCACCAGCAGGCCGTCGCGAACCAGATCGGGTCGCCGGATTTCGGCTTCGATTTCGACTTCGGGACGCGCGCCGTCCAGCGGCAAATCCAACAAATAGGCGTCGATTTCACCGGAAGGAGCGGTGAATTCCCGGTAGCGGTGGGTTACTTCGGCGCTAGCCATATCGTATCGGACCTTACGCAAGAGTCTGCTCGTGTTTGAAGTTTCGTCGCGCTGGCGCGGCGGGCGGGTGCGACGAACAATTATAGTACAAACGCGATGTGCGACTTTGCTGGCCAGGGTATCGTGGCCAAGTCACCGGTTGATCGCGCGCGACACAGCATCGCGCGGGGTTCGACCACGATCGAGACTTGGCGTCCCCGCATCCGGGGTATCGGTATTGTCGTTCGAACGCCGCGGTCACCCGCCAAGGACCGGGGCCGGGCGCGCCCGGCCTTCCGCCCGCGCTCAGACGCTGAAGCTCTCCCCGCAGCCGCACGTGTCCTTGACGTTGGGGTTGTGGAAGCGGAAACCTTCGTTGAGCCCCGATTTGGCGTAATCCACTTCCATGCCCTCCAGGTAGGGTAGGTTCCCGGCGCTGACCACGATCCTGACGCCCTGGGATTCGAACACCCGGTCGTCGGGATTGATCGCGTCGGCCAGTCCGACGGTGTACATGTAGCCGGAACAGCCGGTGTTGCGCACGCCCAACCGCAGGCCCTGGGCCTGGTTCTGTTTGGCCAGGTACGCGTGGGCGCGGGCGGCGGCTTTCTCGCTCAGGGTAATCGACATGACGGTGTCCTCCACAATTACTCAGGTTTGGGAATCGGTTTGGGCAAGGGTTGCGGGGGGCTGTTTCCCAGCGTAGTCGCGCAACGCGGCCTTGAGCGCGGTTTCGGCCAGCACGGCGCAGTGCAGTTTCGCCGGCGGCACCTCCAGTTGTTCGACCAACTCGTGGTGGCGGAAGTGCTCGGCCTCGGCCAGCGTCAGCCCCTCGATGCATTCGGTCAGCAGCGAACCACAGGCGATCATCCAGCCGCAACCGTAGGCCTTGAAGCGGGCGGTGATGATCGTGTCCCGGGCATCCACCTTTAGGTGCAACCGCAGGATCTCCCCGCCGACCGGCACGCCGACCCACGCCGTCGCGACGTCCGGGGCGTCAGGATTCAGGTCGCCGACGTTGCGGGGATGCTCGAAATGTCCGCGCGCCGCCGCGCTCAGCTCCTGCATGATCGCGCTCAGGTCGACGTCTCGACATTCCGGTTCATTTTGACCGCGCCGCCGCCGTTTTGCTCGGGCCAACCTTCCCGGCTGGCGGCCGAATGCAGCGTGCATCCCTGCAAATCGGGCAAACACAGTTCGCCCGGATCGATCCCGGCATCCCTGAGCGCCTGGCATAACTGGCGGACCGTGCGGTCGAGAACGTGAATGTGATCCAGCATTCGGTTGATGGCATGTGCCTCGGGGTCAGGCAGATCGGGCGTCGCGCCGTAGGCGTCGAAGCCCAGCTTGCGGGCGATTTCCCGGCGTACGTCCACGGCGCCGCCGGCCTCGACCACCCGGCCCGGCACGCCGACCACCGTGGCGCCGGCCGGCACTTCCTTGATCACCACCGAATTCGAGCCGATGCGGGCGTTGTCGCCGACCTTGAACGGTCCCAGTACCTTGGCGCCGGCGCCGATCACCACGTTGTGGCCGAGGGTCGGGTGGCGCTTGCCCTTGTTCCAACTGGTTCCTCCGAGGGTGACGCCCTGATAGAGGGTGCAATCGTCGCCGATCTCGGCGGTTTCACCGATGACCACGCCCATACCGTGGTCGATGAAGAAACGCCGGCCGATTTTGGCGCCCGGATGAATTTCGATTCCGGTCAGCCAGCGGGTGATGGTCGACAGGAAGCGAGCCAGCCATTTGAGGCCCAGGTTCCACAGGGCGTGATTGATCCGGTGGAGCAGTACGGCGTGGATGCCGGGGTAAGCCGTGAGGATCTCGATCGCACCGCGCGCGGCCGGATCGCGATCGAAAACGCAGGTGATGTCTTCCCGCAGACGCTGCCAGAACGCCATGGTTTGTCCGTCCAGACCGTTGAAGTGAAAGGATCGCCCGCCAAGGGCGGCAAAGG
>JAVMKL010000099.1:0-32634 GCA_031732875.1 Candidatus Competibacter sp. | reverse complement strand
CGCGATTGCACCGGCGACCATCGTCCCGGCAAACGGGCCGCAGGCCCGTTCGCTCTCATCGATCACGGGATTCATCGGCCGGTGGAATTCCACATGTTGGCCCTGCGAATACTATTTGTAGGGGTAGGAGAAGTCTATGTACTCATCCTTTCGCATGTATTCATCCGATCGCGATCGCTCGATGTGCCTGACGTTGTGCGATCGCTCGATGTGCCTGACGTTGTGTAGCCTGCTGCATGCGGGTTGCGCGTTGTTCGAACACCCACAACCGACCCCCGTCGTGGTGCAGCCACCGGCGACGGTACGACACGAGCAGGTCATCGTCCGTGAACCGGTCATCATTCGCGATACGCCGCCGCCGCGCACGGAAGTCATCGCCACCGCCCCGTCCCCGCAACATGTCTGGGTACCAGGTTACTGGGCCTGGCGTGGCGACGACTGGGTATGGCAGACCGGCCGCTGGGAATTGCGCCCATACCCCGATGCGCTGTGGGTGCCCGGGCAGTGGGTCGCCACAGCCAACGGCTGGCGATGGAAAGACGGCCAGTGGCGGTGAGTTGCGCCTAGCAAGTTCAGAGGTTTCCCGATGAACGTGGACTTCTCTCAGATGCACCAACTCTTCATCTCGATGGCCCATGCGATCATCCTGATGCTTTACCGGGTCTCTACCTGGATTCTCCTGAGCTTTGGCTACCCGGGTAACGATGCGGCCGGCAAACTGCCAGCCTTCGTTCTGGTGTTCTTTTTCCTTTCATTTATCTTTGGCCTCTTCTGGTGGCCGACAAGGAGTGCGCGGCCTTGGCTCAGAGTAGTGCTCTGGCCGATCATTGCGTGCCTCGTTCTCTATACGCTATTTGTCTTTTTCGTTGCATCTGTCGATATTTTGAATGAAACACAATCGCCGCCGCAAGTAAAAATTTTGGTTTGACGCTCATCCGGCGCATGGATGCGCTCTATACCAACCATCGGTCGAACTGGGCGGACATAAAGGGGCTCCTCATTCATCACAATAACAGATGAATGTTATCGAACTTATTCGTTGGATGAATTAATGGCGGATCGCCATACTTGCCCCCAGACGACCATTTGGAGGGCAAGACCATGTTCCGCGACGCGAATTTGTGCCTGGCATTTCCCCCCCACCACCACTCCCGCCTGCCCGCGTTCCTCGCCGCCGCGCGGGTCCGGCTCCGCGACTGGTACACCGTCTATCGCCAGCGCCGCGCCCTGTTGCGCCTCGACGACGCACTGTTGAAAGACATCGGAATCAGTCGCGTCGACGCGTTCCAGGAAGGCAGCAAGCCGTTCTGGCGCTCGTGATGGATCGTTTTGCAGATAAGGAAATTCCTCTCCTTGGATAAGGAGGGGTGGTGCGTAGCGACGGGGTGGTTCGAAAGAGCGATTCCACAGGTCAGATAGAAGAGCTATATGTAACGGGATTCCCGCTTACGTGGGAATAATGAAACGGGGCGGTCGCAACATTTGGATTGTGGGATTGCCCGCCCTGGGTACTGCCGGATGATGGCGTAAGACGCCCTTTCATGGGGCAATGGTCGCCCGCCCTGCCCTGCGACGGTGCCCGCCGTGAATGAAAGTACCCTTCACCCCGCTGGCGATATTTGCAAATCAATTGATTTAGATAAATTTATTATTATTGGCATGGATACTGCTCAGGCCAACCTTGGCAAGAGGCCTCGCCGGCGCATCCATGGCGACGCGGCCGAGGTGACTTGATAAGACAGCTAGGGTTCCGATCCGTCCACTGCGGATGCCTGGTCCGAGAGCGGTCGGCCTTCCCACGGGAAGGTTACACGGCGGGATAAAAGCCCGGGAGATCGTCCGAGGTCTCCTGCGCCCTGTGTAACCCAACCCTCCGGGAGATCGCCCGATGCTGCTGCAACGTCTGCTTGCCGAATCCCGCCTGTTTCGGCTGTTTGCCTCAACCCTGGTCGCGCTCTGCGCCGCCCTGCTCCTGCTCGCTCCCGCCCACGCCGCCGACAAAACCAAGTTCCGCGTCGCCTGGACCATTTACGCCGGCTGGATGCCTTGGGATTACGGCGATCAAGCCGAAATCGTCAAGAAGTGGGGCAAGAAGTACGGCATCGACATCGACGTGGTACAGATCAACGACTACGTCGAGTCCATCAACCAGTACACCGCCGGCGCCTTCGACGGCTGCGTGATGACCAACATGGACGCGCTCACCATCCCGGCGGTCGGCGGCGTCGACTCCACCGCCCTGATCGTCGGCGACTTTTCCAACGGCAACGACGGCATCGTGCTCAAGGGCAAGGACAAGAGCCTGAAGGACATCAAGGGCCAGAAGGTCAATCTGGTCGAACTGTCGGTTTCCCACTACCTGTTGGCGCGGGGGCTGGAAAGCGTCGGACTGAGCGAGAAGGACATCACCACGGTCAACACCTCCGACGCCGACATGGTGGCGGTGTTCGCCAGCGCCGACGTCACCGCCGCGGTGACCTGGAATCCGCTGCTCAGCGAACTCAAGGCCGTGCCCGACACCGTCGAGGTGTTCGATTCCAGCCAAATTCCCGGCGAAATCATCGACCTGATGGTCGTCAACACCGAGACCCTGAAGAAAAATCCCGCGCTGGGCAAGGCGCTGGTCGGCGCCTGGTACGAGATCATGGGCATCATGGCCAAGGACGACGAGGCCGGAAAAAAAGCCCGCGCCGCGATGGGCAAGGCGTCCGGTACCGATCTGGCCGGTTTCGACCAGCAGCTTAAAACCACCAAGATGTTCTACCAGGCCAAGGACGCGGTGGAATTCGCCCGCAGCCCGGCGCTGGTGGACACCATGCGCAAGGTCACGCAATTCTCCTTCGCCCACGGCCTGCTGGGGCAGAACGCCAAGAGCGCCGACGTGGTCGGCGTCGCCTTTCCCGGCGGGCAAACCCTCGGCGACGCCAAGAACGTCAAACTTCGCTTCGACGCCGATTACATGAACCTGGCCGCGACCGGCAAGCTGTAAGCGGCGGCGATGAAACGCCTGATCAACCTGCAACCGGAGCGCGGCGGTCGCCTGTTGCTGGGCCTGCTGCCCTTCGCCCTGGCGTTGCTGGCCTACCTGATCGCCTCAGCGGCCCGGCTGGCGGATAATCCCGGCGACAAGCTGCTGCCCAGCCTGGCGACGATGGGAACGACGATCTACCAGATGGCCGTCGTGCCCGACGTCCGCAGCGGCGGCTTGCTGCTGTGGGCGGACACCGCCGCCAGTCTGGCCCGGCTGGGCTGGGGGCTGGGGATCAGCGCCACCCTGGGTCTGAGCGTCGGCATCGGGGTGGGCATCACGCCGCTGTTGCGGGCGGGATTGGCGCCGTTCGTCGCCGGCTTGTCGATGATTCCGCCGATGGCGATCCTGCCGATCCTGTTCATCGTGTTCGGACTGGGCGAGGTCTCCAAGGTCGTGCTGATCGTGTTCGGCATCGCCCCGGTCATCATCCGCGACATCCAGCAGCGGGTGGAGGAACTGCCGACCGAGCAACTCATCCGGGCGCAGACGCTGGGCGCGTCCACGCCCTCGCTGGTGCTGCGGGTGGTGCTGCCGCAAGTCCTGCCCCGGCTGGTGGACGCGGTGCGGCTGTCGCTGGGCGCGGCCTGGCTGTTCCTGATCGCCGCCGAGGCCATCGCCGCCACCGAGGGGCTGGGCTATCGCATCTTTCTGGTGCGGCGTTATCTGGCGATGGACGTCATCCTGCCCTACGTGGCCTGGATCACCGTGCTGGCGTTCGGCATGGACTGGGGCTTGCGCGCCCTGAGCCGCCGTGCCTTTCCCTGGTTCGGCGCCGGCAGCGCCCGGGGGGCGGCATGAGCGAGGTCAGCATCCGCAATCTGTGGAAACGCTACGGCGAGCAGGTGGTGCTGGAGCGGTTGAACCTGGAGCTGAAATCCGGGGAATTCTGCACCATCGTCGGCGCTTCCGGCTGCGGCAAGACCACGTTCCTGAAAATGCTGCTCGGCCAGGAGGCGCCCAGCCGGGGCCAACTGCTGCTCGACGGCCAGCCGCTGCCGGCGGAGCCGGGGCCGGAACGCGGCATCGTGTTCCAGCGCTACTCGGTCTATCCCCACCTGACGGCGCTGGACAACGTCCTGCTGGCGCTGGAACTGCATCGGTCGCGCTGGCTGGGACGGCTGTTCGGCGTCGCCCGCCGCCGGGCCCGGGAGCAGGCGGCGGCGATGCTGGACGAAGTCGGCCTGAGCGACTGCCTGGACCGCTATCCGGCGGAACTGTCGGGGGGGATGCAACAGCGGCTGGCCATCGCCCAATCCCTGGTTCGCGCCCCCAAGGTGCTGCTGCTGGACGAGCCGTTCGGGGCGCTGGACCCCGGCATTCGCGCCGACATGCACGTCCTGATTCATCGGATCTGGCGGGAAACCGGGGTCACCGTCTTCATGATCACCCACGATTTGTCCGAAGGCTTCAAACTGGGCACCCGTCTGCTGGTATTCGACAAACCGCGTCACGATCCCCAGGCGCCGCAAGCTTTCGGCGCCACCATCACCTACGACATTCCGCTGCGCAACCGCCGCCCCGGCGACCTGCCGCCGGATTTGGTTGCCCGCATCGCGGCCAGCGAACCGACTCGCGAGGAATCGACCCCATGAGCGAATTTTCCACCGACCACATCGTCCTGCACGACGCCCTGCGCGGCGGGGAGAGTGGATCCTTCGTGATCCGGCGCGGCTACACCCTGCGCCTGACCGACATCGAGGGCGGGGCCAACGTCGCCGCCCTGTTCTACAACGCCGAGGAAAAGCTCGAACGCTACAACATGGCCGACACCCTGAAGGCCCAGCATATTTTCTATCTCACCCAGGGTTACGTCTGCTACTCCGACATGGGGCGGATTCTGGTCTCGCTGACCGCCGATACCTGCGGCTGGCACGACACGGTGTGCGGGGTGAGCAACGCCGAGCTGGTCCGGCAGCGCCATGGCGAAGGGCGCTATCAGGAATTGCGCAACGATTTTTACCGCAACGGCCGCGACCGCTTTCTGGTGGAACTGGGCAAGTGGGGGCTGGGCAAGCGCGATCTGGTGGCCAACGTCAACTTCTTCAGCAAGGTCACCGCCGACCCGGAAGGCAAGCTGCATTTCCACTCCGGCTTTTCGCAACCCGGCGCCTACGTGGACCTGCGGGCGGAAATGAACGTGCTGGCGGTGCTGCACACCTGCCCGCATCCCCTCGATCCGAATCCCCGCTACGCGCCGAAACCGGTCTCGCTGGCGATTTGGGAATCCGGGGTGGGCGGCGGTCCCGACGATCCCTGTCGGCTGTCGCGCCCGGAAAACGAGCGCGGCTTCATTCACACCGCTCGCCATTTCTGCCAGTCGCACCGTTATTGAGGGAGGCCGCCATGCTCGCCATCAGTCCGCTCGATCCCGCCCGGGCCATTTACGATCAGGTGGTGCCGTCCGGGGAATCGTGGATGCACCCGCTCGCCGCCGGGCAGACGCTGCGCATCGTCGACCTGGAAGGCAACCAGGCAGTGGACACCCTGTTCTACAACGCCCGCGATCCCAGCGAACGCTACAGCGCGGTGGACACCATTCGCGCCCAGGGCAATCTCTATCTCACGACCGGAACCCGGCTGCTGTCCGGCGAAGGGCGGGAGATGGCGACCATCACCGCCGACACCTGCGGCCGGCACGACACACTGGGCGGGGCCTGCGCGGCGGAGAGCAACATGGTCCGCTACGCGCTGGAAAAGCGCTACATGCACAATTGCCGGGACAGTTTCCTGTTGGCGCTGGCGAACTGGGGCCAGGGCCTCAGCAAGCGCGATCTTCCCAGCAACATCAATTTCTTCATGAACGTGCCGGTGACCCCGGAGGGCCGCCTGACCTTCGAGGACGGCATTTCCGAACCCGGCAAGTACGTCGAGCTCACCGCCGCGATGGATTTGATCGTGCTGGTTTCCAACTGCCCGCAGCTCAACAACCCCTGCAACGCCTACAATCCGACCCCGGTACGGATGCTGATCTGGGATCGTTGACCCCCATCCCTGCCTTTCCCAACAAGGCGGGAAGGGGTCGAATCCGCCGGGACGACCCGGCGGGACTCCGAACGACGGCGGGACGCCCCGCCCCTGTTTTGCTGACATCACGCCATGTTCGACACGGTTTTAATCGCCAATCGCGGCGCCATCGCCTGCCGGATCATCCGCACGCTGCAACGGCTCGGAGTTCGGGCGGTCGCGGTGTACACCAGCGCCGATCGCGGTTCCCGTCACGTGCTGGAAGCCGACGCGGCCCTCTGGATCGGCGAAGGAATCGCCGCCGAATCCTATTTGAACGTCGAGCGCATTCTCGACGCCGCCCGGACCAGCGGCGCGCAAGCCGTTCATCCCGGCTACGGCTTTCTCAGCGAAAACGCCGCCTTCGCCCTGGCTTGCGAACAGGAAGGACTGGCCTTCGTCGGTCCCACTCCGGCCCAGATCGAATGCTTCGGCCTCAAGCACACCGCGCGGGAACTGGCGCGAGCCCAGGAGGCGCCGCTGCTGCCGGGCACCGAATTGCTGGAAACCGTCGCGGAAGCGCGGGCAGCGGCGGAGCGCATCGGTTACCCGGTGATGCTGAAAAGCACCGCCGGCGGCGGCGGTATCGGGATGCGATTGTGCCGCGACGCCGAGACCCTGGAACGGTCCTTTGCCTCGGTACAGCGCTTGGGACGCACCAACTTCAGCCACGCCGGGGTGTTCCTGGAAAAATTCGTCGAGCAGGCTCGGCACATCGAGGTGCAGGTGTTCGGCGACGGGCGGGGCGAGGTCATTGCCCTCGGCGAACGCGACTGTTCCCTGCAACGCCGCAATCAGAAGGTGATCGAGGAAACCCCGGCGCCCGATCTGCCCGACTCCGTGCGTCGGGCGCTGCACCGGACCGCCGCGCGGCTGATGCGGGCGGTTCGATACCGCTCGGCGGGAACGGTGGAATTCATCGTCGATGCCGTCGGCGGCGAGTTTTACTTTCTGGAAGTGAACACCCGCTTGCAGGTCGAACACGGCGTCACCGAACAGGTCACCGGAGTCGATCTGGTGGAGTGGATGGTCCGACTGGCGGCGGGCGATTTGCCGCCGCTGGACACCCTCGCGGTCGCGCCACGCGGTCATTCCATCCAGGCCCGGCTGTACGCCGAGGACCCGGCCCGCCAGTTCCAGCCGCAATCCGGCCTGTTGACCGAAGTGGCGTTTCCGGACTGGGCGCGCTGCGATACCTGGATTGAGACCGGCGTCGAGGTGCCGGCCCACTACGACCCGCTGCTGGCGAAAATCATCGTCCGGGGTGAGGATCGGGAGCAGGCGCTGGCCGCGCTCGGTCGCGCCCTGCGGGAAACCCGGATCGGCGGCATCGAGAGCAATCTGGCTTATTTGCGGGCGGTCGTGGATCGCGACGCGGCGTTCCGCGCCGGCCGGCACACCACCCGCACTCTGGGCGAATTCGAGTACCGGCCGGCGGTGGTCGAAGTGTTGGCCGCCGGCACGCTGACCACGGTGCAGGACTGGCCGGGACGCCTGGGTTACTGGGATGTGGGCGTGCCGCCTTCGGGGCCGATGGACGATCTCGCGTTCCGCCTGGGCAACCGTCTGGTCGGCAATCCACCCGGCGCGGCGGGGCTGGAATTCACCATGAACGGGCCAACCCTGCGCTTCCATGGTCCGGCGGTGATCGCGCTGACCGGGACGGAGATGCCGGCCACCCTCGACGGGCACCCCGTTCGCTTCTGGACGCCGCTCGCCGTGCCGGCCGGCGCGGTCTTGCAAGTCGGGCAAGCCCGAACCGGCGCGCGGGCCTACCTGTGCGTCAAGCACGGCATCGCGGTTCCCGACTATCTGGGCAGCCGCGCGACCTTCACGCTGGGCCGCTTCGGCGGTCACGGCGGGCGGGCGTTGCGGTTGGGCGACGTGTTGCCCGTTCGACCCTCCGCGCCGGATGGCGGCGAGCAACCGTTCGATTCCAGCCTGATTCCCCGCTACGAGCCGGAATGGGAGCTGCGGGTGATCTACGGCCCGCACGGGGCGCCGGATTTCTTTACCGAAGACGACATCGCGACCTTCTTCGCCACCGCCTGGGAGGTGCACTACAACTCCAGCCGCACCGGGGTGCGGCTGATCGGTCCCCGTCCGTGCTGGGCGCGGCCCGACGGCGGCGAGGCCGGCTTGCATCCCTCCAACATTCACGATAACGCCTACGCCATCGGCACGGTGGATTTCACCGGCGACATGCCGGTGATTCTCGGTCCCGACGGCCCCAGCCTGGGCGGCTTCGTTTGCCCGGCCACGGTGATTCAGGCGGACCTGTGGAAGCTGGGGCAGTTGCGACCGGGCGACCGGGTACGCTTCGTCCCGATCGCCCTGGATTCGGCGGTACGACTGCTGAAGGCGCAACGAAGCCTGATCGAAACCCTGCGACCGGTCGCGGTGGACGTGGCGCAAGTCCAGCCGGATACCGCCATCCTGGAACGATCCGCGCCCGGCGAACACCCGGTGGACGTGGTTTACCGTCCGTCCGGTGATGCCGGCTTGTTGATCGAGTACGGCCCGCCGGTGCTGGATATCGCCTTGCGCTTCCGGGTTCAGGTGTTGTACGAGCGGCTGCGCGCCCGCGCCCTGGCCGGCGTGCTCGATCTCACCCCCGGCATCCGTTCCTTGCAGGTGCATTACGACCCGCTCCAGTTGCCGCTGCCCGAGCTGCTGGCGCACTTGAAGCAGACGGAACGGGAACTGGGCGATATCGGCGACGCGGAGGTCCCCGCCCGCATCGTCCATTTGCCGCTGGCCTGGGACGACAGCCAAACCCGGCTGGCGATCGAGAAATACGCGCAATCGGTGCGCCGCGACGCGCCCTGGTGTCCCAGCAATCTGGAATTCATTCGCCGCATCAACGGTCTGGACAGTATCGAGGCGGTCAGGGACATCGTCTTTTCGGCCAGTTATCTGGTGATGGGTCTGGGCGACGTGTATCTCGGCGCGCCGGTCGCCACCCCGCTCGATCCCCGCCAGCGACTGGTGACCACCAAATACAACCCCGCCCGCACCTGGACCCCGGAAAACGCGGTCGGCATCGGCGGTTCCTACCTGTGCGTCTACGGCATGGAAGGTCCCGGCGGTTACCAGTTCGTCGGTCGCACCGTGCAGATGTGGAACCGCTACCACGTCACCGCCGATTTTCCTCGACCCTGGCTGTTGCGCTTCTTCGATCAAATCCGCTTCTACCCGGTCAGCGAAGAGGAACTGTTGCGGTTGCGCGAGGAATTTCCGCGTGGCCGATTCCGGTTGCGGATCGAAGAGACCCGCTTCAGCCTGCGCGATTATCAAGGCTTTCTCGCCGCGCACGCCGACGGCATCGCCGCCTTCAAGGCGCGCCAGCAGGCGGCATTCGAGGCGGAACGCGCCCGCTGGCAAGCGGCGGGCCAGGCCAGCTATCAGGCCGAACTGCCCGACTTGCCCACCGAAGGCGAGGAACGGGTGCTGGGCGCGGCCGAGGTCGCCCTGGAAAGTCACGTGCCCGGTAACGTCTGGCAGGTTCCCGTCGCCGAAGGCGACCGGGTCGAGACCGGTCAGTCCCTGGTCATCGTGGAATCCATGAAGATGGAAATCACCCTGCAAGCCCCTTGCGCCGGACGGATCGCCCGCCTGCTCTGCCAACCCGGCACGGCGGTGCAAGCCGGACAGCGTTTGTTGATTATCGATACCGCCGCCTGAAGGAAAATGCGATGCCTGTCCCCGACCTCTCCCTGTCCGCCTTGCGCCGCGATTACCTGAGCGGTCGCCGCACCCCGCGCCAAGTGATCGAGGAGATTCTCGACCGGCTGCCCCGGTTCCAGGACGATAACATCTGGATCAGCCAGGTCCCGGCGGCGGAGCTGCTGGCGCGGGCCGACCGCCTGGCGGCGCAAAATCCCGCTCGCCTGCCGCTGTACGGGGTGCCCTTCGCCATCAAGGACAATATCGACCTGGCCGGATTGCCGACCACCGCCGGCTGTCCGGCCTACGCTTATCGGCCTGCGGGTTCCGCCTTCGTGGTGGAACGGCTCCTGGCGGCTGGGGCATTGCCGGTGGGCAAGACCAACCTCGACCAGTTCGCCACAGGTCTGGTCGGAGTGCGGTCCCCCTACGGCGCGACGCGCAACGCCTTCAACTCCGAGTACATCGCCGGCGGCTCCAGCAGTGGTTCGGCGGTGGCGGTCGCCAAGGGGCTGGCCAGCTTCGCGCTCGGCACCGATACCGCCGGTTCCGGACGGGTGCCGGCGGCGTTCAATCATCTGGTCGGGCTGAAACCCAGCCGGGGATTGCTCGGCACCAGCGGCGTGGTGCCGGCCTGTCGGACCCTGGATTGCGTCAGCATCCTCGCTCTGAACGCCGCCGACGCGGCGGCGGTATTCGAGATGGCCGCCGCTTTCGACCCCACCGACCCCTATGCGCGTGAGTTGCCACTGGTTCTCGCCGAGCGCCGCGCCCGCTTTCGATTTGGAGTACCGCAGGGCGATCAACTGGAATTCTTCGGCAACCGGGGCGCGGCGCGGGCGTTCCAGGCAGCGGTGGATCGTTTGCAGGCGATGGGCGGCGAGATGGTAACGCTCGATTTCACTCCATTCCTGGCCGCCGCCCGCCTGCTTTACGAAGGACCGTGGGTGGCGGAACGCTACGCCGCCATCGCCGACTTCATCCAGCGCCAGCCCGAGGCGTTGTTTCCGGTCACCCGCGCCATCATCGAACCGGCCGCGCACGCCGGCGCGGTGCAGGCGTTCGAGGCCCAGTATCGCTTGCAGGCGCTGAAGCGTCAGACCGATGCCGCGCTGGCCGGGTTGGAATTCGTCGTCACGCCCACGGCGGGAACCATTTATACCCTTGCCGAAGTCGAAGCCGATCCGATCCGGCTCAACGCCAATCTCGGCTACTACACCAACTTCATGAATCTGCTGGACTACAGCGCGGTGGCGGTGCCGGCGGGCGTTCAGGATCGCGGCTTGCCGTTCGGCGTGACGCTGTTTTCCTTCGCGGGACACGACCGGCGGTTGCTGGCCTGGGCGGAAGCCTTCGAACGCGCGGCGGAAGAACCGCGCATCAAGCTGGTGGTCTGCGGCGCGCACCTGTCCGGCCTGCCGCTGAACCCTCAATTGACCGAACGCGACGGGCGACTGGTGGCGGCGACCACGTCCGCTCCTCGCTATCGCCTCCATGCCCTGGCCGGCGGGCCGCCGTTCCGGCCGGGGATGGTCCGCGTCGAAACGCAAGGCGCCGCCATCGAGGTGGAAGTCTGGTCGCTGCCGCTCTCGCAACTGGGGAGCTTCATGGCCGGCATTCCCGCGCCGCTGGGCATCGGTACGGTGGAACTGGCCGATGGTTCCTGGGAAAAAGGGTTTATCTGCGAACCTTACGCCCTGGCCAGCGCCCGCGACATCACCGAATTCGGCGGCTGGCGAGCGTATCTGGCCACGGCAACCCGGGAAACCCCATAGCCTTATACCCATTCCCGGCAGGTTTTATATTTCCCATTTCGGGCGGATCAGCGAAGCATAGCCCGAAAAAACAGAAATCGAATCAGTTTGTTACGGACTGACACCCCAACTCGCCCTACGGTTACGAACCACAAAATCCATTGAGAAACGGTATCAGATCCCCTCTCCCGCGGGCCGTCATGATCGCGACTCCCAAGCCAGGTGATTCAAATAAGCCAGGCGGGCCGCCTCATCGGGCAGCACCTCGCGCAGCACGTCCACGAACGGCGGATCGGTCTCCAGATCATGCAGGAGAAGCCGGGCTTGCGCGGCTCGTGGGACCCTGGTGATTCGGCCCGTCGGATTTTGAGGCTCTTCGGACCGGCGTGCGGTGGAAGTGAGGTCGTTCATGGCGCCGTGTCTCCTGTGCTGTTCGGGAGGGTGATGGGTTCGATGGCATGGACGGCGGTCGCGGCTGCCCGCGGGTTCCTGCTCGGCAAAATAGGGTCGGGCGATGAGAGGCAACCGATATGTTACCCTCCATAACGTAACTCTCCAAAACCATCAGGATCCGATCGATGACGCAAGACGAACAACACCTGAGCACGCTGGTCGCCGCCTGCGCCAAGGAAGCCAGCGCCCACATTCTCGCCTACGCGGACGAAGCGGGGCTCGACCGGCTCTCGTTTCTAACGAACGTCGCGGCGGTGCTGGCGTCGTCCGCCCTGGCGGCCCAGCCCGAGGATCAACTGCCCGCCGCGTCCCGCCATATCCAGAACGCCCTGGGGCTGGTGCATTGCCTGCGGGAGGATGAGGACGCGCGCCCTCACGGCGCTTTCGTGGCGCCGGATGCCTGGCAATGAATGGGGGACTGGCCGCTGACCCCGCTTTTCGCGCAAACCCACCTACAACCACCAGCCGTTTCGGATGGCCACCGCGTTCTTCCAAGCCCCGGTCGTGGAACCCGTTCAAACCAGGCCGGGATCGGCCCGTTCGAGGATCGGCTCCAGTGCCAGACCGCGCGGCAGGGTGCCGTAGTGGCGCTCGTTCCGGTCGCCCAGCCGTGAGGCGATAAAGGCCTCCGCCACGGGCGGGGGGCCGGCTTGCGCCAGCAGGGCCGCCTGCAGGGTCAACGCCATCTGGTCCACCAGCGCGCGGGCGCGATATTCCAAATCGGTCGGATCGGCCAGTTCGTCCCGCAGGCCGCGGATCGCCCGGTCCAGCCGGGCATCGGCGCCGGCCGCCCGATCCAGTTCGGCCAGCCACACCTCCAGCACCGCCGGCGTCTTGACCAGGGCGCGCAGGACATCCAGCGCCTGCACGTTGCCGGAGCCTTCCCAGATGGCGTTGATCGGCGCTTCGCGGTACAGGCGCGGCATGATGCAGTTTTCCATCACCCCGTTGCCGCCGATGCATTCCATGGCTTCATAGGCATGGTGCGGGGTTCGCTTGCAGATCCAGTACTTGCCGACCGCGGCCCCCAGGCGCAGCAGGAGCCGTTCCGGTTCCCGGTCGGAACCGTCCAGCGCCCGCGCCATCCGCAGGGTCAGGGCCAAGGAGCCCTCTACCTCCAGATGCAGGTCGGCCAGCACGTTCCGCATCAGCGGTTGCGCGATCAGAGGTCGGCCGAAGGCGCTCCGATGCACGGCGTGGTGCACCGCCTGGGCGACCGCCTGGCGCTGGCCGGCGCTGGAGCCGATCATGCAGTCGAAGCGGGTCAGCGCCACCATCGCCAGGATGGCCCGCACGCCCCGGCCCTCCTCCCCGACCAACCAGCCCAGTGCCCCGCGCAATTCGACCTCGCTGGAGGCGTTGGCCACGTTGCCCAGCTTGTTCTTCAACCGCTGGATCTGGAGCGGGTTGCGGGTGCCGTCCGGCCGCCAGCGCGGCACCAGGAAGCAGCTCAGGCCGCCGGGCGCCCGCGCCAGCATCAGGAAGGCGTCGCTCATCGGCGCCGATAGAAACCACTTGTGACCCACCAGTTCGTAGGCCTCGCCTGGACCACCGGCAGCCAGGGGAAAAGCGCGGGTGGTGTTGGCCCGCACGTCGGAACCGCCCTGCTTCTCGGTCATCCCCATGCCGATGGTCAGCGCCGCCTTTTGCTCGGGAGGCACGTCGCGCGGGTCGTAGCCACATTCCAGCACCTTGGGCAACCAGCGCTCGGCAATGGCCGGCGTCAGCTTCAGAGTCGGCACGGCAGCGAAGGTCATGGTCACCGGGCAACCGTGCGCCGCTTCCACCTGGGCGTGCAGGTAATACTTGGCGGCGCGAAGGATGTGCGCGCCCACCCGCCGGCTGGTCCAGGGCAGGGAATGCAGTCCCCCGACGAACGCCATCCGCATCAACTGGTGATAGCTGTCGTGGTAGCGCACCAGGTCGATCCGATGGCCGGAGCGGTCGTGGGTATCGAGCTGGGGTTTGAATTCGTTGGCCAGAAAGCCCAGTTCGATCACCTCGGGGCGGCCGCAGATTGCGCCGTAACGCTTCAGTTCCTCCAGCGCCCAGGCGGCCCCTTCCCGGATCACGCCGTCCCCGAGCGCCGGGTCGCTTTCGAACAGATTGTAGTCTTGCAGCGGCGGTGCCTGGTTGAAGACCTCGTGGGTTTCCACCGGTATCTCCGGGCGGTCGCTGCATGTTCGCGGGTTCACGGCGCGCCGCTCCTTATTCCGACTGGCAGTCTTGCGATTCATATCGATCCTCTGTTATCTCTCGCCGAAATCGTCGCCTTGGCGTCAGATCGGTGCTTGCTTCGCACGATCACGAGACACCCAATTTTTTCAACATGAGATGCAGGGATAGCTCCTCATCGTAATCCACCGAGCAAAAACCCGGTTTTTCGAACCGCTTCCGATGTCTGGTGGACGCGAGAACGCGACCTTTTTGGGTCTCTTCCTCAATGCGAAGAAGGCGCTCCCGAACCAGCGCGGTTCCCACCCCCTGCCCACGATAGTCCCGGTTGACGCTGGAAAGAAACCGCCGTTGTTGTCCTCGATCCTGGCTATTCTTTCACCCTCGACTATCTCACTCAAATCGCAGTACGAGACGGTCTACTGGATCAGCCAACATCGGCATGTTGCCGCTGGCCACCATTTACGTAAACGCCGGCACCCAGCTCGCCCAACTGGATTCGCCGCGGGATATTCTGCCTCCCGGCCTGCTTGGCTCGCTGATCGTGGCGGTTCTTTTTCCATTGCTGGCACGCTGGCCGGTCAAGGTGGCGCAAGGCCGGGGATTTAAGAGGCTGTGAAAAAACATCTATTGGAAGCTGTCGCTTACCACCCCTCAGTTTTGAGCCTGCTATATTGTTTGTGGAAGATCATCCTGATTGGAAGGGAAGCGCATGTCCGTCGATCCTGAACCATCGTCCCGCACCGCCTCCCCCGCCGCGGGCGACTGGCTGGTCGGCGGCGGAGAGATGGGCAACCTCATACGCGCCATAGACTGGTCGCGGACGCCGCTAGGTCCGATCGCGTCGTGGCCACCGGGCCTGCGCACCACGGTCAGCTTGGCGCTGAACTCGAACTTTCCGATTTCCCTAGCGTGGGGCCCGCGCCACACCCAAATCTACAACGACGGCTACTGGCCGATCTGCGCGGCCAAGCATCCGACCTCGATGGGCCAGGATTTCACCGAGTGTTGGGCTTCGGCCTGGCCGGCCATCGGCGCGGCCTTCGCCAGCGCCCGGGCGGGGACCCCGGCGTTTCTCGAGGACCAGCGCATGTTTCTCGACCGCCTGGGGTATCTGGAGGAAACCTTCTTCACCTTTTCCTTCAGCCCGATCCGCGACGAATCCGGCCAGGTCGCCGGGTTGTTCCATCCGGTGACCGAAACGACCGGCAAGATGGTCGGCCAGCGCCGCACCCGCGTGCTGCGAGACGTGGCCGAACGCGCTGTCCGGGCGCGGTCGCTGGACGAAGGACTGGCGCTGGCCGCGCAAACGCTGGCTGAGGCCGCCCTCGATCTGCCGTTCGTGCTGTTTTACAAACTCGATAAAGAGGGCCGCACGGCCCACCTCGCCGCCTGCAGCGGGTTGGAACCCGGCGGCCCCGCAAGCCCGGCGATGGTGGATTTGAGGCGGGACACGGCGGGCTGGCCGCTGGCCCAGGTCGCCGGCGATGCCAGTGCGGTACTGGTGGAAGACGTGCCCGATCGCTTTCCGGGACTGGTCTGCGGCCCCTATCCGGAATCGATCCGCTCCGCATTCGTTCGGGCTATCACGCTCCCCGGCCACGAGCAGCCAGCCTGTGTGCTGGTGGCGGGCGCCAGTCCTCGCCTGCCGCTGAACGAGGCATATCGCGCGTTTTTCGAGTTGCTGGCAGCCGCCGTGGCCACCGTCATCGCCAACGCCGTCGCCTACGAGGCGGAGCGCCAGCGCGCCGAAGCGCTGGCCGAGATCGACCGCGCCAAGACGGCATTTTTCAGCAACGTCAGCCACGAATTCCGCACCCCGCTGACCCTGCTGCTGGCGCCTCTGGAAGACGAGTTGGCCGAACGGGCGGCGCCGCTGCCGCCGGCGCGGCGGGAGCGACTGCTACTTGCCCACCGCAACAGCCTGCGCCTGCTCAAGCTGGTCAACAGCCTGCTCGATTTCGCCCGGATCGAGGCCGGTCGCGCCCAGGCGGTCTACCAGCCGACCGATCTGGCCGCGGTCACTGCCGGGCTGGCCGGCAGCTTCCAGTCGGCCTGCGAGCGCGCCGGGCTGCGGCTGGTCGTGAACTGCCCGCCGTTGCCCGAGCCGGTCTATGTGGACCACGACCTGTGGGAGAAAATCGTTCTGAACCTGTTGTCGAACGCCTTCAAGTTCACTTTCGAGGGCGAGATCGCGGTCGACCTCCAACCCGCGGTCGCGGCGGTGGACCTGACCGTGCGCGACACCGGCACCGGCATCTCGGCGGACGAGTTGCCGCGCGTGTTCGACCGCTTCCACCGGATCAAGGGCGCGCGGGGCCGCACTCACGAGGGTGCCGGGATCGGACTGGCGCTGGTCAAGGAACTGGTCGCGCTGCATGGCGGTTCGATCCGGGTGGAGAGCGTCCGCGGGCGGGGCAGCGCCTTCACCGTGACGATCCCGCTCGGCCAGGATCACCTGCCGGCGAAGCACGTCGGCGCGACCCGCACGCTGGCCTCGACTGCCCTCGGCGCGACGCCTTTCGTCGAGGAAGCGCTGCGCTGGCTGCCCGATTCGCCGCCGCCCCGCGTCGCGACGGAAGATGCGCTCCAACCCGAGTTCGTGCCGGCGGAGGATACGTCGCCCGGGCTGGCGGAAGTTCCCGCCGCCAGTCCGCGCCCGCGCGTCGTCTGGGCCGACGACAACGCCGACTTGCGCGACTACGTCCGGCGCCTGCTCGACGACCGCTACGCCGTGGAAGCGGTGGCCGACGGCGAGGCGGCGCTGGCGGCGGCGCGCAGGTCTCCGCCCGACCTGGTCCTGTCCGACGTGATGATGCCGCGGCTGGACGGCTTCGGCCTGCTGCGGGACGCCGCTGGCCAAGCGACCCGCTATCTGGGCATCGTGATGGATATCACCGCGCGCCGGCGGACCGAGGAAACGCTGCGGCTCCAGGGCGCCGCCCTCGAAGCGGCCGCCAACGCCATCGTCATCACCGACCGCGCGGGACGGATCGAATGGGCCAACCAGGCCTTCTCGGTCCTGACCGGCTACTCTCCGGACGAGGCGCTCGGCCGAAACCCGCGCGATTTGGTGCGCTCGGGCGCTCACAATCGGGACTTCTACACCGATCTCTGGCGGACCATTCTGGCGGGACGGGTGTGGGAGGGGGAGATCATCAACCGGCGCAAGGACCGCAGCCAGTACCTCGAATTCATGACGATCACGCCGGTGCCGGATCAAGGCGGTGCCATCGGGCACTTCGTGGCGGTGAAACAGGACATCACCGCACGCCGGCGGGCCGAGCAAGCGTTGCGCGAGAGCGAGGCGCGGCTGCGCGCCATCGTCCACGCCATTCCCGACGGGCTGGCGGTCTTGGACGAGGAGGGGCGTTTTCTGGAAATCCTCACCACCCGGCCGCACCGGCTCCTGCTGGCCCCCGACGCCCTTCTGGGCCAGCGATTGAGCGACGTGTGGCCGGCCGAGGGCGCCCGAAGTGGGTTGGAGGCGCTTCGCCAGACCCTGCGGACTCGCGAACCCCAAAGTTTTGAGTACGTCTGGCCCGACGGGACGGCGGCCCCGCATGTATTCGAGGCGCGTGTTGCCCCGCTGGACGAACCGTTCATGGGCCGCCCGGCGGTGATCCTGCTGGCCCGCGATGTCACCCAGCAGCGGCTGACGGAAGCGAGCTTGCGGCAAGCGCAGAAGATGGAAGCCGTGGGGCAACTGACCGGCGGCATCGCCCATGACTTCAACAACCTGCTCGCCGTGATCCTGGGAAACCTCGAATTGCTGGCGGATTCGCTCCAGGACCGCGATCCAGAGGTAGAGGATCGAGTACGGGAGGCACTGGCGGCGGCGGGACGCGGCGCCGACCTGGCCCGCCGCCTGCTGATCTTCTCGCGGCGCCAGCCTCTGCGCCCGCAACGAACGGACCTGAACCGGCTGGTGATCGGCATGGGCAATTTGTTGCGCCGTAGCCTGGGCGAGACCATCGTCCTACAAACGTGTTTGGCTCCAGATTTGCTCCCGACCGTAATCGATCCAAGCCAACTCGAAGTCGCGTTGCTCAATTTGGCGGTCAACGCGCGCGACGCGATGCCCGACGGTGGCCAACTAACCATCGAGACCGCCAACTACTGGCTGCACGAAGATGCCGCACATGCCGCGCTCCACGGCATGGCGGCCGGGCAATACGTCGCGCTGGCGGTGAGCGATACCGGCCGAGGCATGACGCCGGACGTGCAGCGGTGGGCGTTCGAGCCCTTCTTCACGACCAAGGAGGTCGGACGCGGCACCGGTTTGGGCCTCAGCATGGTCCACGGCCTAGTCGAGCAGTCCGGCGGCTTCGTGCACCTGTACAGCAAAGTGGGCCAAGGAACGACCGTCCGCCTCCATTTCCCAGCGGCGGAGGCGGCGGACGCCGGCGTGGATGCCGGCACCTCTGCCGAGTTGGCGCGGTTCGAGCCGGGGCGGCAAACGATCCTAGTGGTGGAGGACGAAAGCGCGGTGCGCCAGCTGGCTGTGCGCATATTGGAGAGTCTGGGCTACCGGACCGTGGAGGCGGATACCGCCGAGGCGGCGCTAGCGGTTTTGAAAGCGACCCCCGAGGTGGCGGTGCTGTTCACGGACGTGGTCCTACCGGGCACCGCAAGCGGGGTGGACCTCGCGCGGCAAGCACTCCGGTTCCGACCCGACCTTAAGATTTTGTTCGTCTCGGGCTACGCCGAAGCGCATCTAAGCCGGTTCCAAGATCGTCCGGAAGGCAGCGATTTGTTGGACAAACCCTACCGAAAAGCGCAGTTGGCGGAAAAACTCCGTGCCCTGCTCGACGACGGCGCGACGGGGAAATCCGGATGAGCGCTCCGGAACCACTCTGAATTGCGGTTTACCGTCTCCGCGCCTCGGTTGACCCTGCATTGGTGCGTTCGCGTCGGACAAGAAAATGCCCGCGATCGCCCGGCCCCTTTGGAAAAAACTCAAGAACAAACGGATCCGAATCATTGGCCCTTTGGAAAACTCGCCCGCAGCACCCTGAACTCACCCGAGGGATCGCCCATGCATTGGGAGCATTTCGATCACGGCGCCGACATCGGCGTGCGCGGCCATGGTGCCAGCCCGGACGAGGCGTTCGTCCAGGCGGCCCTGGCGATGACGGCGGTCGTCACCGACCCGGCCGCGGTGAAGCCGGCGGTCGCGGTCGCCATCGCTTGCGAAGCGCCCGACATCGAGTTGCTGCTGGTCGATTGGCTCAACGCCCTGATCTATGAGATGGCGACCCGCCGGATGCTGTTCGGCCGCTTCGCCGTGCGGATCGAGGGCGACGCGCTGCGCGGCGAAGCCTGGGGCGAGCCGGTGGATCGCGATCGGCACCCGCTCGTCGTGGAGGTGAAAGGCGCCACCTACACCGCCCTGAGGGTCGGACGGAACCCGGACGGCGCCTGGATGGCCCAATGCGTGGTTGACGTATAACGAATGGGAGATGCCTCATGGATACCGCACGCCTGATCCGTCGCGACGAGTTCGCCTGGGAAATCCCGGCCAGGGGAAAGATGCGGGTGCCAGCCATCATCTACGCCGACGAAGCCCTGATCCGCGACATGGACGACAAGGTTTACGAACAGGCGAGCAACGTGGCCGCGCTGCCCGGCATCGTCGAGGCGTCCTATGCCATGCCCGACGCCCACTGGGGCTACGGCTTTCCCATCGGCGGCGTGGCGGCCTTCGATCCGACCGACGGTGGAGTCGTTTCCGCCGGTGGGGTGGGCTTCGACATTTCCTGCGGGGTGCGCACCCTGCACACCGGTCTCCACCGCTCGGAGATCGAGGCCATCAAACCCATCCTGGCCGAGAGTCTGTACGCCCGTATTCCCTGCGGGGTCGGCAGCACCGGCTCCATTCGCCTGAGCGCCCGCGAAACGAACGCCATGCTGACCGATGGAGCGCAATGGGCGGTCCGGCGTGGCTACGGCACGGTGGAAGACCTGGAACGGATCGAGGAAAACGGCCGGATGCCGGACGCCCGGCCGGACGAGGTCTCGGACAAGGCCAAGCAGCGCCAGCGCGACGAGATGGGCACCCTCGGCTCCGGCAACCATTACCTGGAAGTGCAACAGGTCGCCCGGGTGTTCGATCCGGCGATCGCGACTGCCTACGGCCTGCGCGAAGGCGACGTGGTGATCAGCATCCACTGCGGCTCGCGCGGCCTCGGCCACCAGATCGGCACCGATTTCCTGAAAAGGATGCTGGCCTGCGCCGGCCAGTACGGCATTCACCTGCCCGACCGCGAACTGGCCTGCGCCCCCCTCGAATCCCCGGTCGGACAGTCCTATCTGGGCGCGATGCGGGCCGGCATCAACTGCGCCCTGGCCAACCGCCAGATCCTCACCCACCTCACCCGCGAGGTCTTCGCCGATCTGTTGCCCGAGGCCCACCTGACCCTGCTATACGACGTGTCCCACAATACCTGCAAGCTGGAAGAACACGTGGTGGACGGCGCGACTCGCCGGCTGTTCGTCCACCGCAAGGGCGCCACGCGCGCCTTCGGTCCCGGCCATCCGGCCATCACCCCAGCCCTGCGCGACGCCGGCCAGCCGGTGCTGATCGGCGGCACCATGGGCACGGCCTCCTACGTGCTGGCCGGCATCCAGGAGAGCGAATCCCGCAGTTTCGGTTCCGCCTGCCACGGCGCCGGCCGGGCGATGAGCCGCCATCAGGCGACCCGCCAGTGGCAGGGCCGGCAGGTGGTCGACGATCTGGCCACCAGGGGCGTGCTGATTCGCAGTCCTTCGCTGCGCGGGATCGCGGAAGAGGCCCCGGGCGCCTACAAGGATGTCGGCGCGGTGGTGGATGCCGCCCACCACGCCGGTCTGGCGCGCAAGGTGGCGCGGCTGGAACCGATGGCGTGCATCAAGGGTTGAGACCGCCGGCGACGCACGCCGCCGGGCGCGATCCCGGTCGAAACCGGACATGAGGAACCCCACCAAAATCCTGCTCGCCGGCGCCGCGCTCGCCTTGGGCGGCGCGGCGCTTTACTACCTCCATCCCTGGTCCGGGATCGAGTCCGGAAAAGCGCCGCGCGCCGCGCCGCCGGCCCCGGTCGCGGTCGCGCAAGCCGCGATCCGGGACGTGCCGCGGGTGCTGGAGGTGGTCGGGCGGGCGGAAGCCTACGAGAGCGTGACCCTGAAGTCGCGGGTGGACGGACAGGTGGTGGCCCTGCCTTTCGTCGAGGGCCAGGCGGTCGCGGCCGGCGCGGTGCTGGCGCGCCTCGATCCGGCCGACTTCGACGCCCGGTTGCGGCAGGCCGAGGCGAATCTGGCCCGCGATCTGGCGCAACTGGCCAAGGCGCGGCTGGACGTGGAACGCTATCTGGCCCTGAAGAACCGCAACTTCGTATCCGATCAGCAGGTGGCGGATGCCCGCGCCACCGCCGATGCCCTGGCGGCCACGGCGCGCGCCGACGAGGCGGCGGTCGATTCCGCCCGCCTCCAGCGCGGCTACGCCACGATCCAGGCCCCGTTCGCCGGTATCATCGGCACCAAGCTGGTCTCGCCCGGCGCGGCGGTCAAGGCCAACGACACGGCGCTGGCCGTGCTGAACCGGGTCCGGCCGATTTACGTGAGCTTCGCGGTCCCCGAACGTTACCTGCCCCGCCTGCGGGCGGCGCTGCGGGTGGGGGCGCTGCCGGTGACGGTGGCGGTGCCGGGCGACCGCCACCAACCGTTCGCGGGCGAGGCGCGGTTTCTCGACAACGCCGTCGACCCGACCACCGGCGCCATCCAGATGAAAGCCACGGTCTCCAACGATGCCCAGGCCCTGACGCCGGGACAGTTTCTGAACGTCAGCCTGACCCTGGACCTGATCTCCGGCGCGGTGACCGTGCCGGCGGCGGCGGTGCAGCAGGGGCCGGAGGGGAGCCTGGTGTTCGTGGTCAAGCCGGATGATACCGTCGAGGCCCGCTCCGTCGTCGTAGCGCTGAGGCAGGGTGGAATGGCGGTAATCGACCAAGGGTTGCGGGACGGCGAAACCGTGGTCACCGACGGGCAACTGCGGCTGTCGCCGGGGGCCCGGGTGCAAATCAAGACCGGCGGCGGGTGAAGGAACCGGCGTGCAACTGTCCGAACTGTGCATCCGCCGCCCGGTGATGACCACGCTGCTGATGGCGGCGTTCCTGATCTTCGGCGTGCTCGCCTACCGCGCGCTGCCGGTCAGCGAGTTGCCCAGCGTGGATTTCCCCACCATCTCGGTGTCGGCCTCGCTGCCGGGCGCCTCGCCGGAGACCATGGCCGCGGCGGTGGCAACCCCGCTGGAAAGCCAGTTCTCGACCATCGCCGGCCTGGATTCGATGACCTCGACCAGCGCCCAGGGCTCGACCTCGCTCACCCTGCAATTCTCGCTCGACCGCGACATCGACGCCGCCGCTCAGGACGTGCAGTCGGCCATCTCCGCGGCCTCGCGCCAATTGCCGGCCGACATGCCCGCGCCGCCCTCGTTCCGCAAGGTCAATCCGGCCGATTCACCCATTTTCTACATCGTCATGCTGTCGCCGACCCTGCCGCTGTCGGTGGTGAACGAGTACGCGGAAACCCTGTTGGCCCAGCGCCTCTCCACCATCGCCGGAGTGGCGCAGGTGCGGGTCTTCGGCTCGCAGAAATTCGCGGTGCGGGTGCAAGCCGATCCGGATCGACTGGCGGCTCGCGGCATCGGCCTGGACGAGTTGCAAAAGGCCATCGAGCAGGGCAACGTCAACCAGCCCATCGGCGGCTTCGACGGTCCGCGCCAAAGCGTGGCGATCGAGGATAACGGGCAACTGGCGAGCGCCGCCGCCTACGCTCCGCTGATCGTCGCCTGGCGCAACGGCGCCCCGGTGCGGCTGAACGAAGTGGCGACCGCGCTGGACGGCGTCGAGAACAACAAGATCGCCAGCTGGTACGTGAACCGGCGGGCCATCGTGCTGGCGATCCAGCGCCAGCCCGGCGCCAACACCATCGCCACCGTGGACTCCATCAAGCAGGTTCTGCCGGCCTTTCAGGCCAAGCTGCCGGCGTCCATCGAACTCCGGGTGTTGTACGACCGCAGCGAATCCATCCGCGAATCCGTTCGCGACGTGCAGATCACCCTGGTGCTGGCGGGCGTTCTGGTCATCCTGGTTATTCTGCTGTTCCTGCGCAACCTGTCGGCGACCCTCATCCCCAGCCTGGCGCTGCCGATCTCGGTGATCGGCACCTTCGCGCTGATGCAGGCGCTGGGCTACAGCCTGGACAACCTGTCGCTGCTGGCGCTGACGCTCTCGGTGGGATTCGTGGTGGACGACGCCATCGTGATGCTGGAAAACATCGTCCGCCACATCGAGCGGGGCGAACCACCGTTCGAGGCGGCGATCGCGGGGGCGCGCGAAATCGGCTTCACCATCGTGTCCATGACCCTGTCGCTGATCGCCGTGTTCATCCCGGTGCTGTTCATGGGCGGCATCGTCGGCCGGCTGCTGCACGAGTTCGCGGTTACCATTTGCGCCGCGATTCTGGTGTCCGGCCTGGTCTCGCTGACCCTGACCCCGATGCTGTGCAGCCGCTATTTGCGCCACGCCGACCCCCAGGCGCACAACCGGGTTTATCGGGCCTTCGAACGGGGCTTCACCGGCCTGTCGCGGAGTTACGAACGCAGCCTGACCTGGGCGATGGCCCGGCCGCGAGCGATGATGGTGGTGTTCGCCCTGACGGTGGTGGCCACCGCGGCGCTGTTCGGGAAGGTTCCCAAGGATTTCCTGCCCAGCGGCGACACCGGCCAGATCATCGCCTTCACCGAGGGCGCGCAGGACGCCTCCTTCGCCGCCATGGCCGAGCGACAGCGGGCGGTGGCGGCGATTCTGGCCCAGGACCCGAATATCGACGGCTTCATGTCGTCGGTGGGGGCCGGCGGTCCCCGGCCCACCGCCAACACCGGCACCTTTTTCATCCGGCTCAAGCCCCGCGACCAGCGCGGCCTGTCCGCCGCCGGCATCATCCAGAACCTGCGCCCCAAACTGGTGGGGATGCCGGACATCAACGTCTACCTGCAGAACCCCCCGCCGATCCGCATCGGCGGTCAGATCACGGCGGCGCAATACCAGTACACGCTCCAGGACACCGACCTGGACGAACTCTACCGA
Organism: Candidatus Competibacter sp.; assembly: GCA_031732875.1. GTDB lineage: Bacteria > Pseudomonadota > Gammaproteobacteria > Competibacterales > Competibacteraceae > JAVMKJ01. The sequence continues at coordinate 8,425 of JAVMKL010000099.1, read as the reverse complement.
TGGACCGATACCCTGCTCGACCGCATCCGCCAATTCCCCGGTTTCGTCGATGTCACCAGCAATCTCAACAATCGCAGTCCGGCGCTGGCGCTGAACGTGGACCGGGACAAGCTGGCCGCGCTCGGCCTGACCTTCGGCCAGGTGGAAGACGCCTTGCAGAGCGCCTTCAGCGCCCGGCAGGTTTCCACCATCTACGGCGCCACCAACCAGTATCGGGTGATCCTGGAACTGGCGCCCGAATTTCAGGCCGATCCGGCGATGCTGGCCCGGCTCCACGCGCGCTCCGCCACCGGAACGCTGGTTCCTCTGGATACCGTGGTTTCGGTCGCCCGCAAGACCCAGGCGCTGACCGTGAATCACCAGGGGCAACTGCCCTCGGTCACGATTTCCTTCAGCCTGCTGCCGGGCGTGTCCCTCGGCGAGGCGGTGGACCGGATCGAGGCGTTGGAGAGCGAACTGCGTCTGCCGGTATCGCTGACCACCAGCCTGCAAGGAGCCGCCCAAGCGTTTCAGGACTCGCTGCGGGGGCTGGGCGTGCTGCTGCTGGTGGCGGTGGTCGTGGTGTACATCGTGCTCGGCATCCTCTACGAGAGTTTCGTCCATCCGCTCACCATCCTGTCGGGATTGCCCTCGGCCGGTCTGGGAGCCCTGTTGACCCTGCTGCTGTTCGGAGTCGATCTCAGCCTGTACGCCTTCGTCGGGGTGATCATGCTGGTGGGCATCGTCAAGAAAAACGCGATCATGATGATCGACTTCGCCCTCGACCGGCAGCGCAACGAAGGCATGGTTCCCGACCAGGCCATTTTTCAGGCCTGCCTGATCCGCTTCCGCCCGATCATGATGACCACCATGGCGGCGCTGATGGGGACCCTGCCGATCGCTTTGGGCTGGGGCGCGGGCGCCGAGATGCGCCGGCCGTTGGGATTGGCGGTGGTCGGCGGCCTGTTGCTGTCGCAACTGCTGACGCTCTATCTGACCCCGGTGATCTATCTCTATCTCGACCGCTGGCAACGACCGTCGCGCGATGGAAACCGATCCGCGAACTGACAGCCGGCCGCCGGTCGTGCGACACTTCCGCCGGAGCGGTCGGGGAGGGTACCCTTCATCTCCCCGTGGCCCGGAAACCATTCGAACAATCGAACGCCCATGACCATTCGCAATCTGGACTACCTTTTCAAACCGGACAGAATCGCCCTGATCTGCGGCGGAGGCGACACCGAAACGATCATCGCCCGCAATCTGATGAACGGTGGTTTCAAGGGACCGATCATGCCGGTGGATTCCCAGCGCTGGGCCCTGGAAGGAGCCCTGACCTACCCCGACATCGCCAGTCTGCCGCTGCCGCCGGCTCTGGCGATCATCACCCGGTCGCTGCGGGAGGCGCCGGCGCTGGTCCGGCAACTGGGGGAACGCGGCGCCCGCGCGGCGATATTGATCAGCGAGGCCCGGGGCATCCCGTCGGGCGAACGGAAGGTCCTCCATCAGGCGATTCTCGACGCGGCCCAACCCTTTCTGTTGCGGGTGCTGGGTCCCGGATCTCAGGGACTCAACGTGCCCCTGGCCAACCTCAACGTCAGCCTGAACCGCCAGTCGCTCCTGCCCGGTCAGGTCGCCCTGATCACCGAATCGGGCACCATCGGGCAGATCGCCCTCGACATCGGCAATCATTACGGCTTCGGCTTCAGCCACGTGATCCATCTGGGGGACAGCCTCGACGTGGATCTGGCCGACATCCTGGACTATCTGGCCGGCGATTACCGCATTCGGGCGATCCTGTTGTACCTGGAGCAGATCGGCGACGCCCGCAAGTTCATGTCGGCGGCGCGGCGCGCGGCGCGCATCAAGCCCGTCATCGTACTGAAACCCCGTCGCTATCCCGAAGAGCCCGACGACGCGGTATACGCCGCCGCCTTCCGCCGCGCCGGCCTGCTGCGGGTGGACGACAGCGAAGAATTGCTGCAAATGGTCAAGGTGCTGAAAGTGGCCAAGCAGGTAAACAACGACCGACTGGCCATTCTGAGCAACAGTTCCAGCGTGAGCCTGCTGGCGACCGACACCCTGTATCATTTCGGCGGGCGACTGGCGCAGCTTTCCGAGACGACCCAGCATGGGCTGGAAAAGCTGATCGAGTCGAATGCTCTCCCCAACCCGATCGACCTCGGCGATCAGGCCGATGCCGGCGCCTACGACCGGGCGCTGGACCTGCTGATCGCCGATCCGGGGGTGGACGGCGTACTGGTCGTCAAAACCCCCAGCGCCCTCGGCGACACGGTGGCGGTGGCCGACGCCCTGGTCAAGCGCTCGCCGAAAAGCCGTTGCTGCCTGATCGCCAGCTTTCCCGGTCCCCGGACCGGCGCGGAAGCACGGCGGGGGCTGGAGCAACAGGTGCCGACCTACGAAACCGCCGGCGGAGCGGTGCAGGCCTTCATGCGCATCGTGCAGTACAAGCGCAATCAGACCCTCCTGATGGAAACCCCGCCCTCGCTGCCGGAGGCATTCACCCCCGATGTCGCCGCGGCCCGGATCGTGATCGCCAGGGCGCTGGCCCAGGGCCGGCATAGCCTCAACGAATACGAGACCATGCAGTTGTTGTCCGCCTACCGCATCCCGGTGGCGGAAACGTTCCTGGCGCTTTCGCCCGAGGAGGCCGCCGCAATCGCCGCCCGCCTGAACGAGCCGGTCGCCCTGAAGATCGTCTCGCCCGACGTCGCCGCCAAGTCGCAGGTGGGTGGAGTGGCCCACTATCTGAACACCCCGGACGCGGTGCGGCAGGCCGCCGCCGCGATGCTGGCACATATGGGCATGGTGGCGCCGGCGGCCCGGTTCGACGGCTTCGTGTTGCAGCCGATGACGGCCCGCGACGGCGCCTACGAAATGGCCGTAGGCGTGCGCTCCGGCGAACGCTTCGGCCCGGTGATCCATTTCGGCCAGGGCGGCACCGAGGCGACGGTGATCAACGATCTGGCCTACGGCCTGCCGCCGCTCAACATGCACCTGGCCCGCGAGATGATGGCGCAGACCCGGATCTACCAGCGCTTGCGCTTCAGCGTGCTGCGCCGCGCCGACCTCAACGCTCTGGCGCTGACGCTGGTCAAGCTTTCGCAGATGGTCGTCGATCTGGGCGAACTGGTCGCGCTGGACATCAACCCCCTGTGGGCCAGCGCCCTGGGCGTGCTGGCGCTGGACGCCCGGGTGCGGCTGGCGCCGGCGACCGCCGATCCGGCCGAGCGCCTGGCGATTCGTCCCTATCCCAAGGCACTGGAGGAAACCATCGCGCTGCCCAACGAGCGGAAACTGCTGTTGCGCCCGGTGTTGCCCGAGGACGAGCCGCCGTTGCAGGCGCTGGTGTCGCGGGCTTCGCCCGACGACCTGCGGCTGCGGTTTTTCCAGCCGATCCGCGAGCTGTCGCACGACATGGCGGCGACGCTGACCCAGATCGATTACCATCGGGAGATGGCGCTGGTGGCGGCCGAACCCGGTCTGCCCGGCAAGGCTGAGATTTACGGCATCGTCAACCTCAACGCCGACCCGAACAACGATCGGGCGGAATACTCCATCATCGTCGACCGAGCCTTGATGCGCCTCGGTCTCGGCGGCCTGTTGATGCGGCGGATCATTCATTACGCCCGCGCGCGCGGCATCGGCGAAATCTACGGCGAAGTGCTGACGGAGAACAAATCGATGCTGCAACTCGACCGGGCGCTGGGCTTCGCCATCCACAACGATCCCGACGACCCCGGCTTGAAGCACGTCGTTCTCAAGCTGCACCAGATCGCCATGTCGGCGGGATGAACCGGGAGATCGCCCGTGCGCTTCGAGGACCTGCCCCCGAACCTGCGATACGACGCCGAACGGGCCGCCTGCCGGTTTCTGGTGAAAAACCGGTACGTCAGTTTGGACGAGGCCTGCCAGGCGGAGGAGGTGACCCTGCCCGATCTATGGAGCCGGATCCTGCGCGAGGCCGGTTTGCCGGAAAGCGATCCGCCCGCGTTCGCGCCCTTTTTCTGACGAAGGTCCGGTGAACCTTATGTCCGCCAAGCGGTACCATTAGGAAACGGCCGACAACCGACGAACACTTCCCATAACTCTCTGGAGGACAGTCATGAGCGCCAAGAAAATCCTGATGCTGGTCGGTGACTACGTGGAAGACTACGAGGTGATGGTGCCGTTCCAGGCCCTGTGGATGGTCGGGCACACGGTCCATGCGGTCTGCCCGGACAAGCAGGCCGGGGAACAGGTGCGGACCGCGGTCCACGATTTCGACGGGGCACAGACCTACAGCGAGAAACCGGGGCACAACTTCACCCTCAACGCCAGTTTCGCCGAGATCCGGGCCGAAGACTACGATGCCTTGGTCATTCCCGGCGGCCGGGCCCCCGAATACCTTCGCCTGAATCCCCGGGTGATCGAGATCGTCCGCCATTTCGCCGCGAGCGACAAGCCGATCGCCGCGATCTGCCACGGCGCCCAAGTGCTGACGGCGGCCGGGGTTCTGGAAGGCCGGCATTGTTCCGCCTACCCGGCGGTCGGCCCCGACGTGGAACGCGCCGGCGGCCGATACGCCGACATCGGTCTCGACGAGGCGCATGTGGACGGCAACCTGGTCACCGCGCCAGCCTGGCCGGCGCATCCGGCCTGGCTGAGAAATTTCCTGCACCTGCTCGGCACCCGGATCGAACTCTAATTTGGAGCAGCGCGTCAGGCGCCGTGGCGCTTGCGATAGCGTTCCAGGAATCGGCCCAGGCGTCCGATCGCCTCGATGAGATCGTCCTCGTGGGGCAGGAACACGATCCGCAGGTGGTCCGGCTGGGGCCAGTTGAAGCCGCTGCCCTGCACCAGCAGCACCCTTTCCTCCAGCAGGAAATCCAGCACGAACTGCTGGTCGTCGGCGATCGGATAGAGTTTGGGATCGAGTCGCGGAAAGAGATAAAGCGCCGCCTGGGGCCTGACGCAACCGACGCCGGGCAGATCCGCGATCAACTGGTAGGCCAGGTCGCGCTGCTTGCCCAGGCGGCCGGTGGGCAGCACCAGGTCTTCGATGCTCTGGTAACCGCCCAGGGCGGTCTGGATCGCGTGCTGGGCCGGGACGTTGGCGCACAACCGCATCGAGGCGAGGATGGTGAGACCCTCGATATAGTCCTGCGCGTGGCTCTTCTCGCCCGACACCACCACCCAGCCGGCGCGGTAGCCGCAGGCCCGGTAATTTTTCGACAGTCCGTTGAAGGTCAGGCACAGCACGTCGTCGGCCAGCGACGCGATCGAGGTATGCCGGGCGTCGTCGTAGAGCACCTTGTCGTAGATCTCGTCGGCGTAGAGGATGAGCTGGTGCTGGCGGGCGATCTCGACGATTTCCCTCAGCAACTCGTCGGGATACAGCGCCCCGGTCGGGTTGTTGGGGTTGATGACGACGATCGCCCGGGTGTTCGGCGAGATCTTGCCGCGCAGGTCGGCCAGGTCCGGCAGCCAGCCGGCTTGCTCGTCGCACAGATAATGGCGCGGCACGCCGCCCGACAGGCTCACCGCCGCCGTCCACAGCGGATAGTCCGGGGCGGGAATCAGTACTTCGTCGCCGTTGTTCAGCAGGCCCTGCAGGGTCATGACGATCAGTTCGGACACCCCGTTGCCGATGTAGATGTCCTCGATCTGCACCCCGCGGATGTTCTTCTGCTGGGTGTAGTGCATCACCGCCTTGCGCGCGGCGAACAGTCCTTTCGCATCGCAATAGCCGGAGGCGTCCGGCAGGTTGTGGATTACGTCCTGCACCATCTCGTCCGGCGCCATGAAACCGAACGTCGCCGGGTTGCCGATGTTGAGCTTGGTGATCCGCTGTCCTTCGTCTTCCATCTGCCGGGCTCGGGCCAGCACCGGTCCGCGGATGTCGTAGCAAACGTTGGCGAGCTTGGCGGATTTCAGGATGGGTTGCATCGGGGTTTAATCCTGTGGGTACGTGAAGCCTTCGAGGGTGCTAAACGGCGTCCATCATAACCCGCCAACTCGCCCCTCGCCAGAACGCCTCGGAGTTGCTCTTTAAGTAACCGTCGTCATGGCGGTCTCTGGAGAAAGCACGTTTACCGGCGCGGCCCGCGTTCCCGATCCGCAACGCCTGCCGCGAAGTGAAGTGGTCTGCCCGCGGGACCGGCACGCCATGCGGGTGATCGTCCATCACGGAGTGGAGCTGGACTCGACTTCGATGCCGTCCAGGATTTCATCGGCGAGGCCGCGGGGATCCTTGTTGGACGGTTTTTGAGCGCCCCCGGGGAACGGCAGCCCGTTTTCCCGGGCGCTCAAAAGTCAAAAGTACTGACAATGGTCGGCCTTGGCCGCTTTCTCCTTCAGAAACCACGCGGAGTCCACGATCCCCTCCGCTTCGGGAATGAGGTCGCCTTCACCGACCTCGAACGTGCTGGCTGCCAGGCGGCACGCGTAGAAGCGGACCTTGCCCGTGTCCTTCAGCATCCTGATGAATTCGTGGATCTCGACGGGGTCGCCGTCGCGCGCCAGCTTCTCGCGCAGCCAGCCCTCATCCGCCGCGTGATGCCCGTCGATCCGGACGCTGCCCGCCCCCGCGGGAGTGAGCACGCGAACCGCCCAGAGCACGAACAGGATATCCACTTCCGCGCCTTCCCTGGCCAGGACGTAGGCGAAGGTGAGCGGTGTCAGGAGCTTGTCGTATCCATCGTCCCGAACGACGATTGCCAGTCTATTCATTGCATGTTCCTCCGAAGTGAGTGGTGATGCCGTGACCGCGCCGACAGCCCATCGCGCGGGCGGTTGGTCATCTCCATGACGTGGGCCACGGCGTGCCAGCCCCAGGCGTCCCGCGGTTCCAATTCCACGCTCCGCCGGCCCTGCCGTTCCGCCTGCACGTATTAGAATTTGCGTCATCCGAACGGCCGGACGCGTGACGGACGCTACTCTAGGCAGTCACGGCTGCGGACGGAATGGCCGATCCGCCGCCGGTCTTGTCCGATCCGCTGACGCATGGGGGCTTGCACGGGATGGATGCGTTGTCAGAAGTGCTCAGAGTGATCCGGCTGACGGGCGGTGTGTTCCTCGAAGCATCGTTTACGGCACCGTGGAGCGTTACGGCGCACATCGGTCCGGAGGATTGCCGTCCGACGATGGCACAGCCGGCGCGCATCGTCGCCTTTCACTACGTGCTGGACGGGCGCATGCGGCTGGAAGTGCGGGGCAGTGCACCGTTCGAGGTGCGTGCCGGCGCGATCGTGCTGCTGCCGCACAACGACCCGCACACGCTGGCAAGCGGGCCGGGGCTGCCCGCCGTGGATGCCGATCACCTGGTGCAGTTGGCGCGCGAGGGCGCGCTGGCGCGCATCGACTATGGCGGCGGCGGTGCGGCCACAAACATCGTCTGCGGTTTCGTCGGCAGCGAAGCACGCCGGCACCCGCTGCTCGACGCCTTGCCGCGCGTGCTCAACCTGGATCTGAACGGCCGGACTGGTGCCGACTGGATCGCCGCCTCGTTCCGTTTTGCCGCCAAGGAAGTGGCGGCCGCGCGCCCCGGATCGTCGGCGGTGCTGGCCAAGCTCTCGGAGCTGATGTTCGTCGAGGCGGTGCGGGAGTATGTGCACGGCATGCCGGCCGAGCGGCAAGGCTGGCTAGCGGGATTGCGCGACCCGGCGGTCGGCCGTGCCCTTGCCTTGCTCCATGCGCGGCCCGCCCACCCGTGGACAGCGGAGGCCTTGGCCGCCGAGGCGCTGTTGTCCCGTTCGGCATTCGCCGACCGCTTCACGGGTCTCGTCGGCGTGCCGCCGATGTCCTACCTCACTGCCTGGCGCATGCACGTCGCCGCACAATCCCTGCGCGAGAGCGGCCGCAGCATTGCACAGATCGCGGCGGCGGTGGGCTACGAGTCCGAAGCGACCTTCGCGCGGGCGTTCAAGCGGGAGATGGGCGTGGCACCGGGGCGGTATCGCAGCGAGGCGTAACGACGCCAGGACGCAAGGGCGATTTGCATTGCGCAAGCCGCCTGTCCCGACTACGCCGAATCGAGACGAACCCACGCCAACCACGCGCACGTAGGGTACCGTATCCTCGCGGCGCGACAGGATCGCCTCGCGCGGCGGCACCCGGGCGAGCCCGGCCACCAGTCCGGCCCGCCGCGCGGCGCGGTCGGGTTTTTTCGGCGGAGGCGTTCACGGCCGCGCCCGCGTGCATGGTCGAGCCTTCAGAGCCGTGTTCATGGTTCGAGTCTCCGTTTGGGTTCGTCCAACAGCGGCAACCCCTTCGCGGCGAGATACCGCCGCAAGGCCAGGGCGAGCGGTCTGCCCTGATCGGAGTAGAGCCAGTAGTAAAACGTCGGGCGCGGGTTTTCCCGTTCGATAAAGAAGTCTATCGAGATCCTGAGACTGAACCACCCCGGGTTTGCCGGAGGCTCCAACTCCCAAGTAGGATGGAGCCATGA
>JAVMKL010000098.1:0-5842 GCA_031732875.1 Candidatus Competibacter sp. | reverse complement strand
GCGACCAGCCGCGATACTCCCGGTTCCTGCATGGTCACGCCGGCCAGATGCCGGGCGATTTCCATCGTGGTCTTGTTGTGGGTGATAAAGATGAACTGCACCTGGGCCGACATATCTCGGACCAGCGCGCCGAACCGGCCGACATTGGTATCATCCAGCGGTGCGTCCACTTCGTCCAGCAGGCAGAACGGCGCGGGATTGAGTTGGAAGATGGCGAACACCAGGGCCACGGCGGTCAGCGCCTTCTCGCCGCCGGACAGCAGGCCGATCGATCCGATCCGCTTGCCGGGTGGTTTGGCCATGATCGCCACGCCGGCGTCCAGCACGTCCTCGCCGGTCAGTTCCAGATGCGCCTGACCGCCGCCGAACAGGCGCGGAAACAGCTCTCCCAGCCCGGCGTTGACTCGTTCGAATGTATCCCGGAAGCGGGTCCGGGTCTCGCGATCGATCTTGCGGATGGCGTTTTCCAGGGTGGCCAGCGCCTCCAGCAGGTCGGCGTTCTGCGCGTCGAGATGCTGCTTGCGTTCCGACAACTGGGCGAATTCCTCGATGGCCGCCAGGTTGATCGGCCCCAGCCGCTGGATGCGCCGTTCCACCTGTTCCAGCCGGGCCAGCCAATCGCTCTCGGCTATCACCTCCGGCAGGGATGGCAGAACGGTTTCCGGATCGGTGGCCAGTTCGCCCAACTGCTCGCGCAGATTTTGCTGGCGAACCCGGTTCTCGCCCAAGGCCAGCCGTTGCTCCTCGATCGACCGGCGCCAGGTTTCCGCCCGCCGCTCGCAGCGGCCGCGGGCCTGTTCCCCCGCTTCCAGTTCGGCGTCCCGCGCCTCCAGATGCTGGCGGGCTTCCCGCAGTTCCGCCTCGATGGCGAGCCGGGTTTCCAGCCAGCCCGCTAGTTCGTTCCCGGCGGTCGCCAGCGTCGCATCGGTGTCGCCGGCGCGCTCCGCGTTCAGATGATCCCTTCGCGCCCGCAGCTGGTCCCGCTGCGCGTCCAGCCGCTCCAGCGCCTGCCCGGCGGCGGCCAAACGCACTCGCAAGGTTTCGATCGTGGCTGCCAGGCGGGCCACTTCCTGGCGCGTGGCCTCGGCTCGAACGCGGCATTGGCGGATTTCATCCCGCAGTCGGTCCCGCTCCGCGAGCCGTTCCGCCTGTTCCGCCCGCAGGTTCTCCAATGCCAGCGACACCTCTTCCAGCCGCAGCCGGGCCAGTTGCGCCTGCTCCCGGTCCTGCTGGCATTGATCGTCCAGTTCCATCCGTTCCTCGACCAGCGCGGCGAGGCGGAGTTTCGCCTGCTCCCGGCGGGCCAGCACTGCGTCCAGTTGTCCCTGTGCGCGGGCGTGGTGGCGGTGCCCCTGGTTGACCGCTTGCTGCAAATCGTGGCGTTGCTGTTCCAGTTCGCGCTGCCGGGCGCGGAGTTGTTCCAGTTGCGCCGCCTGTCGTTCCCGCGCCGCCGCATCTTCGCCCAGCTTCGTTTCCAGTTGGCGAATTTCCCGCTCGCGCGCCAGCACGCCATCGTTGCCGCCGCGCGCCAGCCGCAGCCAGCGGCGCCCGCACAGCACGCCGTCCGGCGTCACCACGGTTTCGCCCTCGCGCAGGCCAGCGCGGCGCGCCAACGCCTCCACCACGGTGGCGGCGGTCGTCACCCCGTCCAGCAAGCCGGCGAGCGACCACGGCGCGCGCACCTTGGCCGCCAATGCCTCTGCCGGCGCCGCGTTCGCGACCGCAACCGGCGCCGTCTCGAGCGATGGTTCGAACAGGGTCAGGCGGCCTTGGGACAGTTCGGCGGCGGTTTGGGCCAGCGCGTCGAGATCCGGCACGCAGACCGCCTCCAGCCAACCGGCCAGCGCTGCTTCCACCGCCGTTTCCCAGCCGGATTCGACCTCCAGTCGCTCGGCCAGTCGCGGTGCGTCAGTCAGGTTACGAACGCTCAGCCAGTCGTTCAATTCCCGGTCGTGCCGGCCCAGTGCCGCTTCCTGCAAGGCGTGCAGCGAAGCCAGCCGGCCGCGACTGGCCTGCAGCCGTTCCTGCAATCCCCGCAAGAGATCGCCGGCCTGGCGCAGGGCTTCCCGGGTCGCGCCCAGCTCGGCCTCGGCGCCCGCCAGTTCGTCCTGATTGCGCCGCAGGTCCTCGGCGACGGTCCGTTCGGCTTCGCGCAATTCGGCGAGTTCCCGTTCGGGATCGGCGCCGGTCAGTCGTTCCTGTTCGAACCGCAGTCGTTCCAGCCGGCGTTCGCTCTGGGCCAGTTGCCGCTCCAAATGCTCGATCCGGGTACGCTCCACCTCGGCCTGGCGCAGGGCCTCCCCGTTGCGCCGGGTAAAGACGTCCCAGGTCGCTTGCTCCTCGCGCAGCGCGGATTCGGTGGCGGTCAGCGCCGCGCTGGCATCCGCCTCCCGGGTCAGAGCTCGCGCCAGTTCCGGCTCGGCGTCCGCCAGCTCGGCGGCCAGTTCGTTCCGCTTTTCCCAATCCAGCGTCCGTTGCGACTCGACCTGTTCCAGCATCGCCTCGGTGTGGCGCCAGTCCTCCTCGCGTCGCTGCCGCAACTCCCGTTGGTGTTGCAGAACCTGTTCGAGCCGGTTGATTTCCGCGCCCGCCTGGTAATAACGGCCCTGAGCGTCGTTACAAACCTCGTTCGACTCCGCCCGCCGCGCCCGGCCGGCCTCCAGTTCGGCTTCCAGGCGACGCTGCTCGGCCAGCAATGCCTCCAGGGCCGTTTCCTGTTGGCCCAGGACCCGCTTGCGCTCGAGGACGTCGGCTTGCAACTCGCGCCAGCGCAGGGCCAACAGCTCCGCGCGCGTCCGGCGCTCCTCGGCGCGGTATTCGCGATACTGTTCGGCGGCGCGCGCCTGCCGTCGCAGGTGCTGGAGTTGTCGGGCCAGTTCCGCGCGCACGTCGTCGAGCCGCTCCAGGTTCTCGCGAGCATGGCGGATACGGGTCTCGGTTTCGCGGCGACGCTCTTTGTATCGGGAAATGCCGGCCGCTTCCTCCAGAAAAACCCGCAGTTCTTCCGGCCGGGCCTCGACCACTCGCGAAATCATGCCTTGTTCGATGATGGCGTAGCTGCGCGGTCCGAGGCCGGTACCCAGAAAGATATCGGCGATGTCGCGGCGGCGGCAGTGGGTTCCGTTGAGAAAGTAGCTGGATTGGCCATCGCGGCCCAGCAGACGCCGGATGGCGATCTCGGCGTAACTGGCCCATGGACCGCCCAGCCGCCCTTCGCTGTTGTCGAATACCATCTCGATGGAGGCCTGCCCGACGGGTTTGCGGCTGGCCGCGCCGTTGAAAATCACATCGTTCATGGTTTCGCCGCGCAGGCTGCGGGCCGAACTTTCCCCCATGACCCACCGCACCGCGTCGATGATGTTGGATTTGCCGCAGCCATTGGGACCGACGATGCCGACCAGATTACTGGGCAAATGCAGCACCGTGGGGTCCACGAACGATTTGAACCCGGCCAGCTTGATCTTGCTTAATCGCATGGACCGGACGAGCGCTCCGTACCGGTCACGCCCGGCGGATCAGCGGTTGCAGCACCGCCTCGATGGCTTCCAGATCCGGAATGATGACCGGCTGATCCTGATGGCGTGCCCAGACCAGAATGCCCGGCCGGCGCAGATCGTCCTCGGGGACGTCCGGATCCGGTTCGATGTCCTGGCGTTGCAGGTTGAGCGGTCTCGGCGCCGAGGTGCTCAGGATCCCAAAGTGCGGCAGCTTGGAATCGGTGCCGAGGGTATTGACGAAGATAATGCGGGAGTTGATATCGGTTTCGGGCGTCACGCGAAAGATCAGCCGTCCCAGACTCACCAGAGGCGTGGTCAGATTGCGCCACAGCATGGCGCCGACCACCCAGTGAGGCGCCGCTTCGATCCGCAGAGGGGTCGCGAAGGGCAGGACTTCGACGACGAGACTGTTCGGCAGAATGAGTTGCCCGCCCTGTACCGCGATCAGCAAACAGCGTAGGTTCGAGGAAGCTTCCATAATTTTAAGGGTTCGGAGATCAGGGTGAAGGTCGGGCATCAAGAGACCGGTTATGACCTGGCGCCTGACACCTTCCAGAAGAGGTCGGTGCTCAGGTGATCAGTTCCAAGGCGCGCTCGCCCAGAATCTTGCGGATCGACTGCATCAACTGTTCTTCCTGATAGGGTTTGGTCAGGTAATCGTTGACTCCCAGCTTCATGGCCCGCTCGCGATGCTTCTCGCCGCCGCGCGAGGTTACCATGATGACCGGCAGATGTCGCAGATAGGGTTGGTTGCGGACGTGAGCGACGACTTCGAACCCGTCCATGCGCGGCATCTCGATGTCGAGGATCGCCAGATCGGGCACCTGGGTTTGCAGCATCGCCACGGCATCCAGGCCATCCTTGGCGGTAATGGCATGAATGTTGTGGCGCTCCAGAATGCGCGCGGTGACCTTGCGCATGGTGATCGAATCATCGATGACCATGATGCTGATCCGCTCTTGCCGGATTTCCTGGCGCGCCATCCGCAAGGCCCGGCTTTCGGTCTGTTTCTGCCGCTGGGAGCCGATGTTGCGCACCAGAGCCGCCAGTTCCAGTACCACCACCACCCGACCGTCGCCCAGCACGGTGGCGCCGGAAATACCGGGCACGCCGTTGAACTGTGGGCCGACCGGCTTGACGATGATTTCCTGGTTGCCCTGTACCGCCTCGACCTGCAGGGCGGCGCTGGCTTCCGCGCTACGGAACAGGAGAACGGGGGGCCGGCGGTCCTTGGCTTCCTCGAAGGGTAGCAGGTGTTCGCTGCCGATCAGAATGCCGAGATTGTGGACCGGATAGTGGCGGTCGCTGTACTGGTGCTGGCTTTGCTCGCCGGACAGATAAGCCTGGAATTCGCTTTCCTTGAGCCGGGCCACCAGTTCGATGCTAAGCAGGGGAATGGCGAACGTGGCATCGCCGGCTTGTACCAGCAGAGCCTGGGTAACCGACAACGAAAACGGCAGGCGGACGATGAAGCGGGTTCCCTGACCGGGCTCGGTCTGGATCAGCAATGCGCCGCGCATGGCGCGGATGGCCGCGTTCACCACGTCCATGCCGACGCCGCGCCCGGAAATCTGGGTAACCGTGCTGGCGGTGGAAAAACCGGGGCGCAGCAGTAGGGCGATCAGTTCTTCCTGGGTCGCCGGCTGTTCGGGCAACAACAGACCTTTTTCCGTGCCCTTGGCGCGGATCGCGTCGAAGTTGAGGCCCCCCCCATCGTCGCCCAGTTCGAGCACCAGTTCCGCGCCTTCCCGGCGCAGGCTCAGAGTGATGGTGCCGATATCGGATTTGCCGGCCGCCCGCCGCTGTTCCGGCGCCTCGATACCATGCGCCAGCGAGTTGCGCAACATGTGCTCCAGCGGAGCGACCATGTTCTCCAACACAGTGCGGTCGACTTCCGATTCCTCGCCACCCACCAGCAATTCCGCCCGCTTGCCCAACTCCTGGCTGGCCTGCCGTACCACCCGCCGCAATCGCGGGATGACGCTGCCGAACCGTACCATGCCGGTACGCATCAGTCCCTGTTGGATTTCCTTGTTGACCTTGGCCTGCTGGTCGAGCAGCGTGGTGATTTCCCGGGCATGCTCGCTCATGGTGTTGCCGACATTGCCCAAGTCGTCGGCAATCTCCATCAGCGACCGGCTGACCTGCTGCAATTCGGTGAAGCGATCCAGTTCCAGGGGATCGAATTCCAGTTGGTGGGCCTTGGCGCCCTGATCCTGACGCGACTGGATGCGGGCTTCGGCCTGCGTGGCGAGATTCGTCACCTGACGGCGCAGCCGGGCGATGGTCTGTTCCAGTTCGTTCAGGTTGAAGCTCATCGCGCCGACGCCCTGATCGATACGGGC
>JAVMKL010000097.1:0-5923 GCA_031732875.1 Candidatus Competibacter sp. | reverse complement strand
GCCCTCACCCCCAACCCCTCTCCCGCAAGCGGGCGAGGGGAGCGAACGGTTACCGCCGACGCAGGCAGCCTATCCCGCCGGGCTGACGGGACGCGTTTGAGTTTCGTCGATTCCCGAGCTGTTGCGCGCTCGACAAGATATCGCATAATAAGGGCGCAACAAGAGGTCAGGCCATGCACATAGGCATCACCGAGCCAGCCGGTTTTCTGGAAAACTTTGCCCGAGCCGGCAGCCACCTCCTGGAGGAATTGCGCGGCATCGCCACGCAACCCCATCAGGATAAATCGCTCCGGCGGTTTCCCATCCGGGAGGCGGCGGCCATGCTGGGGTTCACCCCGCAATACATTCGGCGGCTGGAAACCGAGGGCAGCGCCCGAATTCCGCCGCTCGGCATTCCGCCCAAGGACGAACGGGGGCAACGTTCCTACGACCTGGAGCGCATCAATCACTACCGCGACCGACTGGGCATCCGACGGCGGCGGCCGTCCGGGAGTCGGGCCATTCGCTGCGCGGTCGCGTTCTTCAAGGGCGGGTCGGCCAAGACCACGACCGCTACCCACCTCGCTCATCGCTGCGCCCTGGATGGCTTGCGCGTTCTGCTCATCGATCTGGACCCTCAGGCGTCCCTGACCATGCTGCACGGCATCCTGCCGGACATCGATATCCAGCGCGAGGACACTCTGGCGGATGTGCTGGTGTACGATCCGGCGGATATCCGCAGCGTGATCCGCGCCACCTATTTCCCGGGACTCTGGCTGATTCCGGCGAACCTCGGTTTGCAGGATGCCGAAGTGAAACTGCTCGACCATCGCGAGAACCAGGAGGAATTTCTCGATCTGCTGGCGTTCCAGCGCCTCGATTATGGACTGAGTCAAGTCGAGAGCGACTACGATGTCATCATCATGGATTGTCCCCCCAACATGGGATCGCTGACGCTGAATGCGATGGCGGCGGCCAACGCGATGCTGTTGCCGATCCCTCCCCGCGCGGTCGATTTTGGTTCGGCGGTGCTTTACGCCCAAACCATGAGCGCCTTGAAACGCGATCCGCGCTTCTCGCGCCCCCTCGATTTCTTTCGGGTGCTGCTCACCCTGCACAGCGGTTCGGGCGAGGCGAAGAACACGGAAGCCGCCCTGCGCATGCTGTTGAAGGAATACGTGCTGGAACACGCGATGCCCATGAGCGTGGAAATCGAACGGTCCGCCGCGGACCTCGGCACGGTCTACGAAATCGACCAGCCCAAGGGATCTTACGAAGCCTACCAGCGCGCCCTGGCTCATTTGAACGCGGTGAACGGGGAAATCATCGACCTCTTTCGCCAAGTCTGGGCGCGGCAACTCGAGGCGGCCGAAACCCCGGCCGCCAACCCAACCGCTACCACAATCCGACGAGGCGACGCATGAGCGATAGCAAAGACCTGCGCCGGCGACGCAATGCCGAAGCGGGCGCGGTGGGCAAACTGGGGCGGGATCGGCAATCCGCCATGGTCAAGGCGCTCCAGACCCTCGAACGGGCGGGCGAACCCGGCGCCGGAACCCAAGCGGATCCGGTACCGCCGGGCACGCGTTCCGGCGACGCTCCGGAACGTCCCACCGTGTATCCCACCAAGGGGTATCGCTGGATCGACCCCGAATTGTGCGCCCCCTGGTGCTGGGCCGACCGGCCGGATTCGGAAGCTCCGCATACGGACGAACTGGCGCGGTCCATCGAGCGCGACGGACAAGTGGCGCCCGCCATCGTCCGTCCCGTTCGCGATCCGGATCGGCCCGAGATCCGCTATGAAATCATCGCCGGCTGCGTGCGCTGGCGCGCGGCGCTGCAGGCGCGGCAATCCCTGCTGGTGGATATCCGGCCGGATCTGAGCGATCGGGCGGCCTTTGCGATCATGGTGGTCGAAAACGATCTGCGCAGAGGTCTTTCGGACTACACTCAGTCCAAACGCTACCAGCGCGCCCTCGAAGAGGGCTTGTTCGCCTCCAAGGGCGAACTGGCCGCGGCGATGGGGTTGAGTAATACCCAGATGTCCAAGTACCTGGGATTCGCCAAGTTGCCCGAGGCCGTGGTGGCCGCCTGCCGGGATATCGCCGCCCTCCCCCTGACCACGGGCTACCTCCTGGCCAGCTTGTGCGGCAAGGGCTTTCAGGAGCAGGTCGCGGCCTTGCTTCCCCGGGTTGAAGCGGGAGAAATCGCTGGCCGGCAACTGGAACAATTGGCGGCCGATCCCAAGCAATTCCGGAGATATTTGTCGCGCGCGCCGGCGGCGGCGGACACCGATACGCCTCCCGCCGGCCGGTCGCCGCCGCGCCGCTTCGTTTCTTCCTCCGGGCAGGCGCTGTTTACGGTGAACCTCTCGCAACGGCATGCGGTGGTGTCGTTTGCGGGACGACTGCGCGCGCTGTTGGACGACGAACGGTTCCTGAACCAGTTGCAGGCTCTGGTCGAACAAGCGGACACTCGGTCGGACTGACTGGCCAGCGCATTTTCCGTACGGAAAATCTGGCGGGACCGGCATGATGGCTCAAGGATCGCCCCCTGCGCCGGCGGATTGCATTTTCCGTACGGAAAATTTTGTTTGGCTGGCAAAATTACCCGGACATCCAATCCGGTGCCGGTGGATTGCATTTTCCGTACGGAAAATCGAGCACTCATCGGCATGACCTCTGGAGAGACCTCAAGTTGGCCCGAATCGTGGTGATCGGCGCGGTGGCGCGCGACGAGGTGGCGTTGCTGGCCGAGCCACTCCGGCCCGGCGCGCACCTGAACGGGGTCATGCCGGGGGCACGACTCGGCGGTGGCGGCGCCAACACGGCGGTCGCGCTGGCTGCGGCCGGCCATGCGGTCACACTGCTGGCCGCCGTCGGTCAGGATGCCGCCGGAGACGTCCTGCTGGCCGAACTTGCCACCGCCGGGGTCGACATCGCCCAGATCGCGCGGCTGGACCGCCCGACGACGCGTTCGCTCGTACTCGTCGATCCCGGTGGCGAACGAACGGTCGTGAACGTGACCCGTTGCGAGGAGGACGCGCCGCCGGATCGATTGCTGGATCTGCCGGCCGAGGCGATTTACGTGCGCAGCCGGCGCCGCGATCTGGCGCCGTTGCTGGCGGCGAAGGCGGCGACCGCGCTGGTGGTCGCGCACCTGCCGCCGGTCGAACCGGGCTCGCAGCCGGCGCACATCCTGGTCGCCTCGGCCTCCGACCTGGTGCCCGATGTTTGCCGCGAGCCCTGGGCGCTGGGGCGCGAGGTCGCCGGTGAAATCCTGCGCTGGGTGGTGATCACCGCCGGGGCGGCCGGCGCCCGTGCCTGCTCCCAAGGCGAACGGCTGGAGGCGTCCGCCGCGCCCGCCCAGCCGGTGGATACCACCGGCGCCGGCGATGCCTTCGTCGCCGGTCTGCTGCATGCCCTGCTCGATGGCCGACTGATGCCGGATGCGCTCGCCCTGGCGGTCCGGTTTGGTACCGAGGCCACTCTCTGGGCGACCTCCGGCCTGCCTGCGCTGGCGGTTCGACGCCTGCTTTGACAGATTCCTCCCGGAAGGCCGGCGTCGATGTGGCAAAGAAATGACATGCGTTGGATAATCAAATCGAAGCAACTGTAAAGATGAAGCTGCCTCTGGAGGCTGGACCATGAGCGGCATGACAAGCGTCGAACGGTGGTACCCGGGGACCGGAGCGGGGTCGCTCGCGATCCTGGTCGCGCTGGTCGTTTGCTGCTCCCCGCCGGACCCCATCCGGATCGGCTTCGTGGGGGGCATTTCCGGGCGGGTTGCCGACCTTGGCGTCGCCGGACGCAACGGCACTCAGCTTGCCGTGGAATTACACAACCAGGCCGGCGGCGTGGCGGGACGCCAATTGGAGCTGATCGTCAGGGACGACGAGCAAAACCCGGAAGTGGCCGAGCGGGTGACCCGAGAACTGATCGCGCGTGGCGTCGTCGCCATCGTTGGGCCCATGACCAGCGCCATGGCAATGCGCATGCTTCCAATCGCGAATGAGGCGAAAGTCCTGCTCGTAAGCCCTACCGTGACCACCACTGAGTTGTCCGGTCGTGACGACTACTTCTTCCGTGCCGTGTCATCCACCCACGAAACCGCAACGAAAAATGCGCGCTACCAATTGAACTCGCAAGGTCCTCGACGGATGGCGGTCGCCTACGACCTGACCAATCAATCCTATACGGAAAACTGGCTTAATGACTTTCGCGATACGTTCGTCCAGGGTGGGGGCGCGATCACTCAGGCGTTCGGTTTCAAATCAGGAGGCGATACCCTCTTCCTGCCGATCGCCACCGCACTGCTCGCGACCCAACCCGATGGGGTATTGATCGTCGCCAACTCGGTGGATTCCGCGCTGTTATGCCAACAAATCCGCAAGCTCGACCCTCGCATACCGATCACGATAGCCGAATGGGGAGCGACCGAGCGACTGGTGGAACTGGGCGGCAAGGCGGTGGAAGGCGTAACAGCCACGCAACTCTTCGATCGCGACAATAACACGCCCGCCTATCGCGTGTTTCGCCAGCGGTATCGAGACCGTTTCGGCCAGGAACCAGGCTTCGGCGGCACGGCCGCGCTCGACGCCACCAATGTAGTGCTGGATGCGCTTGCCAGGCGCCGGTCCGGGCAGGATCTCAAGGAGGTCCTGCTGGCGATGCGCCGATTTGAAGGAGTCCAACAACCTCTGGATTTCGACGATTACGGCGATACGAAGCGTGCGGCGTTCATCACCGTCGTGCGCGACGGTCAGTTCGTCAGGATCGATTGACGCCATGCGGGCGCAACCGCTCCGGCGGTGGCTGGCGCTGCGCATTGCGTGGGTGGCGGCGTTGCCTCTCGCCATCGTCGCCGCGCTGGTGTGGTTATGGCTGGTTCCACAGATTCGCGCCGATCTTGAGGTGCGCCAACAGGCTCTTGCGCGCGCCGTGTCCGGCCAGATCGAGACCTATCTGCGCGGCGTCCGGCGCCAGCTCGATGCGGTGGCCGGACTGCGCCGCAACCTGGGCTACCGGCCTCCTCCCTACTGGTTCGATCCACTGGACGCGCACGTCGGCACCGGCGGAGTTTTTGAGGCGATCTACCTAGTCGACGCCGCCGATTCGGTCCATTCCGTCGGCCTGCCCGAAGCTCAACGTGGCCGGCGCCAGGATTTGATCGGTCTGGATTTATCGCGGCGGGATTTTCTGCGTGAGGCGCGCGAGCGCCAGGAAACGGTCTGGTCGTCGGTTTTCCTGTCGGCCGTGACCGGCCGGTTGGCGGTGGCCCTGGCGGTTCCCACGAGCGATCAGGTGATCGTTGGCGAGATCGCCATCGAACCGCTGGCCGCCTTCCTGACCGATCTGCCCGGCAGATCGGACCTGGTCGCGCTGATTCTCGACCATCGCGGCCAGATCATCGTCCATTCCGAACGCGCTCTTAACGGCCAGCAACTCAATTTAAGCCATCTGCCGATTATCAGCGACGCCCTGCGAGGCCAGCTCGTGACTCAACGCTTCGAATTCGAAGGCGAAGCACTCATCGGAACCGCGACCGGGGTCCAGCCGGTCGATTGGATCGTCCTGGTCGCCCAACCCCAACGCGAGGTGTTCCGACCGGTCGCGACCGTACTGGGGGTGACTGCCACCGGACTGGGAATCGCGCTGCTGCTGGCGACCCTGGCCGGTTGGACGCTGGCACGCAATTTTTCGGAGCGCTTTGCTCGCTACGCCGAACAAGCTCATGCGATCGCCGACGGCGATTACGACCACCCGTGGCCGACTTCCCACATCGCGGAATTCGCCGACCTGGCTGACGATCTGCAGCGCATGGCCCTTGCCATTCGCCAGCGCGAACAGGCGCTTGTTGCCAGCGAAACGCGGTTTCGCGATCTTTCGGCCATGGCCTCGGACTGGTTCTGGGAACAGGACGACCACTTTCGCTTCACCTTTTT
>JAVMKL010000096.1:0-5976 GCA_031732875.1 Candidatus Competibacter sp. | reverse complement strand
AGGAGGCCTACGGCGGCCAGCGCAAGATTCACTGGTGCGAAATCTTCCTGGGCGAAAAGGCGGCGGAGCTGTACGAAGGCAACTATTTCCCCGACGAAACCCTGGAAGCCATCAAGGACCTGGTCGTCGCCATCAAGGGGCCCCTGACCACCCCGGTCGGCGGCGGTTTCCGCTCCCTGAACGTGGCCTTGCGCCAGGATCTGGACCTGTACGCCTGCGTGCGCCCGGTGCGCTACTACCCCGGCGTGCCCTCGCCGATGCGCCACCCCGAGAAGGTGGACGTGATCATCTTCCGCGAAAACACCGAGGACGTCTACGCCGGCATCGAGTACAAATCCGGCACGCCGGAGAACACCAAGCTGGCCAAGTTCCTGCGCGAGGAAATGGGCGCCGATTTCTTCGACGACGCCGGCCTCGGCATCAAGCCGATTTCCCCGTTCGCCTCCAAGCGGCTGGTGCGCAAGGCCATCCAGTACGCCATCGACCACGGCCGCGACAGCGTAACCCTGGTGCACAAGGGCAACATCATGAAGTTCACGGAAGGCGCTTTCCGGAACTGGGGTTACGAGCTGGCGCGCGACGAGTTCCCGGACCAGACCATCACCGAGAACGAGCTGTACAGCGTCTACGGCGGCAAGCAACCGCCGGGCAAAGTGGTCATCAAGGACCGCATCGCCGACATCATCTTCCAGTTGCTGCAACTGCGACCGGAAGAATTCTCGGTGCTGGCCACCATGAACCTGAACGGCGACTACCTCTCCGACGCGGTGGCGGCGGAAGTGGGCGGCATCGGCATCGCGCCGGGCGCCAACATGGCTGACTTCATCGCCGTGTTCGAGGCCACCCACGGCACCGCACCCAAGTACGCCAATCTCGACAAGGTCAACCCCGGTTCGCTGATGCTGTCGGGCGTGATGATGTTGCAGTATATGGGCTGGACCGAAGCCGCCGAACTGATCGAATCCGCGCTGACCCAGGTCATCGCCGACAAGACCGTCACCTACGATTTCGCCCGGTTGATGGACGGCGGCACCGAGGTCCCGACCAGCAAGTTCGCCGACTTGATCATCGTCAAGATGCGCGAGCAGGGTCCGGCGCTGCGCCAGGAGATCGAGCGCCGCCACCGCGCCCAAGCGGAAGCGCGCAAGGCGCTGGAAGCCGCCCGCGTGGCCGACCCCGTACAGGCGATGATCGCCTCCGGCCGCATGCCGAACACCGTGGGCGGCATCATGTCCCCGGTCATCGTCGTCAAGAACGACGAACTGGTCAACGTCGCCATGCATTCGATGATCGAAAGCGGCGTGAACGCGGTGATGGTCGAGCCCGACGCCAGCGGTCAGTGGGGCATCATGACCGACCGCGACGTGCTGAAGAAAATCATCAGCGTCAACCGCTCGCCGGCGCGGGTCAAGGTGGGTGAAGTCACCACCCGGCCGCTGGTGACCGTCAAGCGCGAAATGTCGCTGGCCGACGCCGCGCAGCGGATGTCCCAAGCCAACGTCCGCCGCGTGGTGGTCGAAATGGACGGCAAGCCGGTGGGCATGGTCACCGATAACGATCTGTTCCGGACTGTGGAAGTGTTCGGTTGGGGTCCCGACGTTTGATCTGAGCGTCGGCTACCGCCAAAAACCAGGGCGGCGTTCGCGTCACGGTTCGAAACCGAGCGGGAACGCCGCTTTTTTATCTCAACGCTATTCGAGGTGGGAACCGACATGGCGCGACTCAAGCAATACCAAGTCGATGCGTTTGCGGCGCGAGTGTTTGAAGGCAATCCGGCAGCAGTGGTTCCGCTCGATACCTGGCCGGATGATGGCGTCCTCCAGGCCATCGCCGAGGAAAATAATCTGTCCGAAACTGCTTTTTTCGTCCCCTCCTCCAACGGTTTTCATCTGCGCTGGTTCACGCCGGTCGCCGAAGTGGATTTGTGCGGTCACGCCACCTTGGCGACCGCTCATGTACTGTTCGAGATTCTCGGCTACCGACAACCGGTCATCGCGTTCGAGACGCGCGGCGGAAAACTGTTCGTGGAGCGGCAAGGATCGTTGTTGGTGATGGATTTTCCCGCTTTATTGCCAAAGCCTTGCGTCACGCTCGATCTGCTCGTCGAGAGTTTGGGTTGCCAACCGGTCGAAACGCTGGCGGCCGTCAATTACGTTTGCGTGTTCGAGTCGGAAGCACGCATTCGCGCCATCGCCCCGGATTTTGAAAAGCTGCGGCGCCTGGAACTGCAAGGAGTGATCGTGACGGCGCCGGGACAGGACAGGGATTTCGTCAGCCGCTATTTCGTGCCCAAATTCGGCATCCCGGAAGATCCCGTGACGGGTTCGGCCCACTGCGAACTGACGCCGTACTGGGCCGCTCGGCTGGGGAAAAACCGCCTGTCGGCGCGGCAGGTTTCCAAGCGTGGCGGGGATGTCCTCTGCGAGTTGCAGCGCGACCGGGTCAAGCTGGCGGGTCGGGCGGTCACGTTCATGGAAGCGGAAATCGAGATCGGAACCTGAGCACATCCGTCCAGTTTGACGTACCGTGATCCTCAGCCTGCTATTCGGTCTCGTCGTCGGCTTCGCCCTGGGTCTGACCGGCGGCGGCGGTTCCGTCTTTGCCGTCCCCTTGCTGGTGTACGGTCTGGGCGTGCCAGCGCACGAGGCGATAGTCGTCTCGCTGGCAGCGGTGGGCGCGACCGCGTTCGGTGGCGGCTTGGCCCGCTGGCGCGACGGTCAGGCCGAATACCGTACCGCCATCATCTTCGGTCTATCCGGCTTCGTCGGTGCGCCATTGGGCGCTTGGCTGAATCCTAAATTCCCCGAAACGGCGTTGTTAGCGGGTTTTGCCCTGTTAATGCTGGCGGTGGCGTTACGCATGTGGCGGCAGGCCAACCGTCGACCGGAGGAAACCCGCATCATCCGCGCCGGTGCCAATCCGGGCGACGATAACGCCGGTCCCGCTTGCCGCTACGATCCGGCCGGTCGGCTGCAATTCACCTCGCGCTGCGCGGTGCGGCTGGCGCTGTCCGGCTCGGCGACCGGCTTGCTGTCCGGTCTGTTCGGCGTGGGTGGCGGTTTTCTGATCGTGCCGGCGCTGGTGCTGGTGGCTTCGCTGCCGATGCGGCGGGCGGTCGCCACCTCGCTGTGGGTGATCGCCATCATCAGCATGATCGGGTTGCTGTCCCACGTCATCGCCGGCCACCGGCTGGATGTTGGAATCACGACCGGCTTCGTGCTGGGCGGCTTGGGCGGGATGGCGTTGGGCATCGCGGTGGGGCGACGTATCGCCGGCCCAGTTCTGCAAAAGCTGTTCGCTGGGATGATCGTGGCGGTGGCGGTGTTTATGTTGGTCAAGCTGGTGGTGCATTGAACCACTACCCGGTGGAATAGCGGGCATCGGTGACATCCCACCGAACGTGCACGCCCCGGACGTGTTACTCGGGCGATGCTCGCATCGCCGTGGTTCGCAGGGCTTGGCATTGCGCCAGATATCCGGTGGCGCCGGCGGCTTCGAACGCCGCTTCGGCGGCACGGAGCTCCATGTCCGCCGCCGCATGCTCGCCTCGAGCGGCGAAAGCCTCCGCTAGCCGCAGGCGGACTACCGCCACATCCATGACGGCGCGCTTGTGCTTGAGCGTTTCGATAGCGCGGCGGAACAAGGCGAGCGCCTCTTCCTCATGCCCCGTCGCCCATAGGAATTCGGCACGGGCACGGTCGACCTGACCGGCGACGGCGCCCGACGCCCACAGCTTGGGCGCTTGGTCGAGGAGCTCGAGGATCGCGCGGGCCTCGTCCATTTGTCCTGAGATGGCCGCAATCTGGGCCGCGTGGGCGAGATAGCGGCCCTTGCGTTCTCCTGCTAACCAGTTGGTCAGTGCGGCGGCGCGTTTCAATCCACCGACCGCCTCGTTGCTGCAGCCGCGCTGGTGGAGCAGGATCGCATAACCAGGGTAAGGATCCCAGCCGTGTTGGTAGGCGTACTGATAGTCGCGTTCCGCCGCATCCGTCTCCCCACGCGCGAGGTGCAGATCCCCCTTCAGGCGGTAGGCATCACCGAGAGCCCAAGGGGCGCCGCTGCGAATGATCGGGTCACCTTGGGTGATCGCATCCTGCGCCAGGTCCAGTTTGCCGGCCATGGCGAAGACTTCTGCCCGATGGATCAGGCAGGCCCCGGCGAAGGTCTCGATGTTGCTGCGCTCGCACCAGTGCCCGAAACTATCCGTCCACTGCTCGGCGCGTGGCCAATCGCCACAGTTACAGCAACTGGAAATGACACCGCAATAAATGATTCCCCCCACCAGGGGTGAGATGTCACCCGCCAGCACGGCAGCAGCGGCCTCGTCCTGCAATTCCATGCCGGAGGCGGTCTCACCACGGGCTTGCAGACCGATACCCCATAACAGGAGGCCCATGGTCTCGATGTCCGCGTTCTGCAAGGCGCGGCCGATGTCACGAGCCTGTAGAGCGTGTTGGATAGCCTCGGGCAAGTCGCCGTTATACAGGTGCAGTCGAGCCGTCATCCATGCCAGGAAGCCATGCTGCTCACCACAGGGCAACCCACTCAGCAAACGCAATGCGCGACGTAGACAGCCTTGGGCCACCGCCACGTTCAGTGACTCGAGCTGGACGCGGGCAAGACTGATCGTGACACGGGCGGCTGCTTCATGCTCGCCCCGGCTGGAATAGGAAACGGCGGCGCGCTCCAAGGGGAGCATGGCGCTCGCCAGGTCGCCAGCGCACAGGGCGGCGTTGGCCCAGCGTTCAAGGGATTCCGCGTCCAGCGGCGACCTGCGATCCGCCTCGACGTAGCCCTGCATGGCGGCTTTCCACTGGACATGGGTGAAGCAACGGTCCGCTTCGGCGGTCACAGAGATCTTCTGCAGGGTGGAATCGGTTGCCCGCTCGAGATCGTCAGTGTGGAAACGGTAGCCACGCCGCGCATAGTTGCGGATGGCCTCACCCAGTCCGCCCTGCTGCAAAGCCGCGCGTGCCAGGCTGACCGCTCTTTGCAAGGAGCTCTCCGTAACGATCACACCCGGCCACAGCGTGTCGAGGAGTTCCTCCTTGTTCACGACCCGATCCTGGTTTTCGACGAGATACCAGAGCAGGTCGAAAACGAGGGGCTGCAAGGAAACTTCGCGACCCTCGAGCCGCAAGGATCGACGGTCCCTGTCGAGTTCGAAAGCCGCGAAACGGTGGACGCTTGTTGTCATCGGCGATTGGGGACGATATTCGACCGGGAGTGGTTCCGAAAATGATAAGAACTTGATCAGGTCTGGGAAAGGACTTGATGGCCTCCTCAGGTGCATCCTGCAAGCGTCCGTTGACCCTTCGAGGCGCGGCCCGAGGACGGAAGGCACCGTCGGTGCCAATCCCCCTATCAATGCACACTGAGGAGTCCTAACATGAAAACCTTCGCTATTCGTCGCAACAGCAACTGGAAAGACGCCGCCGAACTGGGAATCACCGCCGGCGTGTCTGCGCGGGTGGGCAACGAGGAGATGCCCGACCAGGTACGCTGGATCCGGTCCTACGTGGTTCGCGAGGCCGATGGCCGCCTCGGTACCGTTTGCATCTACCAAGGCCAGGACGCGGCCGCTATCCGGGAGCATGCCCGTCGAGTCGGCATGAGCGCGGACGAAATCGTACCCGTCGAGGATACCGTGGTTGTCCGCGAGGATCCGGTTGCGCAAGCGGAAGCCCGCGCCTAGTCGTTTTGGCGACACCTTACGTCTGGCGGTGATCGACCGGATCGCCGCCAGGATAAGGAGCACTGTAAATGAACGACCCCGCAACAAACTGCGGGGTATCGAATTGGCTACGGTTATTCTTCGCCGCCCCCTCGCTCCGGTCCCGCCAGTTCCGACCCCAGGCAACTGCTGGGACAGCATCGGCCCGGCTGACGACCGAACCAGCGGGGATCGCTGGCGGCGTGCGCGCCCCGGTCGAGCAATCGCTCCACCAGCGCAACCCGCTCCTCTATCGGATAGCG
>JAVMKL010000095.1:0-5977 GCA_031732875.1 Candidatus Competibacter sp. | reverse complement strand
TGATTGCGGTAGGGTTCGCGCGTCACGGTGGGGTAATAGATCAGCTTCTCGCGAACCAGCTCGCCCAGGAATTCGTTTTCGGGCAATTCCTGGGCGATGAAATCGGCGTAGGCCAATTCGCTCGCATGGCGGACACCGTGTACCAGCACGACCTGGTGGAAACGGTCGTAGGTATCCGGATCCTTGATGATGCTCAGGAACGGCGCCAGACCGGTCCCCGACGCAAGCAGGTAAAGCCGCTCCCCTGGAAGTAGATCGTCGATCACCAGGGTACCCACCGGCTTGCGACTGACCAGAATCGAGTCGCCTTCCTTGAGGTGTTGCAGCCGCGACGTGAGGGGGCCGTTGCGCACCTTGATGCTGAAAAATTCCAGATACTCGTCGTAGTTGGCGCTGGCAATGCTATAGGCCCGCATCAACGGACGGCCGTCCACTTCCAGGCCGATCATGACGAAATGGCCGTTGCGAAAGCGGAGCCCTGGATCGCGGGTTGTTTTGAAACTGAACAGAGTATCGTTCCAGTGGTGAACACTGAGCACGCGCTCGACATTGAAGGCTTTCATAAGTGAGGCGACCAAAAATCGACTGCCCAGTCGATTGCGGTCATCGACTGGGCAGTTTGGAACCGAGAACCGGCCGGCCGGCCGGCGCTTAATTTAGATTAAGGGTAACACAATCTCATTGGACCCCCAGCAACGCCAGCATGATCCCACCGGAAATGGCGGTTCCAAACACCCCGGCCAGGTTGGGACCCATGGCGTGGAAGATCAGGTGATTGTGCGGGTTGGCCTGATTGGCCACGATGTGGGAAACCCGGGCGGCGATGGGAACCGACGCGATGCCGGCCGAGCCGATCAGCGGATTGATCTTGACCTTCATGAACAGATTCATGATCTTTGCAGTGACGACGCCGGACGCGGTGCCGAACAGGAAAGCGAGCAGGCCGAGGCCGACGATCAGGATCGTATCCCAGCTCAGGAACTTGTCGGCCGCCATGGTGGAGCCGATAGCCACGGTCAGGATGATGATGATGACGTTCATCAGCGCGCCGCCCGCCGTTTTGGCCAGCCGTTCGGTGACGCCCACTTCCTTCAGCAGATTGCCCAGCATGAGCATGGTGATCAACGGGGCGACCGGAGGGAAGAACAGATTGACGATGATGGCGATCACGGCCGGAAAGACGATCTTCTCCAGCTTGCTGACCTTGCGGATTTGCGCCATCTCGATCTTGCGTTCCGCATCGGTGGTGAGCATTTTCATCACCGGCGGTTGGATCATGGGCATCAAGGCCATGTAGGAGTAGGCGGCGACCGAGATCGGCCCGAGCAGATGCGGGGCCAGCTTCACGGTGACGAAGATCGCCATGGGGCCGTCGGCCCCGCCGATGATACCGATGGCGCCCGCCTCACTGATGGTAAAGCCGACCAGCTTGGCCAGAATCAGCGCCACGAAGATCCCCAGATGCGCGCCGGCGCCCAGAATGACCAGCTTGGGATTGGCAATCATGGGGCCAAAATCGGTCATGGCGCCCACGCCCAGAAAGATCAACGGTGGGATGATAAGCTTGGCCACGCCTTCGTAGGCATAGTGAAACAGTCCACCTTCCTTCACCACATAGAGCAGCGCGGAGACGGGCGGTCCGCCGGGCACGTCGGGTGGTCCCGGCAC
This sequence comes from Candidatus Competibacter sp., assembly GCA_031732875.1. GTDB lineage: Bacteria > Pseudomonadota > Gammaproteobacteria > Competibacterales > Competibacteraceae > JAVMKJ01. The sequence goes on along the minus strand of JAVMKL010000095.1, from coordinate 4,309 downwards.
GTTGGCGACGATACAGGAAAAACCGATCCCGATGAGAAGCAACGGTTCGTAATGTTTGGCGATCGCCAGGTAAATCATGGTCCCGCCGATGGCGATCATCACCAGGTTGCCCCAAGTGAAGTTAGCCGCCCCGGTCTGTTGCAGCAGCGCGTGGAAAAAGAACAGAACTTGGTCGAACAACTCCCACCCCTCCCGTTTTAATTAATCAGGTGATGCGCTGAAAACGCGGCGGCAGTCTAGTGGCCGCCTTCCCGCAGTTTTTTCTCGTCGACCTCCCCCAGTCGGTTCAGATACGGGAAGAGCGCCAGGACGAAACCGATGCCGGCGATCACCACGAAGCTGAGAAAGAAATCGATGATACTCAACAGGATGGCTCCGTAAACCGAATCTGGAATCATCGTCATTTACCTCCACTGGAATGGGCACGGAGTGACTTGCGACTACCCGCAAGATCGGTCTGGCCGTTCAGGAATAGAGATCGATCAACCGGCCACGGATGCGCAATGCCAGATCGCGCAACTCACCCGGTTCGCGGAATGCCGCCAGGGCGGTATCCGCTTCCTGCCAATCTTCGTCGTAGACGCAGCGCCGTGCGGCCAAGGCGAACCGCTCGTAGGCGGTTCCAGCGGCGAGGTTTAGCAACTGTGCGATATCGGCCCGCGTCTCTTCCAGCGCTGCTTGATCGGGCGCGGATGCTTCCAAGGCCCTGATGCGATGGGCCAGTTCCCGGACATCACCCCGAATCATCGTCAACAAGGTCAGGGTTTCGACCAGCACGTCCTTGAGCGCCGCAACATCCTGGGCGGCTTCGGCACGGCGAATGAGATTCTCGGTGGATTGGTCTGGATGACGGGACATGGCCGGTTCCTCACGATGCGCGCGGCAGGCTGGTGAAAATTTGGCTTTTTACCCGAAGAGCCGTAAAGAAGCCGTAAAAATGGCGAGATGCTGTGTAAAAATCTTGTAAAAATCGAGAATGGCAAGAGAGGAGGTTGACGGTTGCGAGGCCGCCAAATCAAGACGGGAAAGCCGCTGCGGGCAGCAGCGTCAGGACGGGCAGAACCGATAACCGATACCGGTTTCGGTGAGGAAATGCCGCGGTCGCGTCGGATCGGCTTCCAGCTTCTGGCGCAGGTGACCCATGTAAATGCGCAGGTAATGACCGCGTTCCACATAGGCTGGTCCCCAGACGTCCCGCAGCAGTTGACGATGCGTCAGCACCTTGCCGGGCTTGGTGATCAACGCGGCCAGCAACCGAAACTCGATCGGGGTGATATGGATCGCCTGGCCGTCGCGCGCCACCTGCCGGCGTTCCAAATCCACGCTCACCTCGCCGAAGTTGATAATGGCGGTACCGCCCGACTCGCGCGCGTGGCGCCGACACACCGCCCGCACCCGCGCCAGCAATTCGGCAACTCCGAACGGCTTGATCAGATAATCGTCGGCACCGGCGTCCAGCGCCTCGACCTTATCGTATTCCTCGACCCTGGCCGACAGCACCAGCACGGGCACACCGCTCCAGGCACGCAGATCGCGGATGAAATCCACGCCGTCGCCATCCGGCAGCCCGAGATCGAGAACAACCAAGTCCGGCTTGCGGGTGCCGGCTTCCGACAAACCGCGCCGCATGGTATCCGCCTCATGCACCCGATAGCCTTCACCTTCCAGGGCGGCGCGCACGAACCGACGGATGGCCTGCTCGTCTTCGACGATCAGAACGGTTAGAGACGGTTCGGACGTGGCGATCATGTCGGCTCCAGATCGGACTCATCATCGGGTTCGAGCGGCGGCGGCGTTTCCAGCGGCAGGGTGAAGGTGAAGCGGGCACCACCACCGGTCCGGTTCTCGGTCCGGATTTGACCACCGTGGGCGTCGATGATCGCCCGGCAGATCGCCAATCCGAGACCGACCCCCGGCACCGCCAATTCGGTATGGCCGCGCGTGAATTTTTCAAATAAATCCTGCTCGTGGCCAGCCGGCAGGCCCGGCCCTTCATCCCACACCTCCACGCTCAACCCGTCGGTTGCCACGCTGGCGGTCACGCCGATCACGGTGCCGGGTGGAGTGTACTTGGCCGCATTCTGCAACAGGTTCACCAGCACTCGCTCGATCAACACCGCATCGCACTTGACCAGCGGTAGTTCCGGGTCGAGCACCAGTCGCAGTGGATGGTCGCGCAGCGGCTGTTCGAGCATCCGCACGGCCGAGCCGACCAGCTCCTCCAGCGACTGCCAGTCCTTGCGCAGCCGCACCCGACCGGTCTGCAGCTTGGCCATGTCCAGCAGATTATCGACCAACAGCGCCATCCGCTCGGCCTGCTCGCGGATGGCGGTCAACGACTCCTGGTAGGGCGACTGCTCGGCGATCAAGTCCAGCGTCAGTGTTTCCGCCAGCCCGATCAGCGCGGTCATCGGCGTGCGCAGATCGTGGGACAGCCCGGCCAGCAACGAGCTTCGTTCCCGTTCCGCTTCCATTTTCACCAGCGTGTCGCGGGCGACCACGGCGAAATGCACCCGCTCCAAGGCGATGGCGATCAGCACGGCGAAGGTGTCCAGCAGTCGCCGCTGTTCCGGGATCAGCGGCAACCGCTGCCGTTCGAGCGCCACGGCCAGGACTCCGCGGGTACGCAACGGTGCCTTGAGCGGCAGATACAACAATGGCGCGTCGGGCAGACTGTCGGTGCCGAGGCCGGCCGGATCGTTGCGGTCGAAACACCACTGCGCGATGGCCAGATCCACTCTCGGCTTGCCGGGCCGCAGCGGTGGCGACTGCAAGCGGTCGTGGTCGTCCGGCAGCAATAACCGCGACTTGACCCGAAAGCTGGCCTCGACGCAACGTTCGCTGATTTCGATCACCTGCTCGGCAACCAGCGCCCCGGACAACTCGCGCGCCATTTCGTAAAGGAAGCGGGCCCGTTCCTCGCGGGCGCGGGCAATCCGGGCCTGATAGCGAAATCGGGCGGTGAGCTGACCGACGATCAGTCCCACGATCAACATCACCGCGAAGGTCAGGATCGATTGCAGGGTGTCGAATGCGAACGCAAAGTGCGGCGGCACGAAGACAAAATTAAATGACAATACATTGAGGACCGCCACCAGCATCGCCGGACCGCGGCCATACGACGCCGCCACGCCGATTACCGCCAGTAAAAACAGCATGACGATGTTGGCATGATCGAGATAGGGCAGCAGCGGTATGACCGCAAACGTGACGCCCAGGGATACCAGCAGCGCCACTCCGTAATCTCTCAGCAGACCAGAAAAATCGATCCGCTCCCGACGTTCGTTCATTTCAGGTTCACCCGACCGCTCGAGACCCTATACGGCCGGTTGATGCGAATCCGGCGCTCTCGGTGCGATATCCTCGACCTCCAATGGCGGCGGCGTCTCCAGCGGCAGGGTGAAAGTGAAGCAGGCGCCGCCGCCGGCCCGGTTTTCGGCCCGGATCTGGCCGCCGTGGGCTTCGATAACCGCCCGGCAGATCGCCAAGCCGAGGCCGACCCCCGGCACCGCCGATTCCGTTTGGCCGCGAGCAAATTTTTCGAATAGAGCCTGCTCCCGCCCGGCCGGTAGGCCCGGCCCTTCGTCCCAGACCTCGACGCTCAGCCGGTCGGTTGCCGCGCTGGCGGTGACGCCGATCACGGTGCCGGGCGGGGTGTACTTGGCGGCGTTTTCCAGCAGGTTCACCAACACCCGCTCGATCAGCACCGCGTCGCAGTTGACCAGCGGCAGTTCCGGGTCGAGCGCCAGCCGCAACGGATGTTCGCGCAGCGGCTGTTCCAGCAGCCGCGTGGCCGAGCCGAACAGTTCCTCCAGCGACTGCCAATCCTTGCGCAGGCGGACGACGCCGGCCTGCAACTTGGCCATGTCCAGCAGGTTGTCGGCCAGCAGCGCCATCCGCACCGCCTGCTCGCGGATTGCCGCCAGAGATTCCTGGTGGGGCGATTCCTCGGCGGCCAGTTCCAGCGCCAACGTTTCCGCCAGTCCGATCAAACCGGTCAACGGCGTGCGCAGATCGTGAGACAACGCCGCCAGCAGGGAATTGCGCTGCCGTTCCGCTTCCATTTTCACCAGCGTGTCGCGGGCGACGGTGGCGAAATGCACCCGTTCCAGGGCGATAGCGATCAGCGCGGCGAAAGTGTCCAGCAACCGCCGCTGTTCCGGAATCATCAGCAGACGCCGCTGCTCGGGCGCCACGGCCAGCACGCCGCGGGTGCGCAATGGTGCCTTGAGCGGCAGGTACAGCAGCGACGCAGCGGGCAGGGTATCGGTGCCGAGGCCGGCCGGATCGTTGTGGTCGAAACACCACT
>JAVMKL010000094.1:0-5994 GCA_031732875.1 Candidatus Competibacter sp. | reverse complement strand
CGGCGAAGCGTTCGACGCCGGGGAAGGACAGGCGGGCGGGGTCGTTGGTGTAGTAACGGTCGGCGGGATGCTCGGCCATTTTGGTTTGCAGCCAGTCCGCGCCGTGCAGCACGTTGTCGCGCCAGAACACGGCGGCGGTTTGGCGGTTGCGGTTCAGCGCGCCGGTGATGACGACGGAGCCTTGTTCCCGATACATCCGCTGGACGTGCAGGCCGAGCAGGTAGACGAGGCTTTCCACCAGATCGACCGGGCCGATTTCCAGGTCGGCGCCGGCGATGCGTTTGAGGGTCAGCCCGAAGGGCGCGGTAAAGGATGAGCTGGAGAACAGCAGGCGTTTGGCTTCGGCGTCGAGATCGTAGGCCAGCGCCTCTGGGCCGGCGAACAGATTTTGATTTTCACCGGCGGCGACGGCGAGATTTTCCAGGGTGTCTTCGTATTGTTCGAGACGCTGGACGCGCATGAACAGGCCGGGGCCGTTAATCGCTAGTGGCTTGCCAGAATTCCACGCCGTTGCCGCGCCAGCTTTCTTGAGTCGGGGAAGGATCAAGGTGTGAAAGTAATCGTTGGTCTCGACCAATACAAACCGTCTTCGGCCACCACCTTCAAGATTAGCCTCAAGCACGGCATGGGCCGAGGAACCCGAACCGCCAAAGCAATCCAGCACCCAATCTTGTTCGGCTGTCGTCTGCTGGATAAATCGATCAACAAAGCGAGTATGTTTCGGAGCAAGGAATAAACCCGATTGCCCAAACATTGCCGATAATTGTTTTTCGCCATCCGAAAAATCGCGGAATACGCTTCTACCAACATTGGTTTCTACTTCGTGCAGCATTCTTTTTAAACGGGGAACCTTATTTTCATCTACTCCCCATGCGATACGGTTGTCTGCAACCAATGATTCAAAGCTGATTCTGGATGGAGACTCCGAGTCAGCAAATTGAGGGAACTTCCAGCCGCTTTTTGGGTGTGGGCAAAGTTTGCCAGTAATAGGATGGGGTGGTTTATAAAATCTATAATTGGAATGATCGGTTTTGCGTGTACTATCGGCTTGTTTTGCGGCCGGCGCGGAAGCATCCCCTTCTTGCCAAATCCAAATCCTAGCTTGCTTTTCTTTTGCCTCTGCTTCAGAAACTAGCTTTCCATCATCACCACGATACTCGGCATGACAGTAGTTGTATAATCCTCGCCAAGGATCGTTTTCTTTTTCAGTTTCCCACTCCAATCCTTGATTTTCCACCTGCTCTTTTAGCTCGCCAAAGTGACGATTAAACAGCGCCCGTATTTCACTTTCAATAACCTTAATAGATGGATAACCGGGATTGAGTCGGACCACAAGCTCCATCATTTCCACAAAGCCGGGTTTGGGTTCGCGGAACATTTCTGGAACACGCTCGACTACCAAGCGGCTTTTGGCATAAACCTCCACATATTCATGGTTCGTGGAATAAGTTGGAGATTGGCTATTATTAGTATTTTGTACCCAAATCAGTTCTTCGATACGGTTGTTTGCTTCAAAAATTGAATCCATGACGTGAGACAGCAACGTGCGTTCGGCCTTGTCGATGCTGACAAATATTGCGCCAGTCTGCGGGAGTAATCGGCGTAATAACTCGATGCGATTATGCATCAATGCGCCCCAAGAGGCATGTTGATAGCCGTTTTTGTAAGGGATACCGCTACTGTTCGTGTTATACGGCGGATCGATATAAACGCACTTTACCCGCTCCCAATACTTCTCCTGCATCGTATTGAGCGCCTGCCAGTTATCCGAATGAATCGCCACCCCATCGAGCGACTCATCCAGCGGATGATCTTTCGTCACCGCCGCCAGCAGCGCCCACTTGAAATCCTCGCCGAAATGCAGCGTATCCACCGGCAACGGCAAAAATCCGCCATCCTCCCGCCGAACGGCTTCCGCCGTCTTCAACTCGCCCAAACCCAAGGCTTGCCACTCCGCCCCTTGCGTGGCGTTGGCCAGAATCGCCGCAAGGTTCGCCCCGACAAACGCCCGCCCGGCCAGCTTGTCCAGCCGATCCAGCGTGATGACGTAGCGGGTGGAAAGCACCAGTTTTTTCTTCTCCCACAACCGCTTCTGATAATCCTCCAGCACGCCGAGGAACGCGTTGATCCGCCGACCGACCCGGCGAATCGCCCGCGCCACCCGCAGCGCCCGGGCCGGAATATTACCCGCGTCATCGGCCAGCAACTGATCGGCATTCAACACGTCGGTTTTGAGAAAAATATCCAGATCATCGTTCAACGCCTCTTGCAGCCGCTTGTGGATGAAAAAGTCGGACTGGTTGCGAGCGATGTAGCGACGCAAATGCCGGGCGATTTCTTCCGGTTGCCCCCTGGAAACAGCGGCGGCACGGCTGATAATCTCGTCGAGTTGTGCTCTGGTTCTTTGCGCGCCTTTGACGTAATCGAGAATGACGCGGAAAGAAGCCCTCACCCCCAGCCCCTCTCCCGAAGGGCGAGGGGAGTCTGGGGTAATGGCGCGAAGCTTGTAGCTGGCCCTATCGGTAGGCTTCAGTTCGGCGCGAGTTTGATCCAGCGTTTCGGCATCGACGCAAAAAACCAGCCGTAGGCCGTTGCTCAAGCGTACCGGATAGTCGGTGAAGACATCGCCCGACTTGATGTAATACATGTCCTCGGTCACCCAGTGAAACTCGGTATCTTCACCCGACGACTTGATATAGCGGGCGCCGTTCCGGCCATAGCGGCGCTGGACGATAAAATCGCCATCCTGATAATGGCGGGAGAAAAACTCGTAAAGCCGGTTTAGCACTTCCGAGCGGTCGGCACTGGCACTGTAGGTAGTTTCGAGTTCCTCGCGCAAATTGCGGTAATCCATGACTTTTTGGTGCATGGCCGGAATCTTCTCGACGCTGGCCAAATATTGCTCCCGCTCCTCGGTGGAACAACGGGCCTTGATGCCCAACTCGTCGGCCATGCGCCGGAGCTGCGCCTTCTGCCCGTCGCGGGTCTCGCTGTCGATTCGCTGAAATGCCTGTTCCAAAATTCCCGCCAGTTCGCCGCCACGCAACACCGCTCGCTTGGCCGTTTTCATCAGCGATTTCGCCAAGAAACTCCCGCACTTTTTGGTTATGCCGCCTGATGACACGATAAATGCCGAAATCCAGTTCCTCGGCTTCACGCAACTGGAACAACTCGCTCATCAATCCGATGAAACGAGTTTCGGGCAAGTCGGAGAGCGTTTCGGTCAATTTGAGAATCCGTCAACAGGTGGCGGAGAAGAACCAGGCGAGGAAGGCGGGAAAGAAGCGTTCCAGCACTTCCTTCCACGGCGAATCGTAGTCGTCCCTCACAGCACGCCTTTCGGATACGATCCCAGCACCCGGAACAGACTGGCCTGCTCGCGCAGTTCCGCGAGCGCGGCGGCCACCGGCTCGTCCTGGGCGTGACCGTCGAGGTCGATGAAGAACACGTAATCCCACATGCCGCGCCGCGACGGTCGCGACTCGATGCGGTTCATGCTGACGTTGTTGCGGGCCAGCGGTTCCAGCAGCTTGAACAGCGCGCCGGGCCGGTTCAGCGAGGCCACCAGCAACGCGGTCTTGTCGTCGCCGGACGGCGCGATCGGCTGGGTACCGATGATCAGAAACCGGGTGGTATTGTTCGGCTCGTCCTCGATGTTGCGCACCAGGGTCGGCAGATCGTAGATGTCGGCCGCACACTGGCCGGCGATCGCCGCCGCGACCGCCTCTTCGCGCACTCGCAACACCGCTTCGCCGTTGCTGCCCACCTCGATCTGCTCCACGCGCGGCAGGTTGACGTCCAGCCACTCACGGCACTGCGCCAGCGACTGTCGGTGGGAATAGACGCGGCGGACGGCCTTGAGATCGGTCGCCCGGGTAATCAGATGATGGTTGATGCGCATCTGCACCTCGCCGCAAATCCGCAGCGGCGACTGCAGAAACATGTCCAGGGTGTGGTTGACCACGCCCTCGGTGGAATTTTCCACCGGCACCACCCCGTAGTCGGCGGAACCGGCCTCGACTTCGCGAAACACCTCGTCGATGGCCCGCAGCGGGATGCTGTGGATCGACTTGCCGAAATGCTTGAGCGCCGCCGCCTGGGTGAAGGTGCCTTCCGGGCCGAGAAAGGCGATCTGGAGCGGTTCCTCCAGCGCCAGGCAGGCCGACATGATCTCCCGGAACAGCCGGGCCATTTCCTCGCTGCTCAGCGGCCCCTGGTTGGCTTCGATCACCCGCCGCAGCACCTGCGCCTCGCGCTCGGGGCGGTACAGATTGCCGGTGGCGCCGGCCGCCTGCTTGAGGGCGCCGATCCGTTGCGCGCAGTGCGCCCGCTCGGAAATCAGCGTCTGAATCTGTCGGTCCAGCGCGTCGATCCGCTCGCGCAGCGCTTGCAGGCTCTCCGCCTCGCTCATGCTGCCCCCTCGTCGTCGGCGCCTTCCTCCGGCGTCAGACCGTCGTCTTCCGCCGGCAGATCGCCGTTGGCATCGACTTCGCCGATGCTTTCGATCTTCTCGATCCCGACCAGCTTCTCCGTCCCTTGCAGGCTGATCAGCTTGACGCCCTGGGTGTTGCGCCCTACCAGGGAGATTTCCTCGACCCGGGTTCGCACCAGGGTACCGCCATCGGTGATCAGCATGATCTCGTGGTCGTTTTCCACCTGCACCGCGCCGACCACCCGGCCGTTGCGCTCGGAGGTCTGGATCGAAATCACGCCCTGGCCCCCGCGACCGTGGCGCGGATATTCGCTCACCTCCGTCCGTTTGCCGTAACCGTTCTCGGTCGCCGCCAGCACCGTGCCCTCGCCCACCACGATCAGGGCGATGACCTTCTGCCCCTTGCCCAGCCGGATGCCGCGCACCCCGCAGGCCGAGCGGCCCATGATCCGCACCTCGGTCTCGACGAAACGGAGCGCCTTGCCGGCGTCGGTGAACAACATCACGTCGCGCTGGCCGTGGGTCAGGGCGACGTCGACCAGTTGATCGCCCTCGCGCAGGTCGATGGCGATGATGCCGCTGGGGCGCGGGCGGGAATACTCGGACAGCGGGGTTTTCTTGACCGTGCCGTTGGCGGTGGCGAAGAACACGTAATGATCGTCGCCGAATTCGCGCACCGACAACACCGCGTTGATGCGCTCGCCCTCCTCCAACGGCAGCAGGTTGACGATGGGCCGGCCACGCGCCGTCCGCCCGGCCTGCGGCAGTTCGTAGACCTTCTTCCAATACACCTTGCCGCGGTTGGAGAAGCAGAGGACGGTATCGTGCGTGCTGGCGACGAACAGCTTGTCCACAAAATCTTCCTCCCTGACCGTGGTCGCCGCCCGGCCGCGCCCGCCGCGCCGTTGCGCCCGGTACAGAGACAGCGGTTGCGACTTGACATAGCCGGCGTGGGACAGGGTGACCACCACCGTTTCCTCGTTAATCAGATCCTCGAGATTCAGATTCTGCTCGTCGGGCAAAATCGCGGTGCGGCGAGCGTCGCCATACTGGGCGCGCAATTCCGCCAACTCGGCGCGGATCACCGTCGTCAGCCGCTCCGGCACGGTGAGGATTTCCAGAAAATCCTGAATGCGGCCCAGCAGTTCCTGATATTCATCCAGCAGTTTCCGCCGTTCCAAACCGGTCAGCCGGTGCAGGCGCAAATCCAGAATCGCCTGCGCCTGGGTCGGCGACAGCCGGTAACCCGCTTCGCTCGAACCGTATTCGGCCGGCAGCTCCTCCGGTCGCGACGCCGCCGCGCCGGCCCGGGCCAGCAGATCCGTCACCAGTCCCGGGGTCCAGATCCGCTCCAGCAACGCGATCCGGGCGGCGGCGGGATCGGCGGCGGCCCGAATCAGGGCGATCAGGGGATCGAGATTGGCTAGCGCCACCGCCAACCCCTCGACGATATGGGCGCGCTCGCGGGCCTTGCGCAGATCGAACACGGTGCGTCGCACCACCACCTCGCGGCGGTGCGCCAGAAACGCTTCCAGCACCTGCTTGAGGTTGAGCAGGCGCGG
>JAVMKL010000093.1:0-6021 GCA_031732875.1 Candidatus Competibacter sp. | reverse complement strand
GCGACCGGCATCGATGAGAATGTCGGTGTCTATGATTGTCAAGGCAATCACATGTCATGGCCCCATTCTGATTCGCGGGTTTTGCGGACCCAGCTTGAGCTATCCGATAAGTCTTGTCGGTTATGCCACATCCCGATAAAAGGTTGTCTTTTTAGCTCAGTTTGGCGAGTTTTTTTAATAGTCTGACCTATTGTATATCGGTGCTGCAAGAAGGCAATGAAGTCGGCAACTTGACGTTGGGCATCTACAGGTAAAGCGGCGTACTCATCAAATAGTTTCTGAGGAGTCATTGTCATTGTTTGCTTGCCTCTATAAAATTCATCTTCTTCAATCGGAGTAGAGTAGGGCGATTTATGGGATGAATCCATAGCCTGCCGATTGTGGAGTCGTTCAATTACGGCGAGTTGCGCTGCGCATAACCAGCGCTACGCGCTACGTGCTGGGGTTGAATGCTCATGCTGCCTTATAATTTTAGCCAGCGATCTTAAAGCATCGTTAACCGCTTTTTCAGTGGGAAAGACGGCAGCAACGTCTTCATCTAGTTTTACCACATTGCTTCCCTCGCGTAGACGTTCGACATATTTACCACGAATTCCGTTGCTAAAATCATATTCGCCGAGCATGTCAGGATCGGATTGATTAGATTTGACTTTCTTCATAACGCTTTCTCTCATATGCTGTCGCCAAACGGGCTGATATAATCCGAATACACTTTCCGCAATCAGTATGAGCGACCACCAGAATCCTCTGTTGTGAAGATTGACCGATGATGACAAAACGCGCTTCCTCTTCTGAATGGAGAGGATCGGGTATGGTTAAAGACAATACATCAGTAAAAACTGTAGTTGCTTCTTCAAAAGAAACACCATGCTTTTTCTTGTTTGCAGCAGCTTTCTTTCCATGCCACTCAAAGAGCAAATTTTTAAGCTCCTATTAACATTAGATTGAATAGAGCAAGTTAGGGCATGGGTCCATAACCCGCCGATTGTGAGGTCATTCAATTCCGGAGGGCTACGCTAGACTAACCCACCTACACACTAGATTGTCTTCAAGTACTTATAAATTTGAGGTAGAAGTTTGGAGTCGAAGCGAAATTGTGTTGCTGTCTTTGGCAAATTCATGCTATTTACAGATGCGCCAAAATTTGGCCAGCGACACGGAGCATTAACTTGCACCTTGCACCCTCTATGTTTACGAATCCATACCCAGATTTTCCTTCCAATTTGAGCAGTCGACAGGTTAGAGCCAAAGCCATGTTTACGAGCCCAATAAATAAGTTCATCATTACCCATGATCATTTGCACAGTGATCCTCCTCACTAATTATGAAATTTAGAAATGCCAATAGAGCAGGGCAAGCGCTGCTCACCCTACTCATGGTTACCTCACCCTCACGCTGCCAGGCGTTCGTTTAACTCCACCAACACCTTCTGCGCGGCGACCGGAATCACCGTACCGGGGCCAAAGATGGCGGCGGCGCCGTTGGCCTTGAGGTACTCGTAGTCTTGGGCGGGAATGACGCCGCCGATGACCACCATGATGTCCTCGCGGCCCAGCTTCTTCAGTTCCGCGATCAGTTGCGGCAGCAGGGTCTTGTGGCCGGCGGCCAGCGAACTCATGCCGACCACATGCACGTCGTTTTCCACCGCCTGCCGGGCGACTTCCTCCGGCGTCTGGAACAGCGCGCCGATGTCCACGTCGAAGCCGAGATCGGCGAACGCGGTCGCGATGACTTTCGCGCCCCGGTCGTGACCGTCCTGGCCGAGCTTGGCGACCAGGATGCGCGGGCGGCGGCCTTCGTTCTTTTCGAACTCGTCGGCCATCTGCCGCACTTTGGCGATTTCCTCGGCCTCGCCGAACTCGCTGCTGTACACGCCGGAAATGGCGCGGATGACCGCCTTGTGCCGGCCGAACACCTTCTCCATCGCGTCGGAGATTTCGCCCAGACTGGCGCGGGCGCGGGCCGCTTCGACCGCTTTTTCCAGCAAATTGCCGGAACCGGCGCTGGCGGCTTCGGTGATCGCGTTCAGACAGGCCTTCACCTTGGCCTCGTCGCGCATGGACCGTAGCTTCTGCAAGCGTTGCACCTGCGCCTCGCGTACGGCGGTATTGTCGATGCTGAGGATGTCCAGCTTGTCTTCCTTGGCCAGTCGGTACTTGTTGACGCCGACGATGGTTTCCTTGCCGGAGTCGATTTGCGCCTGCCGGCGGGCCGCCGCTTCCTCGATACGCATCTTGGGCAGGCCGGTTTCGATGGCCTTGGCCATGCCGCCCAGGCTCTCCACTTCCTGAATGTGACCCCAAGCCCGCTTGACCAGTTCGTGGGTCAGCGCCTCGACATAATACGAGCCACCCCACGGGTCCAGCACCTTGCAGATCGCCGTTTCATCTTGCAGATAAAGCTGCGTGTTGCGGGCGATGCGCGCCGAGAAGTCGGTCGGCAGGGCGATGGCTTCGTCCAAGGCGTTGGTGTGCAGCGACTGGGTGTGGCCCAGCGCCGCCGCCAGCGCTTCGACGCAGGTGCGGGCGACGTTGTTGAACGGATCCTGCTCGGTCAGACTCCAGCCCGAAGTCTGGCTGTGCGTGCGCAGCGCCATCGACTTGTCGCTCTTCGGGTTGAACTGCTTGATGATCTTGGCCCACAGCAGCCGCCCGGCCCGCATCTTGGCCACTTCCATGAAGTAGTTCATGCCGATGGCCCAGAAGAACGACAGGCGCGGTGCGAAAGTATCCACATCCATCCCTGCCTTGATGCCGGTGCGGACGTACTCCAGCCCGTCGGCCAGAGTGTAGCCCAGTTCCAGGTCGGCGGTCGCGCCCGCTTCCTGCATGTGATAGCCGGAAATCGAGATGCTGTTGAACTTCGGCATCTCCTTGGAGGTGTAAGAAAAAATGTCGCCGATGATCCGGATCGACGGATCGGGCGGATAAATGTAGGTGTTGCGCACCATGTACTCTTTCAGAATGTCGTTCTGAATGGTGCCGGTGAGTTGCTGGTGCGAAACGCCCTGTTCCTCGGCGGCGACGATGTAGAACGCCAAAACCGGCAACACCGCGCCGTTCATGGTCATCGACACCGACATCTGATCGAGCGGGATGCCGTCGAACAGGATGTTCATGTCCAACAGCGAATCGATCGCCACGCCGGCCTTGCCGACGTCGCCGACCACGCGCTGATGATCGGAGTCGTAACCGCGATGGGTGGCCAAGTCGAAGGCGATCGACAGACCTTTCTGGCCGGCCGCCAGGTTGCGGCGGTAGAAAGCATTACTCTCCTCGGCGGTGGAGAAGCCGGCGTACTGGCGCACCGTCCACGGCTGGGTCACGTACATCGCCGGGTAGGGGCCGCGCAGGAACGGCGGCACGCCGGCGACGTAGCCCAGGTGATTGAGGTCCTTGATGTCGTCCCGCGTGTACAGCGGCTTGACGTCGATGTGTTCCATGGTCGCCGAGACCAGTTGTTCCAGGGTCTTCCCGGTGGCCTTTTCCACCGTCGCCTTCCAGTCGGCGAAGCTGGGCTTGGGAAAGTCCACGCCGTAGGCCATCGTGGTGAAATCGGGTGACTTGCTCATTGGGCGACCCCCATCTTCTTCTGCAAGGTTGACAACAGGGCTTGGCAGTTAGCGGCGAGATGGATGAAATCATCCACGCCGGCGGCCTTGAAGGCTTCGACGTGATCGGCCGGATAGCCGGCCAGCAGCACGATCAGCTCGGGAGCGGCCTTCTTGAGTTTCTGGACCAGTGGCGGAACGATCTCGGGATAGGTCGGATCGGTGGAGCAGATCACCACCGCCTTGGCGCCGGAGGCCAGGGCCGCGTCCGCCGCGTCGTCCGGGGTGCTGAAGCCGGACGGATAGATCGTCTCGAAACCGCCCACGCCCAGGAAGGCGGTGGAGAAGTCGGCGCGGCCCTTGTGCTGGGTCAGCGGCCCCATGGTGGCGAGAAAGACCAGCGGTCGTTGACCGGTGCGGGCGACGTAGGTTTCCGCCGCCTGCCGCAGCGCCTCGAACGCCTGCGCGCCGCGATGGGCGTGGACGGCGTTGGTGGTGGGGCCGGCCTTGGCGTTGGTCCGCGCCGCCTGGGCGATTTCGCCCAGGGTCGCGCCGGCGAGCGCGGCCTGAATCGCGGCCTCAATGCCGTTGGCGCCCGCTTTGGCGAGCGCGTCCAGCGCCGCCTGCTTTTGCCCCGCGTTGGCGCCCGCCCGATACTGCTTCAGCGCCGCCGCCCGTTCCGACTGGACCGCCCAGGCATCCACTGGCGCCGGCTCGATCCGGGTTTCCTTCAGGTTCGGATACATGTTGGTGCCGACGAAAATGTCCTTGCGCTTGGCGAGGTTGGCGGCGCGTTTGACGGCGGTGTCGGCGATTTGCGCCTGCGGCCAGCCGGCTTCGAGCGCTTTCGCCATGCCGCCCTGTTTCTCGACTTCCTGGAAGATCGCCCAGGTCTTGCGGGCGACCGAGTCGGTGAGATTTTCGACGTACCAGGAACCGCCGGCCGGGTCCACGGTGCGGGTGATGTGGCTTTCCTCGCGCAGCACGGTGTGGGTGTTGCGAGCGACGCGGCGCGAGAATTCGTCCGGCACGCGGAGCAGTTCGTCGAACGGCGAGATGTGCAGGCTGTCGCAGCCGCCGACCGCACTGGAGAACGCCTCGGTGGTGGCGCGCAACAGATTGACGTGCGGGTCGTAGACGGTCTGGTTCCAGGCCGAGGTACGGGCGTGCAGGCTCATCTTTTGCGAGGCTTCGTTGCCGCCGAACGCCTGGACGATCTTGGCCCACAGCAGTCGCGCGGCGCGCAGCCGGGCGATTTCCATGAAGAAGTTGGAACCGATCGACAGGGAGAACCGGATGCGCGGGGCGATGTCGTCGATGCCGAGGCCGCGCGCCTGCATGGCGCGGACGTAATCGACCGCCGTGGCCAGCGCGAGGGCCAGTTCCTGCGTGGTGCTGGCGCCGCCGTTGTGGTAGGGACTGCCCTGTACGGTAATGGTCTGCAATTGGGGGGCGTTGGCCCTGGCCCAGGTGGCGAGTTGCGCCATCACGTCGTAGATGCCATCCAGATCGCGGGGCAGCCGGCCGTCGCGGGCCAACTGGCCCAGCGGGTCCATGCCGATGGCGCCGCGCACCTTGGCCAGCGACTTGCCCTGTTTTTGCGCCAGTGCCGCCAGCAGGGCGGTGAAGGTCAGGGCGCTGGTGCTGGCCTGGATGTAGATCGGCGTCGCTTCCAAATCGACGCCGTCCAGCGCCTGGGCGAGATCCGCGACGCTGGAGACGGACAAGCCGCCCTTGCCGACATCGTCGGCCTCGGCCTGGTCGGCGTCGACGCCGGCCAGAGTCGGGCGGTCGAGCACCAGGTTGACGGCGTTCTGACCGCGTGCCAGATCGGCGCGCAAAGCCTCGTTGAACGCCGCCGGCGTGCCGTAGGGCAGTTCCTGGGCGACATCCCAACTGCTGGCGACGTAGCCCAGCGGAGTGGTGCCGCGCAGGTAGGGCGCGAAGCCGGGCAGGCTGTCGAGATGGGGCAAGCCTTCGATGTCTTCCTGCCGGTACATCGGCTGAAGGTCGATGTTCTCGTAGGTTTTGGTGACCAGCCGTTTCTCGAACGGCGCGCCCTTGAGGAACTTGTCGACGACCTTGCGCCATTCCTCGTAGGGGGTTGGGGGGAATTCGTTGAACGTCGGGGTAGCGGCGTCCGTTTGTTGTTGATTCGACATGCGCATCCTCCAGTGGATCGAAACGCGATGGGGTTGACAGTACCGCGAAAGTATAACCGAAGATTCGTCCGATTCCCGGTAGGGAAGCATCGTGAAGAGATGGGGCACGGTTGCAATCGGGAAGTGGAATGACATACTAAAAAGGTTTGTTACCTTACCTCTCACCCCCCAGCCCCTCTCCCGCACGGCGAGAGGGGCGCCATCAGCAGGAGGTTTTTGTGTCCGATAGACCCTTTAAAGTGCTGGGCATTCAGCAAATTGCCATCGGTGGCCTGGACAAGTCCAAGCTGAGCCGGCTGTGGATCGATA
>JAVMKL010000092.1:0-6035 GCA_031732875.1 Candidatus Competibacter sp. | reverse complement strand
GGAAGATGCGGGGGCTGACCCGCTCGGTGATGGCTTTGATCGTGCCACCCTTGCCGGCGCCGTCCCGGCCCTCGAACACGATGCAAACCTTGAGTCCCTTGTGCTTGACCCACTCTTGCAGTTTGACCAGCTCGACGTGCAGCTTGGCCAGTTCCCGTTCGTAATCCTTGGTTTTCAGTTTCTCGGAAGTTTGAGTTTCATCAGGGTCTTTTGCGGTTTTGGTTTTACTCATGGCGTTCTTTCTCCAAGGTTGTGGCTACCATCGGCGATGGCTGGCGCAGGTTATCGATCAGAATGTAGAGGCTGATCAGGAGCACCCACAGCGGGAAGACCATCAAGATCCCCTCGATGTAGCGACTGCTAAGCAGGAGGAGCAGCGCCACCGCATACCCGAGGAACGCGATCCAGCGGGGGATGAATCGGGTGTGGAGCGCGAGGGTGGACGTGGCGATCATGAAAACTCCGGCCATCTTGATCGCGTAGATGTTCATCGTTTCATACGCGATGGCGCGGGCGGAAGTGAAGGTGGTGGAACCGACGATCCGGGTGGGGTCCGCCGCGTAGGCGATGATGAGGCCGCCCACCATCGCCGCCGACATGAACAGCATGGCGAGGAACAGCAACCCGCTGCCGAGAAAGACGGTGGCGAAGAAGCGGTCTTCCCGCTCCCCCAAGCGGTCGCGCAGTACGCCGATGAACCACAGGAAAGCGACGCCGGCGAACGGCACCAGGTTCAGCGCCAGCGTCACCGTATTCAAACGGGTTTGCAGCCAAGCCCCTACTTCCAGCGGATCGGCCGGGACGGCGCGCCGGATGAGCCAAAGACTGGTCATCAGCAGGACCGCGAAGAGAATGCCGGCGATGGCGGCGGCGCGCGGCGCCCGCAGGCGGGCTGCGTTTGGGACCGTTTCCGGTTGTATCACGTTATCCACGGAACTCTTGACGCTTGCATGATGGATCGGCGTTCGGTCGTGCATACGCTATGATACGGCCCGCCGGCGCGACAGCCCCAGGCCCTGCCGGTCTTCCTGCAACGCCATCACCTGATCCTCGGCATCGAGAGTCGAGTGTTCCACCACCAGGTTCAAATGGTGGAGATACTGCTGCACCAACGCCGTGCGCTCAGCATCGGTCACGGAATCCACCAAACCCAGAAGGGCCGAGCGCAGCCGGCGTATCACCTGCACCGAACTGGCGCCATATTGGCGAATTTCGTCGAAGGCGAGCGTCAGATAGTCCTCCCAGGTGGGCGTCGGGAAAACGAGACGAAGAGTGCCCTGTTCATCCGCCACGCAGCCGGCGTCGAGCGCGCGCCGACCGAGGCGGAGCAGTAAATCTTCAATTTGGTCGATAGCCTGAACCGCCGTGGTCGGATCGTTGATGGCCGGGGAGAGCGCCTTGATGGCGATATCCACCAGAAGTCGCAAGGGATATTTGGGGTCTTGTTCGAAGGTGCGTTCCTGCGCCGCCTGAATCGCCTGTCGGAGTGGAGTCTCCGCCAGCGGTTGCCGACCGCCATGCACGCGTAACAGCAGGGTGTCTTCGACCAGGGTGTCGCCGACGGCGCACTCCATCACGATGACCGCATCGACTTCCTGGGCCAGGCGGACCAGAGTGGCGATTTGGAATCGAATGATCGTCTGTGGCTCGCCCGAGTAGCGCAGCGTCTGGGTGACCGGACGTTGCTGGACTTTTTCGACCGCCGCGCTCCACGACGCCGGCGTCGTGCCCGCTGGCGCTGCGTCCAGGCGTGGGAACATCGTTCGAATCACTTCGCGCCCTTGCCGGCCGACGAAATGCAGCACGTTGGTAATCTGAATATCGCTCAACCGCTGCACCAGCCAGGCAAAAACGATCATGCTGAGGATTAGCAGCACCGTCACGAGCAGGACCGAGAACAGGGGTACTCTGCCGCTCCCTCCGCGATCGGTCCAGGCCAAGGTGGCGATTGCATAAAGAAATGTGGCGGTGAACAGTCCGAGCGAATGAAACAGCACCGGGTCGCGACCAAACCAGGCAACCAGGCGCGGGGAATAGGCGATGGCGCTGAATTGCACCATCACAAAGGCCAGCGCGAACACGATGCCGGTCAGCGCCATCATGCCGGAAGCAATGGCGGACAGCGTTGCTTGGGCCGACGCGACCGACATACCGTGGCTGTAAACGGCAAGATATTCCTGTTCCAGGCGCGGCAAAGTCAGGCCGCAAATGGCGGTCACACCGACGTACAGCATCGGAATGAACCAGATCGGCATTTTCGACGAATCCATTTTTGGCATCATCGGCACGATTGACCACCGTCACGGGTACTTGGTCATTACAAAAACCGGACGTATCCGGACTCTATCTCGCAAACAGCACCGACGAGTTTCATTCGTCCCTCGGCCATGCGGGCTTGTCCTTCAGGCGTCTCCAGTACTTGGCGCATGGTCCAGCGGACATTGGCTTCGACGGCTCGCTCCAACTGCGCCGATGACGGGAGCTGGGGATCGGGGTCGGGCAATCCGGGCAGGATGTTGTCGATCAGGAATTGGATGCGCGCGCGATGCTGCACGCCGTGCAGTTGGGTTTCCAGCGCCGCCTGTACCGCCCCACAGCCGCTGTGGCCGAGGACGACGAAAAGCGGTGTATGCAGGTGCGAACCGGCGTATTGCAGGCTGCCCATGATTTCCAGCGAGAGGACGTTGCCGGCCACGCGCACGATGAACAGCTCGCCGAAGCCGGCGTCAAAAATCAATTCCGGGGGAACCCGCGAATCGCTACAGCCCAGGATCGTCGCGTAGGGCCGCTGGCCTTGGGCGAGATTGGCCAGGATTTCCTTCTGCACGGTAGGAAACCGAGCTTCGCCCCGCAAGAAGCGCTGATTGCCGTCGATGAGACGCTGGAGCGCCTCGTCCGCAGTCAGGATGGGTTCGTGGGTTTTCATGGTGGCCATGGGGGAACTTCGGCATTCATTTTCAGTTTAGCTCGCGAGCACGGTAATCACCGGAGTTTGTGGCGCCACGCCGGTCTCGGCGAGCGAGATCAGCAAGAACAGGAAGGTGAAAATGCTTTTGGATCGGAAGTCGCGCTGATCGATCCAGAAATCGATCCAGAACCAGTATGCGGGGAGCGGGCTGAAAACTGGCAAGTTGCACCCCCCCGGCGGTGCCCGAAGTGGGGTCGGATTCCCAGCCTATCGCCTCTTCGATCCCATGAAAGAAGGGCAAGGCTCCGATTGCTGCCACCATGCTCGGCAATGGCGAAATCCAAATTGGATTCGCGACGTTACGCCGAACATGATAGCGCTGAAACCAGGTCATCGGAGGCCCTCTCTTGAGTCAGGCTTCCTTGTCGTTTCGCAGGATCGTGTTACTTCTTCGGTTGTTCGGACAGGAGCGTCTTTCTCAGCCCGCGCCTGCCACGGCCAGCGCCCTTCAATTTCGACGGCCAGGGACCAGCCCAGGAAGGTGCGGACGAGCACGAGCAAACCGAGGACGGCGACATTGTTCAGGGTGGGCTCAAGGGCGACCGTCCTGACCACATCTCCCGCCACAAGAAATTCCAGTCCCAGCAGTAACGACCTGCCCATCTGGTGCTTGTAACTCTCGTAAGCGCCCGGCTTATCGAGTTGAAAAAGGTAGCCAACCGTTCCGCGAGTAATCGCGACTCTCATAACTCCCGCCACGATGATCAAAGCACCCAAAATCTCGATACCAAGAGCCGCCCACTCGATGAATGTGCGGACGATCCCAACTATCTCGCCACTTGACATCGCATTCGCTCCGTTTCTTCCTCATGGTCTTTGCGCAAATTTGGCCGGCTACACGGCCCACTTTTCAGGACGAGCCGGGCCGCCAGCGGATTGGGGGGTATCAAGGAGCCGAACGGGATTGATTCTGAAGCCCTGAAGACCGCTTTCGTGTTCGTTCCCAGTTGTCCGATCCCGGCTTGCCTTGATTTCAAATTATGAATCAATCCATAACCGGTCCAGGATTGCTATAGAACGTCAAGGAATCGTCGGAGTCTACCGCGACGTAATCGACGAAGGCGTAGCTGCCGGGTTTCATCACCAACACATTGACCGGGGACGCTTTACGAACCCGTTTCATCCAGAGAAAGCGTCACCTGAACCACCGTGCCATCACGCTGCTGCTTCATCGGCAAGCCGCTGCCGGCAAAGACCCCGAGCATGGCTTGATTTCCCGCGAGCACATCGGCTTTGAACCGCGACACGTTCTTCTGCCGCCCGATCTGGACGAGATGCCGAAAGATCCGGCTGGCAATGCCAAGACCCTGGTAGTCCTCTTCGACGATAAAGGCCACTTCAGCGCTGCGCCCGGCATCTGCCTCTTCAAAAACAACGTAACGTCCGGTACCAATGATAGTTTCTTCGCCTCCAAGGTCGACGGTGACCACCAGGGCGACCTCGCGGTCGAAATCAATCTCCGTCGCGCGTTTCAGATCCTGATCGGTGAGTTCCCTCACATATTGGAAGAAGCGAGTGTAGACCGATTCACGGTCGAGGTTCTCGAACGCGCTGACGAGCCTGGTTTTATCTTCGGGACGGATCGCGCGAATCGTCACCATCGTTCCGTTTTTGAGGGTATCAGTAACAAAATAGTGGCGGATATCGTTCATGGGTTGTCTGTCCTGTTGTCGAACTGAGGGTTGTCGAGATGAAACCTGCCAGCCTCTTCAGGCCATGATGTTCGCGCCGCCGTCCATGTTTCCCAAGCGAGCGGTGGCCGGCTCGCGAATGGGAATCCCCCCAACCCTCCTTTTGCAGAGGGGGGAGCCGCGCCAGCGGCGGGGGGATTTCGCTCGACCGTCGGCGTTTCCACAACTCAAACAGAATTGCTGTATCCCTCTTCCTGGTCCGTCCCGAACAGGTGGTTGTGCGCGAGCGAAAGCATCCCACCGGAGATGTTCCTGGCCTTGAATCCATTTTGCAGAAGAATCCGCGTCGCCAGGTAGGCGCGCTGGCCGGAACGGCAAATGACGTGAATCCCGTTCGGGTGCGGTAGCCTCGCGAGCGATCGGGAAGACGTTATCAACTCAGACGCTTCCAGGTCAAAACCTCAACTTGAGAGGCTGGCACCGGGTCCAGCCCAAAGGTCAGGATGGCATTGACTTCCTCGTTGACCTTTTGCGTGCCGATCTGGGCGGCAAAGGCGGCGCCGGTGCGCCCGGCGAACACAATGGCGGTCATCAGCGCGCCCAATTCGCGCAGCATGGCCACGCCCACCCCATTCACGACGAAGATCACCGCGCCGAATTGTTGCGCCACCAGGCCGATCTCGAACGCGATGATCACCCCCATCAGAAAACCGATGAGCAGGACAATGGGCACCGTGTTGGCCCCGGACTCGGTGGCCACGCTGAGGACTTCGCCCCAACGAACGACGCCAGGTCGTCGGCACGCTTGGAGAAACGCCGCGCCGCAATCCCGCAGAAACGCCGAAAACCGTTGCAGGTAGGTCCACTGCTGGTCGGCGGCCCGACCGAGGTGCTCGATGATGCCGGGTCGTTCGGGAGCTTGGACCGCCTGGGCGAACTCTTTGGGATCGTAATCCGGGATCAGGGCGGCTAGGTTGGGGGCCAGACCCCGAATCTCCAGCGCTGCCCCCGGCGGGCGCGGGCGGTGCTGGAGATCGAACAGCAGGGCGATGCCGGCATTATCGATGTATTCCAGCCGGGGACGCATCGACCCTAATCGGACCATCGGGGTGGCGCGTCAGCGTCTCCAGCGCCTGACGCCAAAACGGCGCGGCGGTGTAGGCGGTGATCCGTCCCTCCAGCGCTAGAGTCACTGCGTCACCTCCATCCGGGCGGTTCGCCGCTGGGGTTGTCATTGCCATGTCGTCGCCAAAGATCGTGTCGTTCTTGCTGTTCATGGGGGGCAGCCTTCCTTACACCCAAGCTGTTTCTTAATGGTTCAATAGGGATTTTAGTCCGTTTCGTTGGCGCTCGACTCTGCGGATGACCCTTCGAGGCGCCCCTCCTTAGCCAAGGAAAAATTCTATGGCCGAGCGAGGATGGCTGGCTCCTTAGCC
>JAVMKL010000091.1:0-33995 GCA_031732875.1 Candidatus Competibacter sp. | reverse complement strand
CCTATAACGTGGCGGATGGCTTCGAGGGTCCGCTCGACGACGACAGCCACCGGGGTGCGAGCGGTTGGCGCGCCGAGCGGTTGCCCTGGAAACAGAGCTGAGACGGCGTGACGACGTCATACCCTACCCTTGCAGCTTTTGTCGGCAACACCCCGCTGGTGCGATTACAGCGTCTGCCGGGCGAGACCACCAACGTCATTCTCGGCAAGCTGGAGGGTAATAACCCCGCCGGTTCGGTCAAGGACCGGCCGGCGCTGAGCATGATCCGGCACGCCGAGGCGCGCGGAGAGATCAAGCCTGGCGACGTGCTGATCGAAGCGACCAGCGGCAACACCGGTATCGCCCTGGCGATGATCGCCACCATGAAGGGCTACCGGCTGGTGCTGATCATGCCGGAAAACCAGAGCGCCGAGCGGCGGACGGCGATGCGGGCTTACGGCGCCGAGCTGATTCTGGTCAGCCGGGAGGAAAGCATGGAAGGCGCCCGCGACCTGGCCGCGCGGCTGGAGCGGGAAGGCCACGGCCGGGTACTGGACCAGTTCGGCAATCCCGATAACCCGCGGGCGCATTACGAAACCACCGGCCCGGAAATCTGGCGCGACACCGGCGGCCGGATGACTCACTTCGTCAGCGCCATGGGTACCACCGGCACCATCATGGGCGTATCGCGCTATCTGAAGGAACGGAACCCCACAGTGCACATCATCGGCGTGCAGCCCACCGAGGGGGCTTCCATCGCCGGCATCCGGCGCTGGCCGCCCGAGTACCTGCCGAAGATCTACGATCCGGTGCGAGTAGACCGGATCATGGACGTCAGCCAGACCGAAGCCGAGGACACCACGCACCGGCTGGCGCGCGACGAGGGTATTTGCTGCGGTGTATCGTCCGGTGGCGCAGTGGCGGCGGCGCTGCGGCTGTCGGCGGAAGTGGAACATGCGGTGATCGTCACCATCATCTGTGATCGGGGCGACCGCTACCTGTCCACCGGGCTGTTCGGGGATTGAGAGGCGAGGACAAAAAAGGTTTGAGTAGCATTGTCACTTTTACAGGCATTCGGGTAACAGGGTTAGTGGGATGGGCTTATCAACCAACCGGAATCGCAACACTTCCGCATTTCCGCCGTTTTTCCCCCTAAATATCCTCCGATCCCCTTTCTCGGCGGCCAAATCATAGAGCTGTCGCATAAATGCAAGCCCTGCAGCGGCTTCCTCCACATCCAGCACTCCGGGAGGAGCTTCCAGGAGCGATCTCGGCAGGAACAACACCGCCTTGCAACGAGCACGAGTGATCGCGACGTTGAGGCGGTTTCGCTGGTAAATGAAAGCGGCTTCACGCAACGCGAACTCCGGGTCAGAAACCCCATAGGAGATCAGAACTGCTTCGGCCTCCTGGCCCTGCATTTTCTCAACGGTATCGACAAATGGATTGGTTAACCCCTTATGCGCAATGGCTTTGCGGATCGCCGCAATCTGGACATGATGAGGACTGACGATGAAGACGCCTGGCCCTTCTTTTTCAGCGCCATGGAAGAAATCCCGGTCCGTGGTGTAGGTTTTCCCCTTTGTGGTGATCATGCCTCGCCGCAAGGCGCGCGCCAGGATAGCGACTAAACGTGCTTCCAACAGATTCTCCCTGCCCGCATCTACTCCATCCAGGATGACCATGACAAACGGGTACTGAGGATCAAGACAATGTTGAGCAAAGCGGTTCATGCCGATGGATGCCGTCCAGCGCAGTTGCTGGTCAGCAACCGTTCTCTTCGCGCACCGGTATTGATGGCCGTAGATGAAATCGGCGGCAATGGCGGTGAGAGTAGCGTTCATCCGCCAGTTTTCATGGAGTTGCAAGCCGAGCGCCGGGTGTTGATCCACACGGAGCGCGGTCAGGACGGAGCCGTGGATGGCCGGACCGGTTACAGGGTCCGGCCATGCGCCCTTGACGATAGGGGGAAGCTGTTGGTGATCGCCGGCGAGCAGCAGACGCCCCTTGGGGTGACGAAGCGTTAAGGGGATACAGGCTTCAGGAAGGCGGACCTGGCTGGCTTCGTCAATCACGACCAGGTCGAATACCGGGCCAGGGTTGGCTTTAAAGACATAGACGGTAGCGCCGATGACAACCTGCTCCTGCTCCATGAGTGCTTTACTACACTCGGGACCAACCTCGATGATGGCCTGCGGTTTCTTATCGCCCTTCCATTCTCCCGCTTTCCACACCGGACTCTGGGCAGTGGCAAAGTGGTCCTGGAGATTGCGAGCCACGCTTTTCAGCACATTTTCAATAGCGGCGTGGGTAAAGGCGGTAATGAGTACGCGAAAGGGCCTGTTCTCAGCAGAATGCGCAGCAATCAAGGCGGCAACCGCTGCGCCTATGAAATGCGTCTTTCCGGTGCCTGGTGGGCCCCACACGACAGTGTGATCATAGCGGCGTAGCGCCTTGAAGGCTTTTTGCTGACTGAACGTCAGCAAGAGCGCAGGCAGGCTCGCTGCAACCCGCTGCTCGACCCTCGGATTCAGTGAACGACAGGATGATGAGGGCGCGGCCAGATGTGAAACCATCCATTGCGAACCTGCGCGATCAAGATTGCTCAGCCATTGGATAACCCGGTCGCTGTTATAGTCAACGAAACGAGGATACATAACATAACATCGACCAGGTTTTGCAAACCCGGTGCTGAATTCCTGACGCCAGGCAACTTGTAAGGCCTGCGGGGTTCCAGCGTGGTTGGTAGTCACGGCCTTGACACCGACGAGGGCACGATGCGGCGATGGCCTTCCATAGACGGATTTATTGCGGGCGTAATAATCGGGGAATTGCAACTGGGTAAGCCGACCATCAGCATCATCAGGGACGAGCAGCCAGTTCGGCATGGTATTGATATCGACCGTAGCTGGCCCTCGCACGATCTTGAATTGATCTGGGCCTATCGCCTCCAGTTCTATGATCTTTTCCTGCCCCCGTTGAATCTCTCGCGCCTCGGCCCGCGTTGCCTGTACTTCCAGACAGGACATGACGCTTTCGAAACGGCTGAAAAACGCCAACCTGCCCAGCAATGGCGATTGAATGCCACTCGTGCCGGGCATCGTGAACTTGGGTGGCCAAGCTGCAAGTTGGGTACCGACCTTGTCCCGTAATACCGACAGGAGTGATCGGGTTGCGTAGAGCAGACGACAACCGTTGCCGTGAACGACGTCAGCATTCTGCTGTCCGTTCCAGACCTTGTGAATTCCATCCGGCCGCAGCGCATGGCCCAGCGGGAAGTGAACCTGTGGATGGCGCGGGTAGTTGAAAGCGCTGCCCAGCGCAACCAGTGATTCCGGCAGGGTATAGCTGGTGTCCACCGGTAGCGCGACCAGTTGCGCCTGCGCTGACAACAACACGACCAGCGGGTACGCAACCGGTTCTTCAGGGTGCTGTTCAACATGAACGAGATCGGGGCTGGAGAAGTGGAGCAGCAAACGCATGGCGGCGTGCTGCACAGCGGGGTCGGACAGCGCGGTCATCAGCAATCTGCCGAACACAGCGCGTTCCCGTTCATTATGCACATAGCACTGTAGTGAAAGTTGCTCCTGCCAAGATCGATTCCGGTTGTAAGCAGCGACGTTCTTGAAGAGCCGGTCGAGATAGGTAATCACCCGGGCAGCAACTTGGGGAATTTCGCTTCGTGACTTGGCCACCCATACCGCTGGCTTGGGTATGTCTGGACTGCCCGTGATCGGTTGCCGCAGGTTCTCGCGCACGGAAACCAGCACCCCGGCAAGATAACAACTTTCTTCCAGTGGCTCTTCCTGGACGGTGAGAAAAACCGCGATATTCTCTCCTTTGGGAAGCGACATGGACCCAGCGCCATGCACAACCACCCGATTCTGAATAAAAGCCTTGGTTTGGCCACGAAGCAGATGGCCGCGACCCGCCAGGGATGCGCAACGGGCCAGGGTGTTGTCGGCGGAGGGCTGCGCCAGCCAGTCTGCAAGCTCATTGACGGTCGTGACGCCTTGCTTGCTGAGAAAACGTTTGCCGAATCCGGTCAGACCCGCCAAACGAGAGAGGTTGTTCGCCGTTCGCGTTTCATCGCGGCAGTGATCAAAGTAATCGCACCATTCACACCTGTAATGCAGGTGCCAAGTGGCTCCATTGACCGGGTGGGAGCAAAT
This sequence comes from Candidatus Competibacter sp., assembly GCA_031732875.1. Classification (GTDB taxonomy): domain Bacteria; phylum Pseudomonadota; class Gammaproteobacteria; order Competibacterales; family Competibacteraceae; genus JAVMKJ01. The sequence goes on along the minus strand of JAVMKL010000091.1, from coordinate 29,844 downwards.
CCGCGACAGGTCTTCCCGGAGAAATCGGGCTACGTGCGGGCGCACGGCGTCCAGGTCGACGGCGACCGGTGCATCGGTATTTCCCAGCCAAACACCACCAGTAGCGACATCGACGACTCCGTCAATCCCTTCAGCGGTGAGAATGGTTTCCAGTTCCCAGGCGTAAAGCAGGATTTGAATGCGATGAATGGCTTTCGCCGTATCGCCGCGTTTGATGTCAATCACTCGGAATCGACGCTGTTGGTTAACCGTTTCAACGGCAATCAAGTCGGGGTGATTATCTGAGAAACGCACCAGCGCGGAGTTAATCCCGAATCGCTGGTAGAAGGCTTCAGGCGCCAGCAGCGCGCCTTGATAGATAAAGCTACCCGCTTGCGCTGTGCGGAGGATATCAAGAGTCTGAGCCCGGTCAAATCGACGCTGATGTACAGGTAGCCCAGCTTTACCCTTGGCGATGAATACCTTGTCCTTCAGGAGTTGCCCAACCACGTGCTCTTCCCAGTCATATCCGGCGTCGCGAATCGCCTCCATCACTGGACTGGTATCCGGTTTGTAGGATGGAACACCGTCCGCCGCTTGCCGGGAATTGGGGGTGGCCGAAAAGCGTAGTAAGCGTTCGCAGTCATGGAAGAAGTAACGCGCGATCCCGGAAGGACTGACGCTGAAGGGTTGGGTTTTTGAATTCATCGTCGTCGTTTGCTGATAGAGCTATGGGAAGTCTTCGGCAAATTTCGCTGCCATATTACTGAGGTCCGGATCGAGTAGATCATTCAGACAGAATGGAGCAGGAGAATTGAGCATCTCGACCGAGTCTGGCGTAACGACTGCGGGTTGCTCGGCAATGTCGACCCAGACGCTGGCGTAGAAACCGTACCGAAGATCCTTGCTGTATCGTGGCCAAGGAATCGGCCATACCCGTGGCTGGTCAGTGTCGGTCGCATCCACCACATACAACCAGTACGCGGTGTCCGATTCAGCACAGTGCAGGGCGTCCTCAACCTGTGGGGCTGTCAAGACTACGCTGGCCTCTGCTTCGAAGTAACCTTGCTCGCCCTTCACTTCAATCCGGCGCTTCTGGCCAGTTGCCGGGTCCTCGCTGAAAATGTCATAACCTCGCTGGTTGGAGTCCATGGCTTTCGCACGGCGGCCCTGATCTGCCTCGTATTTCAGGACAATTTCGCGGGTATGCTCATCGCTGCGCTTCTGGCCGCTGGCGTCTCCGGTTGAGTGGTCATGACGGTTGATCAACAGACCGCGGAATTGATCAGCAGCGGGACCTGTCGTGGTCGAGGACGACCGATGGATGTTACGGTCAGCATCACCTTCTCGATCCTTCCCCGGATGTCTGTTCTCGCCATCATCCCGGCTAGCTTGATCAGTCACAGTATGGCCGGTATGTCCGCCTCCAGCGTGGTTCTGGGTTTGATGCGCTCTGGGAGCGCCAGTCGGTTTGACAACATCATCATTCTTGGCAACATCATCTTCAGTTTTGCTCTCCTTGCTTTCCCCTGGGCCAGAGTCGTCCGTGATATTCCAGAGGGAGCGATCAATACCCAGTCCATCGCCCAGGACGTCGATATATTGGTTGAACAACCGCAGGTCTTTCAGAGCAACCAGCGCCATGGTCAGCCAGGGAATTACATCGCCTTTTTGGGATAACTGAAAGTATTCCACCAACTGGCTGGCGGCTTCGGCGGCAAACTGCGGCGGATCACCGGCAATGCGCATAATCTGGCCATCCATGAAGGCGCGAACCGGGTGTTTAACCTTGCTGATCTCGATATGCAGGGAATCGTGGAAATCCACGTCGGTGAGCGGCTTGCGGTCGTCGAGAGAACCCAGGCCGTTAATCAGACTCCGCAACCGGGTTGCGAAGGGAGGTTCAGCGACTCGTTGTCCTGGCCGCAGATGCACGTTATCGGAAAGCAGCTCCAAACAGAGCGTCTGGGCGACGCGGCGCACCTGGTCTTCGCTGTCGCCCAAATAGGCAGCGGCGACTATGGTCCGATTATCCGGCAGAAAGCGCCGAATCCAAGGTGACTGCACATCGTCTACTGCCAGTTCGGGATTGATGATATGCCAAGCGCGGGCGCCATAAACCCGCACCTGGCCCTGCGCCGCCTGCCAGGCCTGGGTCAACTGAACGTTGTTTTCAAGGTCGTCGAGCACGTAACGATAGGCTGCGGCGACATGACGGCGCAGATCATCCAGGCGGGTGAGCGGCTGTCGAGTCCAGAGGTCTTGGAGAAAGGCCAGCGCCTGCTCCCCCGTGGTCGTCGCGGGCAGCGCCAGTGGCAGAGTCTTGAGGACGGTGACCAGTGCTGGCTCCAGTTCATTGAGTGTCAGCACCCAGCCATCCAAATTGCCGCGCAGACCAACACCGGCGCCAGCGCGCTCCACCAGGCGATCAAGGGGCTTTGTGCCATGCAGCCGGACTTCCTGCAGTGCGTGGTTGAATTCCTCCGGGGTCGCCTGCCCCAGCGTGACGGCTTCCCAAGCCTCGGTCAGCAGCACCGCCAGTTCACCATCAGGAAGTTCCGTAGCGCCTTTGCGCGCCAATCGCCGGAGCGCCGGCGCTCTGGGAATGCCGTGGCCGAAGCGGATTCCTTCACTGACCAGCCGCTGCGCTAGGCCGGCGTCAATCACCGCGACCGGCGCCTCCTCGAAGTCGAGATCAGGGGTCAGCAAGACTTCCCCAGGGGCTCGTCGTTCGCCATCGGTGCAGAGAATCCAGGGATGATGTTGCAGGGCAAGGACCCATGCGCAGAGGCTTGATCCACCAGTCCGCTGACTCCCGTAAAACGTACTCTCCGCCCAACGGCATCTCTTCCCTTCGAGACCCTTGTATTCCCGCGTCAGCCAGTCTTGCAGGGCGTCGGCAGGGGTTGTGGAGACATCAAATGGGAAAGCCCAATTCATGACGGCATACCCATCTTTGTTGGCTGGCTCGACAGTCGCGACGAGTACGTTCAGCAGCATGGCTACCGTAGATCGGGCCGACCTCTCGACGGGCTGAGATTGCTGAATCAGTTGCAGCCCGCCCCGAACGCCGAGGCGATTGAGAAAGAGCAACGTCGCCTGGGGGTCGGGGAGAACGGCATAGTCCGCGACCAGGGCGGGCAGTTCCGGGAATATCCGGCGCCGGCTGTGTCCGGTTTCCAGCAATGGATCGGCCAGTAGCGCTTCCTGGGGTTTTCGGGCGCCTTTCTCGGTCAGAACCAGCGGTGCCAAATCCTGTCGATTCAGTCCTCGATGCATCGCCCAGCGTAGCCACTCGACCAGCGGCAGCGCATCCGGCGCGGGGGCGGCGGCGCAAGCCTGGCGCACTAGATCGGCCAGTTGTACCTCCCTGCGTCGTTGCCAAAACCATTGTACGCCGTTGGATTCAGTGTTGGCGTGCCAGGATTGGACGGCTGAAAGGCCCCGCTGGACCGCCAGGCGAATTTCAGGGGTCAGGCGTTGGTCCGGCGCGGGTAGCCTGGCGCGCAGCACGGCAGCCACCGCCGGGCCACCCGGTTCCTTGTCAGAGGGCGGTTCTTCATTCAACCACCGTATTACAGTTGCGTTAACCCAGGTTCCGGCAGTCGTGGGCACGACCGGGGCGTCATGCCAACCGCTGGCCCGCACCCCATCCCACAAGGCAAACAGGGCCTCGATGCGTTCTTTCTCGTCCAGCGTATTCCACCATGCGGGTAGCGTCGCCAGCCAGGAAATATCGGGAAAGTTGACCTCCCGTCCCCAATCCAGCCAACGAGCAAATTCCGTTGCCCGGTCGCCCAGGATCGCTTCGTCGAACAGGTCGATCCCGAACAGTCGCTCAACCCGCCACTCCGGTTTATTGCCAAAATGGTGCTGGAATCGGGCAGGCAGTCGCGCAGTCTGGCCTGGACAACGAAATTCCCGTGGAGTTTGCCCATGAATGGGCGCTATCGGCTTATTCGCCAAGGCGCGTTGCAGGGCCTCCTTTAGACTCTGACAGGGCTTGGCGAGCAAGCCATCATCGAGCGCCGGATGACAGAGCGCCGGATAACCATGGCGGCGAACCTCCTCGGAGGCGTTAGCCAGCCACTCCAGTAACTGGCCTATCAGCGCCGGAATTTGGTTGACAATTGCCATTTGCCAAGGATCGCCGACGACATCGCGCAGGTTTTGTCGGTCGACATTGACCAGCCAGTCGGCCTGGAGGTGGAAGCCGAACGGTACGGCGATCTGCGTGGGCAGCGTGGCGTAAACCCGGCCGTGGGTCGTCGGCTTAGGCAAGCCATCCGGACTCAGCGGTAACAGGGCGACCACTTGGCGCATGATTCGTTTGCCGTAGTCGTCGACGTCGTCATGGAGTTGCTGACGTACCTCAAGGAAGCGGCGCATAGCGGCGTCATCGGGTCGATAGGCGGCGCGAAACGCCTTCCAGCGCCAGCACGACTCTTGATCGGCCTCGCGGCGGCACACCTTGATCAGCCCGTTATCCACGGCAAGCAGCCACGTCACGTCGCCGATTTGCACCTCTTCAAGTCCTCGCAGCGCCAGCACCGCCAGCGGCGTTGGGTCGTCAGTTGAGGCAAGACGCGCCAGATCATCCTCGGGATTACAATCCGGGTTGGCCGGCTGCGCCAGTTGGAAGATCGTGGTAAACCCCGGCGTCAGGTCCAGCGGTTCTTCATCCCAGTAGGGCCGCAAGGTGTCCACCCACTCGGGAATCGTGACATCGAGATCGCCCCGGCGTTCTTTCACTTGAAAGTGAAAGCGCCAGCCAAATCCGGAGATGCGGGCCAACCGGAATCGCGAGAAGACGGATTTGAAACCGACGCCCATGTAGCCGACGGTGGCCAGTCCCTTGGTGGAACCACCCAGCGAAGACAGTGCCCTTACGTGGATTTTTTTGAGGGGTTCCGTGCCGTCGTGTTGGAAAACCACAGCGTCGTTGTGAATCTGCCAGCGAACCCGCCGGGCGCCGGCGTCGGCAGCGTTCTGGGTCAGTTCGTAAACGTACATCCAGGGATGTGGGAGACCGGCGTCGAGGAGTTTCTGGACAGCAATTCGGGCTTTTGGTCCAAAATCCCGCTCGTTTTCTTCACGGACGGTTTCGATGAAGGCATGTTTTTCGGGCATGGCGGGTCCTTGCAAAGAGCGATGAAACATTTTAGCATCATAGTTATGCCGATGCGACATTAGCCATCGGTCCCGACCTGGAATCGCGTAGCGCGTTGCGGTATTAACTACTCTTGGTCATGCTTGTCCAGTGATTGAAGACGGAAAGATTGCAAGATTCTGGCCGGCACGGAGATACATCGCCACGCAGATGGCGAGCAACCACTTCGACGAGCGGTAATTAAGGCGCTCGGTCGACTTCGTCATGCGTGGCCACTCGCCGAAGGAAGGCAACGCTGCCTTCGATGACCTCGAAAGACAGTTTGTAGTTGCCGGTGATGTGGATGGAATAAACGTTTGGATCGGCGTAACCCTTCAGCTTTTCAAAGCCAAGACCCGGCGGGCGTGGGTTTTTGAACAAGTCCTGGATTTTTTCATCCACACGTGCTTGCAGTTCCGCCGGCAGCTTTCGATATTCGCGCGCATAGCGCTTGCTGGGCGCAACCGCCGTTATCGTCACACCGCCGGCGCCGATCATCGTCATGACGCCATGATGTGATTGCGCAACTCCAAGGCACTGTTGAAGCGGTTGTTGAGGGGGGACCGGCTTTCGCGCGCCAATTCATAACCGATCAACAGTCCGGCTAGAGCAGTCACCACGGATTCCGTCGCGGCCAGTGCATCCAGATGCTCTTCATACGCTTGACGCAGCAGGTTGCGCTGGATTTCGCTTAACGTCCGATCGCGGTCGATGCGCTGGCGCTGTTCGATGCAGAGCGCGATACGCCGGCGCAAGGCATCGGCGACCACCTCAAGTCTGTCGGCCATGGTTCCATTTTCATCCAGGGCGGGTGAGGCGGACGACACCTGACTTTCCAGGTCCCGCAGCGCATCCACCAGGGTATTCCCCGCCGCGGTCAAAGCTTCCAACATCCTCCCTTCGACCCCCAGATTGTTCACCGTGATGTCGACCGCGCGCAGCACCGCAAGACTACACTCCGCTGTTTGCGCATAGGCGCGCACGGTCTGCATCTGAGGAGAACTTATCGCCAACATGTTTATCTCTCCTGCTGTTTTAGCGATGAGTGTAGACCGCGCGACCAGGAAAGAATATCCGTCATTCTCCCCGGTGGGGTAAGAAGCCGCACCAAGATTCCTGACAGACAGATCAAAGAGTTAGTGTCGGTACAGATTCCTACAGTCCACGATGGCCGCGGCCGGCCTGAATATGCAGTAGCGCGGCGACTAGGGCATCGAGGTCTTCGCGCAGGTTGTACACCGCCAGCGAGGGGCGGACGGTGCTCTCCAGACCGAGGCGGCGCAGGATGGGCTGGGCGCAGTGATGGCCGGCGCGCACCGCGATGCCTTCCTCGTCCAGCGCCTTGCCGACGTCCTCGCTGCGGAACCCGTCGAGCACGAAGGACAGCACCCCCGCTTTCTCGGCCGCCGTGCCGATGAGCCGCAAACCGGGGACGCTCAGGAGACCCCGCGTGCCATACGCCAGCAGGTCATGCTCGTAGCGGCTGACGTTTTCCATGCCGATCTGGTCGAGGTAATCGAGCGCCGCGCCCAGCCCCACCGCGTCGGCGATGTTGCCAGTGCCGGCTTCGAAGCGGCCCGGCGCCGGCTGGTAGACGGTCTTCTCGAAGGTGACGTCGACGATCATGTTGCCGCCGCCCTGCCACGGCGGCGTGGTGTTGAGTAGATCCTCCTTCCCGAACACGGCGCCGATGCCGGTGGGACCGAACACCTTGTGGCCGGAAAAAACGTACCAGTCGCAGTCCAGCGACTGCACGTCCACCCGCATGTGGGAAACGGCCTGCGCGCCATCGACCAGCACCCGCGCCCTGTGGCGGTGCGCGATCTCCACCATCTCCCGCGCCGGCGTGACGGTGCCGAGCGCGTTCGACACCTGGCTGAACGCCACCAGCCGGGTCCGGGGACCGAGCAGTTTCTCGTACTCTTCCAAAATCACCTGACCGCGATCATCGACCGGCGCGACTCGCAGACGGGCGCCTTTCTCGGCGCACAACTGCTGCCAGGGCACGATATTGGCGTGGTGCTCCAGCCAGGTGATGACGATCTCGTCGTCCGGCCCGACGTTACGGCGTCCCCAACTCTGGGCGACCAGGTTGATGCCCTCGGTGGTGCCGCGCACGAAGACGATTTCGCGGGCCGAAGAAGCGTTGAGGAAACGCCGCACTTTCTCCCGCGCCGATTCATAAGCGTCCGTGGCCCGCGCTGCCAGTTCGTGGGCCGCGCGGTGGATATTGGAGTTTTCGTGCCGGTAGAAATGGGCGAGACGCTCGATGACCGCGTTGGGCTTCTGAGTCGTCGCGGCGTTGTCGAGCCAGATCAGCGGCCGGCCGTGCACCCGCTCTTGCAGGATCGGAAAATCGCGCCGCACGGTCCGGGGATCGAAGGGACGCGCGGCGAAACCCGGCGGGACCGGAACGCCTGGCGGCGATTGCAGCCCCGGAACGCCGGGCAAAGAGAAATACTCGCTTGCTAACATGTTGTTCTCCAGCGCACCCACCGCATCCTCATCATCCAGTCAGACCGGGAAATTCCGCCGCTCCGCGCGCGGATCGTACGGGCCGGCCAAGAGTCCCAGCTCGGGGAGCATGGCGGGATCGAAGCCGTAATCCCCATGAGGAAAGGCGGGGGCCGCGGGTAGCGATGGCGCTTGCGCCGCTTCGAGGAAGTAATACGACGATCCGGGCGACGCGGGCGCGGATGGACTCGACTCAGGCTGCGGTGCTTGTGCCGACGCCTCCGCCAGCGAAGCGGGCAGGGCGCGCAGTTCGGCCTCGGTCGGCGGAGCGACCGCCGATCCAGGGGTCACCGCCGGCGCGGCGGACAATGCGCCCATCTCGACCGGGGGCGTGGCCGGCGGCGCCGAAGCGACATCACCCCCCGGAAGCACCATGAACCCCTCGTCGGGGATCAGTGCCGGCCGGAACTCGTAAGGCCCGAGCGCGGCGGACGGGGTGAGACCGGCTTGCGGCGGCCGTATCGTCGCGCCCGACACCGTGGCGGGCGCCGAGCGCAACTCGGCCCCGGTCAGGTTTCCGACCGCCGACGACGGCGGTATCGCTGGGGCGACCGGCAGCGCCCCGACCTCGACCGGGGGCGTGGCCGGTGGCGCCGAGGCTACCCCCGCGCCGGGGGGAGGTCCCGCATGTCCTGGTAGTGCGGCGAACAGGTCGTTAGCGAGCCGGGCGATCAGCGCGGGATCGAACGGCGCTCCGCCGGCTTCGGGGTTACTGATACTCATGGTAGCGATCCACCTCGACGCCTTCGAGCAGGCCGAGCGCATCCTCGGTGAGCGCCGCCACCGAGCAGTAGAGCGAAATCAGGTAGGAGGCGATCGCCTTGCGGTTGATGCCCATGAACCGGACCGACAGGCTGGGCGACACCTCGCCCGGCAATCCCGGCTGGAACAAGCCGACCACCCCCTGCCGCTTTTCGCCGGTGCGCAGCAGCAGGATGCTGGTTTTGTTGTCGTTCACGTACAGCTTGTCGCTGGGGATGAGCGGAATGCCGCGCCAGGTAATGAACGGCGAGCCGAACACATTCACCGTGGCCGGCGGCACGCCCCGATAGGTGCATTCGCGCCCGAAAGCGGCGATGGCGCGCGGATGCGCCAGAAAGAAGGCGGGCTCCTTCCAGACTCGCGCGATCAGTTCGTCCAGATCATCGGGGGTCGGCGTCCCATCGCGGGTTTGAACGCGAAACGAATCGGCGACTTGGCTCAACAGGCCGTAGTCGGGGTTGTTGATGATTTCGGCTTCCTGCTTCTCCTTGACCTTTTCGATGGTGAGGCGGAGTTGCTCCCGGATCTGATCGTAGGGGCTGCGGTATAGATCGGAAACGCGGGTCTGCACGTCGAGCACCGTGGTCATGGCGCTCAGCGTGAACTCGCGCGGCTGTTCCTGGTAATCGACGTAAATCTCGGGCAGGTCGCTCTCGTCCTGGGGACTGCACTCGACATCGGCGGGAGCCCCGGCGCACGCTTCGATGACCTGGTTGACCCGGTAGGTGCCGGCTTCGACGGGTACCCAAGGCAGGCAGGCAATCAGCCAGCGGGGCGTGGTCGTCCGCATCTGCGGCGCGGTTTTGGTGGTATTGGCAAGCTGGCGGGCCGCCAGTTCGCCCAGCGTATGCCGGATTTCGCTCGTCTCGGACATGGAATGGGTATCTCTTGATGGAGTAAACAATAAAGCGGGTGTGTTCCAATACGGTCTAAAATTATAAAAGTATTTATTTTTAAAAGAAAATTTCTAATTTAACGGATAAAAATCCAATAAATTGACGGAGCGTTGCCATAAAAAAAGGGCGGCTGTCTCCGCCGCCCAAAAGCACACCGAATTACCCCCACAGTCTCATAACCCGACTGAAACCACCAACGATCCACTGTCAGTGGCGAACAGATTGAACCAGATCTTTAAAAATTAAAATGAATAAAAAATTGTTTGTATGTGAATAATAATTATAAATGGATGCTCGTGATTCGATGATTTTTAGATGTGAGAACAGGAGGTGCCTACTGGCCCCCTTACTACACTTCGTAGCCGTCCAGCCTGCGCTTCCGGCTCTCCCAGTCGGGCATGCAGCGGCTCAGCAGTTGATAGAACGCCGGGCTATGGTTGTGAATCCGCAAATGGCAGAGTTCGTGCGCGAGCACGTAATCGATGCAGTGGATCGGCGTCTTGACGAGGTCCAGGTTCAGCACGATGTGGCCTGCCCTGGTACAACTCCCCCAACGATGCCTCATGCGGCGGATCATCAGCTTCGGTTCATGCGGCGACCGCAACGACGGGGATCGTTCCAGGCATAGCCGCATACGGTGCTGAAACACCCGCTCGGCGTGCTCGCGATACCAGCCGTCGAGAATCCGCGCGATGCGGCTCGCCTGGTTTCGGTCGCCGGTCCATACGTGCAGGAATCCGCCGACGAGCTTCACGGTCTCCGGCGATCCTTCGTGAACCTTGAGCCGGTACTGCCGGCCCAGATAGCGGTGGGTCTCGCCGGATACGAAGCGCGGGCCGGGGTGTTTGGGTAGAAACTGCTCGAAATATCGCCACTGTCGCAGAATCCACCCCGCGCGCTTCGCCACGCGCGGCAGAATCTGTTCGTTCGTCGTCCCTTCCGGAGCCACGACTTCCAGCCGCAATTCGGGATGCACGGTGATGGCGAGCGTCTTGCGCTGGCGGTATTCGATGCGAAACGGAATCCGCTCGCCGTCGAAATCCAGCACGTAGCCGCCGTCCGGCTGGCCGCTCTCGATCATCCGGGATACCGGCGCCGGGCAATGTCGAGACACTTTTCCAGAATCGCGTCGATCTCGTCGAAACTCAGGTCGAGCCCGGTGCGGCTCTTGAGGTCGAAGAGGGCATCCTCGATGTCGTTCCGCATCCGGTTCTGCACGTCGGCGTTCGTCGTCCAGTTGACGATTCGCTCGCGGAGAATGGCGTCGTCGATGGCCATCGCCGCGTCGGCGACTTTTTCCATGAAACCACCGTCGGTTTGATGCGCGGCCAGCGCCTCGCGGACGACGCCGTGGAACGCCTTGGCCACTTCCCGCTGGCGGATCGACGCCGGCAGATTGTCGTCCTTGCGGGTGCGGATCGCGTCGGCGATCTCGGAAACCTTCGCCAGGTAATCCCGGTCCGCCAGCCGCTGCTCCCGGAAGGCGCGAATCGCCGCTTCGAGCAGCTCCGAGAACTTGCGGTAGAACGCGGGGTCTTCGTCCATCCGCTCTTCGATGGTCTTTTTCGTGCGGTGGGCGATGGTGTCGGCCCTGGACGCCGTGCCTTCCAGTCGTTCCAGTTCCTGGAGAAAGGCGTCCTGGTCGAAGATGTTCACCAGCGCCGTCACCTTCTCGACGGCGCCGGTCGAGACATGGGTGTCGATCAACTTCTGAATCTTCGCCTCGTACTCCTTGAAATCGACGACTTCGGCATAGCGCCGGCGGACGGCCGTCCGCAGCTTCATGAAGAACGCCAGGTCCTTGCGGTACTTCGCGATCTTGGCATCGGGCGTCTGCTCCATGAACCGGATCGAAGACAGGGCGATGGCGAGCGAGCGGCCGAAATCCCGCAGGCGCTCGTAGAACCGCTCGCGGAGCGCCGCGTCGGCCAGTTTCCGTTCGTACTGTTCCTCATCCTGCTTGTTCTTGATGTCCTGGAACAGATTGAGCAGGTCCGTATGGCGACGCGGCAGCTTGTCGATCTCCTCGGCCACGTCGGTCAACGTCGCCTCCAGATCGGCTTGGTCGTATTCCTCCATCTTGCCGTACAGGTCGAACGCCCTGTTCAGGTTCTGCAAGACGCCCCGATAGTCGATGATGTAGCCGAAGTCCTTGCCGTCGCAGAGCCGGTTCACGCGGGCGATGGCTTGCAGCAGCGTGTGATCCTGGAGCTGCCGGGTCAGGTACAGCACCGTATTGCGGGGGGCGTCGAAACCGGTCAGCAGCTTGTCCACGACGATGATGATTTCCGGGTCGTCGCCGCTCTTGAAGCCGTTGATGAGGTTCTTGTTGTACTGCTCCTCGCTGCCGTGCCGGGCCATCATTTTCTTCCAGAACTGCTGCACGGCGGGCAGATTCTCCTCGTCCACCTCTTCGTTGCCTTCGCGGTCGTCGGGGCCGGAAATCAGCACGTCCGACGAGACCATGCCGAACTCATCGAGGTATTTCTGGTAGAGCAGGGCCGTCGCTTTATCCTGCGTCACCAGTTGGGCCTTGTACGGTGTGCCCTGCCAGTGGTCGCGGAAGTGCAGGCTGATATCGAGCGCGATCTCGCGGACCTTCTGTTCGGCCTTGTTCAGTTGATCGGTCGTGGTGAACTTCTTTTTCAGGTCCGCCTTCTGCTCCTTGGTGAGGTTCGCGGTGATGATGTCGAACCAGCGGTCGATGCTCTGGCGGTCCACGCGCTGCTCGACATCCCGCCCCTCGTAGAGCAGCGGCACGACGGCCCGGTCCTCGACGGCCCGGCGGATCGAGTAGGTCGGCTGGATCAGGCCGCCGAACCGGTTGATCGTGTCCTTTTCCTTCTTTCTCACCGGCGTTCCGGTGAAACCGATGAAGCAGGCGTTCGGGAGGGACTTCCTCATGCGGCCGTGCATCGCGCCGTACTGGCCACGATGACTCTCGTCGACGAGGACGAACACGTTGTCGCTCTCGTTGCGCAGGTTAGCCTTGAGCACCGCGTTCTCGAATTTGTCGATGATCGTGGTAACGACGCGGCTCTTGGGACCGGCGACCTGCTTGGCGAGGTCCTTGCCGCTGCGGGCCTGGTGCGGTTCCAGGTCGCAGTGGCTGAAGGTCCGGTAAATCTGGTCGTCCAGGTCCACGCGGTCGGTCACGAGGACGATCTTGTAGTCACCGGCGAGCGGCGGACGTAAGTCCGTTGTTTTTTCACCAGGGAAACAGGGGGCTGACGCCCCCCGCTCGCCAGGGACACAGTTGCGGTCGCCGGCGAGCGGCGGACGTAAGTCCGCTGTTTCTTCGCCAGCTGATACCGCCGACGCCTTGCCACCTTCCCGGAAACAGGGGGCTGACGCCCCCCGCTCGCCAAGGGCGCCGGAACTGAACGCGCGGGCGATGGCCTTGGCCAGCATGACCATCGTCAGTGACTTGCCGCTGCCCTGGGTGTGCCAGACCACGCCGCCGAGTCGGCGGCCGTCGGCGTCGCGCTGCTGGATGCGTTCGAGGATGTTGCGGACCGTGAAGTATTGCTGATAGCGGGCGATTTTCTTCTCGCCGGCGTCGAACACGATGAAATTGAAGGTGAGATCCAGTAATCGCTCGGGGCGGCACAAACTGTAGAGGGCGCGGTCTTGCGCCGTGATCTCGCGCGGGCCGCGAAAATAGTCCGCCTGCGCCTCGCTAATCGACTGAAACCGCTGCATCAACCATCCCAAGTCTTCTTGCTTCGATTTTCGCCGGGAGATCAACGGGGCCAGTTCGCGATCCACTTCCTCCCGCCAGACCGCCCAGAACTTGGCGGCGGTGCCGGTCGTGGCGTACTGGGCCTCGTTCTTCGACAGGGCCAGCAGCAGTTGCGCGTAGAGGAACAGCTTGGGGATTTCGTCGTCCCGCTGGTTGCGCAGGTGCTGGCTGATCGCCTCGGCGATGGGGTCCTTGATATCGGGTCGTTTGCACTCGATGACCGCGAGTGGAATGCCGTTGACGAACAACACGATGTCGGGCCGCCGGGTCTCGTGGCTGGCAGTTCGTTCGACTTCGAATTCCTCGGTGACGTGGAAGACGTTGGAGGTCAGCCGAGTGTCCGGGTTCCAGTCGATGTAGTGGAGCGGAAAGCTCTTGGTGTCGCCGTGGATCGTCTGTTGCAGGCTCTTGCCAAGAATCAGCAGGTCGTAGATCTTCTCGTTGGTGCGAACGAGTCCGTCGTACAGCACGTCTTTCAGAACCTGCACGGCGGTCTGGATGTTGGCCTCGCTGAACTCGTACTCCTCCCCCTTGAAGCGAATCCGGTTCAGTTTGCGCAGTTGTTCGACGAGCACCGATTCGAGCAGCACGTTACCCGGCTTTCCCCCCCGCAGCGCGACCGCCTCGCCCGGCGTGAGGTAGCGCCAGCCCAGGTTCTGCAAGAGTTGCAGAGCCGGTATTTGCGAGATGTGGTCTTCGAGGAAGGAGGGAAGTTCGGGGTTCATGGCTGCTCTTCCCGCCCCAACTCGGCTTCAATTTCCTCGATGCTGGGCAAACTCCCTTTCAAGGGCTCCGGCAGCGATTGCACCAGTTGGGTTTGCCACTCGGCGACGCCGATGGGTTTGTGGATGTCGCGCAGGGCGTATTCCGCCGTGATGCGATTGCGGGTTTTGCAGAGAATCAGCCCGATGGTCGGGGCGTCGGTCGGGTGTTTCATCAGCGAATCGACCGCCGAGAGGTAGAAATTCATCTGCCCGGCATCGGCGGGCGTGAATTTCTTCATTTTCAGATCGACGACGACGAAACACCGCAGCTTGAGGTGGTAAAAGAGCAGATCGAGGTAAAAGTCGTCATCGCCGACCGTCAGATGTACCTGCCGGCCCACGAAGGCGAAGCCGGCGCCGAGTTCCACCAGAAATTTCTGGATGTGATCGACCAGTCCGGTTTCCAGATCGCGTTCGATGGCGTCGTCGTGAAGGGTGAGAAAGTCGAAGAGGTAGGGGTCCTTGAGCGCCTGTTGGGCCAAGTCGGATTGCGGCGGCGGCAGGGTGCTGGCGAAATTGGTGACAGCCTGGCCCTGACGGCGGTAGAGATCGGTTTCGATCTGCACGGTGAGGACGGCCCGGCTCCAGCCGTGCTCCAGCGCCTTGGCCGCGTACCAGAGGCGTTGGATTGGATCTTTGACTTTCTCGATCAAGATCACGTTGTGAAACCACGGAATTTCCGCCACGGGTTGTGGCGGAATCGCGGCTGGTAAATCTCGCACAGGCTGCGCGACATTTGAGATCGCGGATTCTGCCGCAGGCTGCGGCAGAATTGGCTGGGTGATTTCTGCCGCAACCTGCGTCAGATTTGGCTGGTCTTGTCGATAGGCTAGAAAAAAAGCCCGCATTCGCCAGATGTTGCGTGGCGAAAATCCCTGGATTCCGGGAAACGCTTTTTGTAGATCGCTGGCCAGACGGTCCACGACACCCTTGCCCCAGCCCGCCTGCTCCTGCCGCTGGACGATCCCCCGGCCGATGTCCCAGTAAAGCTGGATCAGCTCCCGGTTGACCGAGAGCATCGCTTTGGTCTGCGCTTGGCGGACGCGGGTTTTGAGCGAATCCAGGAAATCCGCATAGTCCGATGGCAAGGCGGGCGAAGTTAATACGTCGATTTGCTTGCGGGCCATCACCGTTCCCCTTTTAGCGAGCGGGGGCGTCATCAGGCGAACGATTTGGCGAGCGGGGGGCGTCAGCCCCCTGTTTCTTGTCAATGGAAACAGCAGACTCCGAAACAGCAGACTCACGTCCGCCGCCCGCTAATTCGGATGACCATTGATCGGCGATCCATACGATCAGCGGATATTCCTGATCGCGCACGTACTCAATCGCGGCCAAGACGTTGCTCTCGGTTTTGAGCCGCCGCCTTGAGCCACTCTCGGTCCACCAGGTATCGCTTTCGCGCTTTTCAAACTCGCGGTTCAGTCGCCGACTGCCGTAACTCTTCAAGCTGCCCAAGATCGTTTCCGGTTCCGGGTCACCGGGGACACCGACGACGACATGAACATGATTGCGCATGATGGCGACCGCGATCAGTTCCCAACCTCGGTAGGTGGCCGTTTCGCGAAGCTGATCGAGTAACGCAGTCGCCTGTTCCAATATCAGAAAGACCGGCGGCCCTGTCATCATATTGCGCGCCATGCTTTCCAAGCCGCGCATTTTGCCGGCCGGTTCGGTACCTGGAATATTCAGACGATGTCCTTTGCCATCGCCGCGATCAATGTTACTCACGAACCCGCGATCATCACCTGGTAACCACGTTCCGTAGGTGGTCCACGTCAGGAACCAGTAGCGGTCTGGTAGGCGAGCGGCGGGCGTCAGCCCGCTGTTTCCTTGGTGGGCGACCGGCGTCAGCCCGCTGTTTTCATTCAAATTCTCGCGCATGTCACTCATCACCAAGCCCTCTCGATCTATTTGGCGTTACCCGGATAAACGAGAAACAGGGGACTAACGTCCCCCGCTCGCCACCCTCACCTGTCCCGTCAGTAGCTTCTGCATCAGGCCCTTTTTCTGCGTTTTGAGGGCGTCCAGCTTCTTTCTCAACAAGTCGATTTCACGGTCGGCGGTGTTCAGCATGTCGGCTATCCTGCTTTGTTCCGGTTTTGCAGGAAAGGGGATTGAGACTTTGAGCAAGTCATCTGGATTCACACGACGAGCTTTTCTCCCCCCATTAGCAAGTCCGAGCAGATTCTTGTAAAAGCTCTCGCGGACGACGAAGAAGCGAAACCAATCAGGATCGACTGAATCACTGATATCGAAAGCGGGAAGGTCCAACGTAGATTCAAATCCATCGAGTTCGGTTGGGATAATTCCGAAGGCACCGTTGAGGAAATCGAGTTTGCTGTAAATGAACTGCCCCGCTTTTCGCCGGTAGTACTTGGTTGCTATGCTGCCTGCTCTCGTCTCTGTCTTCGGAATCACACCCTTGCCATAGAGTTTCACTGTGAGCTTCTTCGCTTCCGCACCGTGCGTCCCTGGAATGCGGCTCTCCACCAAAAACGATCCAATCGACCTACGATCCCAGTCATCGGTAAACTCCGGGAACCGCCGCCCGCCGGTCAGAAGTTGCTGCATCAGTCCCTGCTTGAAGCGGAGCTTGGCGGCGATCAGGTCGCTCAACTGCCGAATGCCGCGATCCCAGGTTGTTACTACTGATGCGATTGCTTTTTGCTCGCTGACTGGAGGACGGAAACACACCTGACCTGTAATATCTGCTTTCCTGACGTGAACGAGGCTGCTCTTGAAACCGTGAGCATTTGCTTCAATCGAAGCTGTTACGTGCAAGAGTTGGAGGTAGAGCCAATCAAGTTCAACGTCGTTCGCTGGGCGAATCCGATAAATGTGCTGGTTCAGGACTCCCCTTTCTCCATGCCAGATCGTGGGGCCAAACGAAACGCCTTTGACTCCTGCCCAAGCAAAGAGTAATTCCCCAAGCAAAGAGTAATTCACCTGGTTCGACAATCCACGAAGGATCAGGATCGCCTGCGAAGTAGTTAAATTCTTGGGAACCATTCAGATTTTGAATGCGGATGATTGGCAGTCCAGATTTAGCCCAGTCAGAAGGGCCAAATCCAGTACCACTTTCAAATGAACAAAGGTTGCCAACTGTTGTTCGCTCCCAATTGTCAGGTGCAGCCCTCATCATCCAACTCCCAACTCACTCAAAAACCGCTTCATCTCCTCCCGCGTCTCCGCAAGCTCCGCCTCCAGCCTCTCAATCTCCGCCTGCAACGCTGCAATGTCGATTTCCGCCTCCTCCTCCGACGTATCCACATAGCGCGGGATGTTGAGATTGAACTCGTTCTCCTCAATCTCCTTCCGCCTGGCCCGGTAGGCGTATTTCGGCACGCTGTTGAACGTCCGATAAACGCCGACGATCTTCTCGATATCCTCCGGGCGCAGCCGACTCTGCTTTTTGTCGTCGGCAAACTCCCGGCTGGCGTCGATGAACAGCACGTCGGTCGTCTTGCGGCCCTTGTGGAAAATCAGGATCGCCGCCGGGATGCCGGTGCCGAAAAAGAGATTCGCCGGCAGGCCGATCACCGCTTCGAGCAGGTTCTCCTCGATCAGCTTCTGCCGGATCAGCCCTTCCGAGCCGCCCCGGAACAGCACGCCGTGCGGCACGATCACCCCGATGCGGCCATCGTCGGCGAGGGCGATCTCGATCATGTGGGTGATGAAGGCGTAATCCCCCTTGCTCTTGGGCGGAATGCCGCGCCAGAACCGCTTGTGCGGATCGTGACCGGCGAAATCGGCCCCCCACTTGTCGAGCGAAAACGGCGGATTGGCGACGACCACGTCGAACTTCATCAGCGAGCGATCCTCGACCAGCTTGGGATTGGTGATCGTGTCGCACCACTCGACGCGGGCGGCGTCCTGCTCGTGCAGGAACAGATTCATGCGGCAGAGCGCCCAGGTGCTGCCGTTCGATTCCTGGCCGAACAGCGAAAAATTCCTGCTCGGCTGGCCGTCCGCGTCCTTCACCTCCCGGGCGACGCGAATCAGCAACGAGCCGGAACCGCAGGCCGGGTCGCAGATGCGGTCGCCCGCCTTCGGCTGGACCAGCTTCGCCAGCAGCGTGGAAACTTCCGGCGGCGTGTAGAACTCGCCGGCCTTCTTGCCCGCTCCAGCGGCGAACTGGCCGATGAGGTACTCGTACACGTCGCCGATCACGTCGCGGTGCCCGACCCGCGAGGGCCGCAAGTCGAGCCGCGCATCGTTGAAATCTTCCAGCAAATGCTTCAGCCGCCGATTCCGTTCCCTGGTCTGCCCCAAGGCCGGTTCGGAGTTGAAATCCACGTTGCGGAAGACGTTTTCCAGCTTGGCCTTGTTCGCGTCCTCGATCCTCTCCAACGCCACGTTGATGAGTTCGCCGACGTTCGGGGCGTCGCGATGGGCGTAGAGGTAATCGAAATCGCACTCGTCGGGCACGACGAAGCGCTCGCGATTCAGCGCCCGCTTGATGCGTTCCGGGTCGCCCTGATATTTGTCGTGCAATTCCCGCTGCTTGTCCTTCCACAGATCGGACAGGTATTTCAGGAACAGCATGGTGAGGATGTAGTTCTTGTACTCGGACGGATCGACGGCGCCCCGGAAGGTATCGCACGCCTTCCAGACAATCGCGTTGATTTCGTCCTGATTAAAACCGTTGGCCATGTCAATCGTCCTTATTGGCGAGCGGGGGACGTAAGTCCCCTGTTTCTCGCATCAACTTCCGGGAAACAGCCCACGCGAGCAGGCGGCGCTTCTCCAAAATCGCCGCGCACAGGCGGCGTTCGCGATCCAGCAAGCCGTTGAGCGTCAGTATCCGCTGTTGCACGTCGAGCGGCGGCGCCTCGATTCGCAGCTCCTCCACGTCGGTGCGGGAGACCATCGGAACGTGGCTGCCCCGGTGAAACGGCCGCAGCGATTCCTGAAAGTCCGGCTGGTTCAGCGACCACGCGAGATACGCCGGCAGCACCGCGCGGGGATTCGGCCGGAGGATGAAGAAGTAGCCGGTGGCGATGGTGTTCGGCTCCACCTCGGGAACCAGGACGGCGTAAAGCCGATGCCCGCGTCCCAGGAACAGCACGTCGCCGACCTGGATACGGTACGGCTCCGGTCGGTCGAGGGTCACCGTCACCAGGTCCGCCACGCGAATCCGCAAGTCGGAGTCGATATCCTTGATCTGCACGACGCGAACGGTCCCGGCCGGGTCGGGCTTCACCTTCCCCCGAAACTGGTAACCCATGCGGAATTCCGCGATATCAAGCAGTCGCTTCTTCATGCGGCAACACGAGTGAGGAAAATGCATCATCCAAAATACTGCATTTAAAAATGATAAGCGGGGTTCTGGCTAAAGTCAAAATGCGGTATAGATAATACTGCGAAATTAATCGCGTCAGCGTCGAATTTGGATGTTGATCCGCGTGGTAGAACATTGCCGGAAGTGGGGGTGCGCTACGAGATTAACAGCTACCCGAACCCACGACGCCGCGCCAGCCGATACCGTCTTGTGGTCGCCGGCGAGCGGCGGACGTGAGTCCGCTGTTTCCGCGCCCGCCGAGATCACCGATGCCTTGCCGCGTTCCGGGAAACAGGGGGCTGACGCCCCCCGCTCGCCGAACGACCGCGCCGCTCCCACAGGGAGAGGGGAATTTTCGTACAGACTTCTGAGTATTCGGAGGTGGCCGCGCCTGGTTTACGCTCCGCCGACCGCACGGACCGCGCGTCCCGAGGCGTAGGGAGTGGGATCGAGCACGACGCGGGCGATCTTCGCGGTTTCGGCGCGAACGACGCTCTCGACCTCCTCCAATACCCGCCGGTCGATCGCGGCCCGGTCCGCCGCCTCGGTCTCGATCCACATCCAGTCGTCCCGGATCCGGCAACGGACGACGCGGATGCCGGTCAGGGTTCGAATAACCTGCTCCGCCCGATCCACGGCGCGCAGTACGTCCGCCGCCACCGGCGTGCCGGTGTAGAACCGGCTGGCCAGACAGGGGGAGGCGGGCAGATCGGCGAATGGGAGCGCGAGGGCGCGGGCGATTTGCCGGATGTCGTTTTTGCCGATCCCGGCTTCGACGAAGGGATGCACGACGCTCGCTTCCGCCGCCGCCCGGAGGCCGGGCCGGTATTCGTGCAGGTCGTCGCAATTCGCGCCGCTGAGGAGCGTGCCCTCCGGCGGGGTCAGTGCCCGCCGCAGCGCGGACAAGGCTCCGTACAGATGAGACTTGCAGTGATAACAGCGGTCGACGGGATTGGCCCGATACCGGGGGTCGTCGTATTCGCCCGCGTCGATCACGCGCAGATTCCAGCCTTCGCGGCTGGCCCAGTCGCGCACCCGTTGCGTCGCCGCCTCGGGAACCGCCGGCCCGATGGCGTGGACCACGACCGTCCGACCCGCGGCCCAGCGATGCGCGAGCGTCGCCAGCAACAGGCTGTCGATGCCTCCACTGCACGCGATCAGACAAGGCAAGCAGCGTTCGACGACGGCCTGAAGGCGGGAGACGGATTCTGTTAAATCGGCAACCATGTTTTCATCCGGCCCTTGGCCCTGCAATTCTCAAGAAGAATGAGGTTATAGCGCGGGCGGGTTCAAACTCAAAAGAATAAAAACTGCTGATGAAATTCAGCTCATGAATTTAAGAACGACTTCCATCATTGCAGGAAAATGCATAAGGATTTCGCAATAGATTATTTTCAATGATCGCCATTCGTTTTTAGACTTCGACTCCAGCCGTTTTTACGAAGTGGAATTGTCGTGCGAGCGCGTGGCTCGGCCTTGATGGAGAGGGAATTTGAATTTTCAGCAACTGCGCATCATCCAGGAAGCGGTGCGCTGCAACTTCAACCTGACCGAGGTCGCCAATGCGCTGTTCACCTCGCAGTCCGGGGTGAGCAAGCACATCAAGGACCTGGAGGACGAACTCGGCATCGAACTGTTCGTCCGGCGGGGCAAGCGACTGCTGGGACTCACCGAGCCGGGCAGAGAAGTAGTCGAGATCGTCCGGCGCATGCTGCTGGACGCCAGGAACATCCGCCAGCTTGCGGAACAGTTTTCCAATCGCGACCAGGGCAAGCTTCGCGTCGCCACCACCCACACCCAGGCGCGCTACGCATTACCCCCGGTGGTCGGGCGATTCAAGGCCGCTTTTCCCAAGGTCCACCTGGCGCTCCACCAGGCCAGTCCGGCCGAGATCGCCGCGATGCTGCTGGCCGGCGAGGCCGACATCGGCATTGCCACTGAATCGCTGGCCAGCGTGGACGAACTCGCGACTTTTCTCTTTTACGATTGGCATCACGGGGTGATCGTCCCAGACGATCACCCGCTCGTTTCGCAAGCCCCGCTCGCGCTGGACGCCATCGTGGAACATCCGATCATCACCTACCACGAAGGTTTTACCGGCCGGACCCGGCTCGACGCCACCTTCGCCCGGGCAGGGCTGGTGCCCGACATCGTGCTTTCGGCACTGGACGCCGACGTGATCAAGACCTATGTCGAGCTGGGGCTCGGCATCGGCATCATTGCCTCGGTGGCCTATCACCCGCTGAAAGACGTGGGACTGCGCCTGCTGGACTGCAACCACCTGTTCGAGAAAAACATTACCTGGATCGCTGTCCGCAGGGGCCAGTTCCTGCGCAATTTCGTTTATCGGTTCATCGAGTTGTGCAATCCGGAACTGAACGAGGCCATCGTGCGCAACGCCAGTTCCTCGGTGGCTGCCACCGCGCTGGCGCAGGGGCGCAGCGAAGTGTTCGATGGCGGTGCCGGGATCTGAGACCGTACCGGTCGCCGATTCTTTTCCACCCGGGTTGCTTCTCGAAGCCGAGTGCGAAACGATTCCGGCCTCATTAAACTGCTTCGCTCGCGGCGAGGATCGGCGGCGACTCGACGGGCGGGGGCAAGAGGCCGGCGCGCAGTTCGGCGAGCAGGGTTTCCCCTTCCGGCCATGGCCCAAATCCCGACTCGACGTTGATGTGACCGGCTCGACCGATGTTGATAAAGCGGCTGCCCCACTGCCGCGCGAACAGCTTGGCCCGCTCCAGTTCGAGGTGGGGATCGTTCTCGCTGGCGACGAGAAAGCTCGGGAACGGCAGGGGGCGCAGCGGTACCCCATCGAAAAAGGGCCGCCGGTCGGTATCGGCGGGCGCCACCAGCAAGGCCCCCCGGATGTCGGCCCAACGGTGCGTGGCCCACTCGGCGATGGTGATGCAGCCGAGGCTGTGGCCCACCAGGATCACCGGGCTGGGCGCGCGGCGGATTTCTCGATCCAGGGTGTCGATCCATTCGCCGACTTCCGGCTGGTGCCAGTTCCGCTGGCGGACCCGCCGGTACGCCGGGTGATCCCGACCCCAGCGGGTTTGCCAATGGTCCGGACCGGAATCGCCCAAACCCGGGACGATGACGACGGTCGTCTCCTCGACGGGATGGCGGACGCTGTCCTGATAGCCATCGGCGCCGACCCAGCAGGCGATTTGCACCTGATGTTCGGTGGTGACGCCGTGCAGGAAAACCCGCAGGTTTCGCTGCTTGATCCGCTGGACCCGGCTGGCGAGTTCGCGCCCGGCATCGGCACTGGCTTCCGCCGCCAGCAGGTGCTCGCGTCCCAACATGACGATATCCGGTCGCAGAGCCAGAAGGCGCTCCAGATCCCGTTGATCGATACCGCGCTGGTGCAGGGCGATGCCGAACCCCCGCCTTCGGAAGCTGGTGATGGCCCTTGCCAGGTGATCGGCGTCCTGAGTGACGGCTTCGGCGATTTCCAGGATGATGTCCCGGGGCGACAGGCCGCAGTCAACTAGAATCCTCTCGAACACCGCGCCGTGATCGTCGGATACCCGGGCGATATGCCAGGGATGAACCTCCAGAAAGAGCAGTTCGGTCAACCCCCGGCCGATAGCGTTGAGCGCGTGGAGCGTACGGATCAGCCGATCCAGATGGACGATGGAGTCCTCGTCGAGCGCGACGGCGTAGGGCGCGCGAGGGGAAACGCTCTTGCCGCGCGGGCTGAAGGCCTTGAGTTCGGCCTGGTGCCCGAGCACGCGACCGGATGGATCGAGAAGGGTTTCGAAGGCGCTTTCCAATCGCATGCCGTAGAAGCTGGCCACTGCGGCGCCTTCCTCAAGGGCGAAGGGTGCCTGCGCTGAAGACCGCTCCGCCCGGTGGAACTGATGGTTGAAATGGGCGACGAGTTGGGCGAGCGACATGATGGATCTCCTCGATAATGCCGTTTCGGAAAAAAGGGCGGATGGTTATGCCGCCCAAGCACCGCGCCTGTTCCGCGCCAGCGCGCGGGCCCCGAAGGTTCGCTGAAAAAGCCGGGGTTCAAACCCCGGCAAGCCGGCCTACTAATGACAATCGAGATAGATGGTAAGTTGGTCAATTTATTATTAAAAATAATATATAATGATTTTTATATGAATAATTTATATATATTCAAGACTGAATCACGAAAGGTGTCCCCCGCCGGAACGGCGTGCAAAGCTGGATACAAATAATATAAGTAATTAATTTTAAATACTATATTGTTAATTGATTGAAATCAGGTCAAGTCGGTCGAGGAGAAGTTGGTAAAATTCCTCCGACGAATAGCTCGTTCTCCAGAACGGGGCGTCCATTATCCCAGCGCGCCAGCGGCGGCGGTTGCGATCGAGCGAAATCGCCTCGTGCGCTCGTTATCAAAATCCCTGTGTGTTCGGAATTTTCTGTCCGAAGGAGGAATAATGGAGATGCGCGAATCGACGCTGACCCAACAGTTGACCGAACTGATCGCCGCCAAGCCGGTCGCGCCGACCGATCTGGAGCAGGCGGCCCTGCTGACGCTGGATGCGATGGCGAACGCACTGGCGGGTCGAGCGACCGAGCCGGGAGCGATTCTGCTGCGCTGGGCCGGCGCGACCGCCGCGACCGATGCCGCGCGCGGCGCCTTTCTGCTGGGGGCGCTGACCCACATTCTGGAAACCGACGATCTGCACCGGGCCTCGGTGGTGCATCCGGGATGCGTGGTGGTTCCCGCGGCATGGGCGGTGGCGGCCCGGGAGGGCATCCGCGGCCACGCCATGCTCAAGGCGGTGCTGTGGGGGTTCGAAGCGACAACCCGCGTCGGGATGGCGGTGGGGCCGTCCCATTACCGGATCTGGCACAACACCGCCACCTGTGGTCCCTACGGTTCGGCCATGGCGGCGGCGGCGTTGCTGCAACTCGACGCACCGGCCACGGTTCACGCCTTGGGCAACGCTGGTACCCAGTCTTCCGGGCTTTGGCAGTTTCTGGAGGCGGGGACCATGACCAAGCACCTGCACGCCGGGCGGGCGGCGGAGGCGGGGGTGCTGGCGGCGGATCTGGCGCGGTTCGGTTTCACTGGGCCGCCGTCGATTCTGGAAGGCGCCAAGGGCTGGTTCACCGCGACCTGCCCCGATGCCGACCCCGGCGCGGTGACGCGCGACCCGGACGGTCCCTGGCAACTGCTGCGAACTTCGATCAAACCATGGCCGTCCTGCCGGCACACCCATCCGGCGATCGACGCCGCCCACGAACTGCGCCATCGCATCGTGGCCGGCACCATCGAGCAGATCGAGGTGGAAACCTATCCGGCGGCGCTGGAAGTCTGCGACCGTCCGATGCCGCAGAGCGACTATGAGGCCAAATTCTCGCTCCAGCATTGCGTGGCGGCGGCACTGGCGCGGGAGAACGTGGATTTCAACGCCTTCACCGCGCCGGATCGGGCGGAGCTGGCCGATTTGCGGGAACGGACGAGCATGCGGGTGGCGGAACCCTACGCGTCGGCCTATCCGCGGGCTTGGGGCAGCGCGGTGACGGTGACGGTGCGCGGGGGCGAGCGGGTGACGGTGCGGCGGACCCATGCCAAGGGCGATCCCGAAGCGCCGTTGTCGCCCGTCGAACTGATCGCCAAGGCGCGAATGCTGATGACCTTTGGCGGGGTTCGCGAGCCGGACCGGCTCATCGATGCGATGCTGGCCTTGACCGACGATTCGGCGTTGCCTGATTTGCCTTGACGGATCGGAGGGGACGAGCCGATTGCGGACGGCGGGTCGTTCCTCAGAACGCCGTCGCCAGCGCGCGCACCTCATCCAGCATCGCCTGTCGTTCGGCGAGGGAAACCGTCGGCACCTGGTAGAATACCCGATAGACGACGTTGCGGATTCCGCAGGCACCCAGGATGCCTTCGGCCATCGGCCGGACCAGCAGTTCGTGCCAGCGCTCGTGCTGGTAGGTCGCCTCGTCTCCGCCCAATGTATTGATAATCAATGCTTTTTCATGGGTTAGCAGGCCCTTCATGCCCTCGGGACCGAAATCGAAGGCGAACTTGCGTGTGAATACCCGGTCGATCCAGCCTTTCAGAATGGCCGGCGGGCCGAACCACCAGATCGGGTAGACGAACACCAGCCCCCGCGCCCAGCGAATGGCGTCCTGTTCCCGGCGTGTGTCCACCGGCAAATCGCCGCGCCAGTTGCGTAGCAGATCCTCGCTGTCCAGCACTGCCCGGAATTGCATCTGATAAAGATCGTGGATGCGGATGGCATGGCCCCGCTCGCGCAGAGTGGAGTCGATCGCCTCCAGAATGGCCCAGTTGAAGCTGCGCGGGTTCGGGTGGGCGTAAACGATGAGAACGTTCATGGCGTCGCGGTTCGGAGCCGGTGCGGAAACGCCCTCTCCCGCCGGGAGAGGGTGGGGGTGAGGGAAGGCGGGGCTCAAGCCACGCGGGCGGCGAACTCGTGTCCGGCCAGGATGAGGATCAGTTCGTCGCCGGATCGTAAGGGTCCGACCCCGGCGGGGGTGCCGGTCAACACCACATCGCCGGGCTGCAAGGTAAAGTGAGTGGAGATATGGGCCATGAGTTCGAAGATACCGACCATCATCTGCCGGGTGTTGCCCTGCTGGCGCAATTCTCCATTCGCCCGCAGTGCCAGATCGGTCGCCTGGGGATCGGGCAACGCCTCGGGTTTGAGAAAGGGTGACAATGGACAGGAGCCGTCGAAGGCCTTGGCAGTTTCCCAGGGATGGCCTTTCTTCTTCAGTTCGTTCTGCACGTCGCGCAGGGTCAGATCCAGGGCGATGCCGTAACCGGTCACGGCCTGGCGGGCGGTTTCGGCGCCGGCATTCCGCAACTCCCGGCCGACCAGCACCGCCAGTTCCACTTCGTGATGGCACTCACCCCGTCCGACCGGCAGGTGGATCGGTTCGTCCAGTCCGGCCAGCGCGGTGGCCGGTTTCATGAACAGAATGGGCGTTTCCGGGACCGCGTTGTTCAGTTCGCGGATGTGTTCGAGGTAGTTGCGACCGATGCAGACGATCTTGCCGGCCGGCAAGTCGAGCGGGCTGCCGTCCAGATAACGATGCTGGTAAGCCACGGTGATTCCCCTGGTGCCTTGGATATTGTGCGGCGTATTGTCGGGGAAGGGGGGGCGGTGCTGCAATGCGAAAAAACGCTGGCGCAAGGGCCAGCGCGACACATATTCCACAAGCCGGCATCAAGCCGGCTTGCAATGGGAGACAGAACTGATGGAATTCAGGCGGATCTGGGCCCCCATGACCTGCACCATCCGCTGGCGCTGACCAAAAATGCTTGATTGTCATCGTTTTTTCTGTAGGAGAAGATAGCACAGGGTCCCCATGCCGCGCCTTCCTGGCCACTGTAAAGCATGCAGTTATGACAGAACTGAACATCGCTTTTCCGGAAGGGCGACTTGGTGGCATTCTCTACATAGTAGAGCGCCTTGGCCTGGCCATCATCCACAGGCATTTTCGGTATGTCCTTGGAACCCTCCCGTTGTGCTGAGGCCGCTTGTGCAGGCTTGCCCATCAGCAGGTTACCTAAAGGCACCGCGGCAAGGCCCATTACGCCGAGTTTGACAAAAAACCGACGATTAACTAAATCAGACATGGTTCAGCCTCCATAATTAGCAATTGATTTCCAAAAAAAAGCACCGGCGAGAGCCGATGCGAGGGGTGTTCCTAAACCGGCCAGTAGCGGGCCGGGCCGGCTCAGGAAACGAGCCAATGGGCGAAGTAGGCAGCGGCGATTCGATCATGCAGTTCGCCGAAGCCGACTTGCACCTCGTCGATAAAATCATGCAAGCCTTCTCCATAATTGGCAATTGATTTCCAAAAAAAAGCACCGGTGAGAGCCGATGCGGCGGGTGTTCCTAAACCAGGCGGCGGCGGGCCGGTTCGGGGAACGAGCTAGTGGGAAAAGTAGGCGGCGGCGATTTGATCGTGCAGTTCGCCGAAGCCGATTTGCACCTCGTCGATGAAATCATGCAACCCTCCATGGGCCAGTTCCGGCACTGCCGCCGCATTCAGCTTTTGCTTGATGCAGGCGAGGGCGGCTAGTGACGCGTCGTTGCGGGGCAGCTTGCGCAGACAGATTTCCAACTGCCGCAGGCAGAAGGCCACGGCGCGCGGGAAGTATTCATCCTGCAACAGGAACTTCAGCACGTCCGGCCCGCTGACCCGCACTCGTACCTGCTGGCGGTACATCTGGTAGGCGCTGAGCGATTTCAGCACGCTCATCCACTGAATGCTCTCGAACGGATCCTGCTCCTCCTTTTCAATGGCGACGGTTTGGGTTTGGGTTTGGGTCTGGATCTGACCGACATGCGACAGCAGATTGCCCGAACGCACGTCCAGAATGCGGGTCGTCATGTCGGCGCGTTCCAGATAATGGCCCAGTCGGACAAAATCGTAGGCGGAGGTGCGGCTCATCGCGCCGGCCAGCAGGCCACCGATTTGCTGCGCGCCGTGGATGACGCGGCGCAGGAACTCGAAGCGACCGCGCCGGCTGGGTACGTGATCGCGGGCGTAGATATACAAGCCGTTAATCTGCTCCCAGGCTTCCTGTGGCACGGTATCGCGAGTGGTGCGCAGATTTTCGCGGGCGGCGGCCAGGCTGGAAATGATCGAACTGGGGTGGTCGCGATCGCTGATCAGAAATTTGACCACGTTGGTCTCGTCGGCCAGCCGGTTCGGGTCTTTTTCGAAGAAGAGCTTCTCGGCGCCGACGATGAAGATCAATGGCAACCAGCCGAAGGTGGTGTTGCGCGGCAAATCCAGCAGCAGATTGGCGTTGACGTTGATCAGGCGGGCGGTGTCCTCGGCCCGCTCGATTTGACGGGCCATCCAATAGATGTTCTGGGCGACGCGTGACAGCATGTTAGAGACCCTCCGTATCCACGATCCAGGTATCCTTGCTCCCCCCGCCCTGCGAGGAATTGACGACCAAGGAGCCTTTTTTCAGAGCCACGCGGGTCAGTCCGCCGGTGGTCACGTAGGTCGGGGGGCCGCCGGAGAGAATGAACGGCCGCAGGTCCACGTGGCGTGGTTCCATCAGATTGTTGTCGCACAGCGTCGGCGAGGTGGACAGCGCCAGGGTGGGTTGGGCCATGTAATTGCGTGGATCTTTCTGGATTAATTTGGCGAAGCGTTTGTGCTCGGCCGATGTGGCGTGCGGCCCGACCATCATCCCGTAACCGCCGGATTCGTTGGCCGGCTTCACCACCAGCTTGTCCAGGTTGGCCAACACGTATTTCCGATCCTTCTCCCGCATGCACAGAAAAGACGGCACGTTGGCGATGAGGGGATCTTGATCGAGGTAGTACTTGATGATCTCCGGCACGAAGGCGTAGACGACCTTGTCGTCGGCCACGCCCGCGCCCGGCGCGTTGGCCAGCGCCACGTTGCCCTTGCGCCAGGCCCGCATCAACCCCGGCACGCCGAGCGCCGAGTCGGGCAGGAATACTTCGGGGTCCATGAACAGGTCGTCGATGCGCCGGTAGATCACGTCTACCCGCTCCAGTCCCTCGATGGTGCGCATGTAGACGCAATCGTCGTCGCCGACCTCCAGGTCGCTACCTTCCACCAGTTCCACGCCCATCTGCTGGGCGAGATAGGAATGCTCGAAATAGGCCGAGTTGTAGATGCCGGGAGTGAGCACCACCACGGTCGGATGATCGCCGGGCCGGGGCGACAGCGAGGCCAGCATGTCGTAGAGGCGCAGCGTGTAGTCGTCCACCGGCTGGATGCGCTGGTGCTCGAACAATTCGGGGAATACCCGCTTGGTGACCACTCGGTTTTCCAGCATGTAGGACACGCCGGAGGGCACCCGCAGGTTGTCCTCCAGCACGTAGATCGTGCCATCCTTGTCGCGCACCAGGTCCGAACCGCAGATGTGCGCCCAGACGCGGTGGCGGGGGTTGACGCCCACGCACTGTGGCCGGAAGTTGACCGACTGCGCCAGCACCTCGGCGGGAAACACCCCGTCCCGGATGATTTTCTGGTCGTGGTAGAGGTCGTCGATGAACAGGTTCAGCGCTTGCACCCGCTGTTTCAGACCGGCTTCGGTCCGATCCCATTCATACTTGGGGATGATGCGCGGCACGATGTCGAACGGCCAGGCCCGGTCGATGCTGCCGCCCTCGGTATAGACGGTGAAGGTGATGCCCATGACCAGGATGGCGAGTTCGGCGGCGGTCTTGCGCTCGCGCAGGTCCTCGTCGCTCAGGGATGCCAGGTATTCGCACAGGGCACTGGCGGCGGGGCGGGGTCCCGAACCGTTGTCGATGAGTTCGTCGTAACAGCCGGGAGCAGCATACTGTTGCCAGTTGATGGTCATTCCTTAATTCTCCGCGCGGGCATGACGTTTGGGGAGTGCGCAGGCATTGGGTTTTCCGGCTTGAGCAATATCCGCGCCAAAGATGTATTTAGCCGGTGAGTCGTTGGAAAAGAGCACTGTTTTCGTTACCCCAAGGCAGGCTCCAAGGTATGTGGGCCTGCGGTTTTGCCTGATGTTGGTGCATTGGATTTCGATTGTGCCCTGCCTTGGGGCTGGAACTCGCGCGAATTGATTTCGGTCCTTGTTCTGATCGATATCCATGGGTTGCATCGAAATTGCATGAACCATGCGATCATTTGTCGCCACTTTCTACAAAGACCGCAAAACAGTCCCTAAGGATCGGCCATGGCCATACGCGTTGCACTGCATCATCAGACTGCCTACCATTTTGACCGCCCCGTGAGCGTGTCGCCGCACGTGATCCGATTGC
>JAVMKL010000090.1:6017-6094 GCA_031732875.1 Candidatus Competibacter sp. | reverse complement strand
CATCCCATAAACGGGGACATTACATCCCATAAACGGGGACATTACATCCCATAAACGGGGACATTACATCCCATAAA
>JAVMKL010000090.1:0-5917 GCA_031732875.1 Candidatus Competibacter sp. | reverse complement strand
CGGGGACATATAGTGTTACAATAACATGTTTTTAAAAGCAAAATTGCATACTAAACATTCTTTAAACATCTTTAAACATCTTTAAACGTTCTTAAACGAGCGTCGTGGTCGTCTTTTCGAATCCCAAAAAAAGACGTTCGAACTCAAAGCGCCGCAACGACCCAACCTTTCCCATTAATGGGTTCGATGGGCAAAAATCAACCGATCAACGCTATCATTCCAGTCGTGGCCGATATCAAACGTCCCCAAAAACGGGTCTGGCGGGATCGAAACCGGAAGCGGGCGACCATCGATCATTCTCCATGGCAACCATTCAGCCGTTACCCCCTCCAAGGAGGTATCTCGTCGTACCGAAATACTCCCTCCAATGGTTCTGGTATGGTGAGATGCGATCTGCCCCTGTTCCACCCTGCTTCGAGGTATCCAGCGTGCATATATTGCCCGGTGATTGGCTCTCCGCCGCCGAGCCGTTGGTGGATCGCTTTGACCGGCGCGTGAACTATGTCCGATTCTCCGTGACCGACCGCTGCGATTTCCGTTGCGTTTATTGCATGAACGAGCGGATGAATTTCCTGCCCCGCGCCCGCGTCCTGACGCTGGAGGAATTGGCGGATCTGGGCCGGGCTTTCGTCGAATTGGGCGTGCGAAAAATCCGCATCACCGGTGGCGAGCCGCTGGTGCGGCGCAACGTCCTCTGGTTGATCCAGGAGCTGGGCCGGTTGCGCGGGCACGGACTGGCGGAGCTGGTGTTGACCACCAACGGTTCGCAACTGGAACGCATGGCCGTCGATCTCAAGGTCGCCGGTGTAGCGCGCCTCAACGTCAGCCTGGACAGCCTCGATCCGGAGCGCTTCAAACGCATTACCCGAGTTGGCGAACTGGAGCCGGTGTTACGCGGTATCCGGGCGGCGCGAGCCGCCGGCTTTAGCCGGATCAAGCTGAACGCCGTGATTCTGAAGAACCGCAACCACGACGAGGTGGCCGATCTCGCGCGTTACGCGATCGACAACGGGCTGGACATCAGTTACATCGAGGAGATGCCGCTCGGCGTCATCGGCGACAGCGACCGTGCCGAGGCCTACTACTCCAGCGATGCTGTCCGCGCCGATCTGGAGCAGGTGTTCGCCCTCACCCCCACCACCGAAACCACCGGCGGGCCATCCCGCTATTTCCGCGTTCCGGGAACCGACAGCCGCATCGGTTTCATTTCGCCGCACAGTCACAATTTTTGCGGCGACTGCAACCGGGTACGGGTCACGGCCGAGGGCCGTTTGCTGCTGTGCCTGGGACAGGAGCACTCGGTGGATTTACGCCACGTTCTGCGGGCTCATCCCGGCGACCGCGAGCGGCTGAAACAAGCCATCGTTGCGGCCATGGCCATCAAGCCGCGCGGTCATGATTTCCGGCTTGGCGGTCAGCCGGTCATCCTGCGCCACATGAACCTTACTGGCGGATGAAATCGCCATGCCGTCGAAAGGCGGCGGAACTTTCCACACGACTTCCCAGTCCCCGAATCAGGGGACCAACCGGGTTCCTGCAATGCCTTCAAGGAACCCGAACATCATGAAAATCCTGCTGGCGACCCTTCTCGCCATCCTGCTGTTCGGTGCTGGCGTGCTGCTGGCGCCCCGCCTGCAACCCTGGTTTAACCATCTCAATCTCTACCCTTCTCCTTCCATGGAGAGCGGGCGGGGTGGAGAGATCGCCGCCCCGCCCGCCGAGCGCAAGCCGGTCAAATACCGCCATCCGATGAATCCGGCCATCTTTTCGGACACGCCGGCCAAGGACGACATGGGCATGGATTACATCCCGGTCTTCGCCGACGGCGGGAAGACCGATGATACTTCCGGCATCCGCATCGCGCCGGAAGTGGTCAACAACCTGGGCGTACGCACCGCGCCGGTCGAGCGCGGCGATCTCAGCCGGCGGATCGAGACCGTCGGCTACCTCGATTACGACGAGCACGCGCTCAGCCACGTTCACTTGCGCGCCAGCGGCTGGGTGGAAAACCTGAAGGTTCGCACTCTCGGCGAACGGGTGCGGCAGGGCGACTTGTTGCTGGAAGTCTACGCGCCCGATCTGGTCAACGCCCAGAAGGAATACCTTCAGGCACTCGAGGGCATCCAGCCATCGCTGAAAGTTTCCGCCCGCGACCGGTTGCTGGCGCTGGGAGTGCCGGAAAGCCAAATCCAGCAGTTGGAAAAGGAAAGGAAGGTCGGACAAATGACCGCGGTGTACGCCAGACGGGACGGTATCGTCTCGGCGCTCAACATCCGCGAAGGCATGTACGTCACTCCGGAAATGGAACTGATGACTCTGGCCGATACCTCGACCGTCTGGGTCAAGGTCGAAGTGTTCGAACAGCAGGCGGGGTGGCTGGTGGTCGGTCAGAAGGCCGAGGTACGGTTGCCGCACGCCCCTGGAGAAGTCTGGAATGGCACGGTGGAGTACATCTACCCGGACGTCGATCCCAAGACCCGTGCCCTGCGCGCCCGGCTGCGGTTCCCCAATCCCGGGGATCGGCTCAAGTTCAACATGTTCGCCGATGTGGTCATCCAAGCCACGCCGCGCGCCAAGGTGCTCGCCATCCCACGCGAGGCACTGATCCGCACGGGGTCGGAACAACGGGTGATCGTCGATCTCGGCGCGGGTCGCTTCGAGGCCCGACCAGTGCTAACCGGCATCGAGGCCGGCGAGCGGGTTGAAATCCGCTCGGGATTGAAGGAAGAGGAACGGGTAGTCACCTCCGCCCAGTTCCTGCTTGACTCCGAAAGCGCCATTCGCGCCAGCCTGCAGCGCCTGAGCGCGCCGCCCAAAGCCGAGTTATGGACCGATGGCGTGGTCAACGCCGTCGATCAGGCTTCCCGAACCCTGAACGTAACCCACGATCCGATTCCGGCTTTGAACTGGCCGGCCATGACCATGGATTTTCCCGTCGTCGAAGGCGTGAGGCTCGACGGGCTGAAGCCGGCTGGCAAGGCGCGCTTTCGTATTCGCGAGGGCGAGGACGGCCGCTACGTCATCGACGCCATACACCCCTCACCCCCGGCCCCTCTCCCACAGGGCGAGGGGAGGAAGGCGCCATGATCGGCGCCATCATCCGCTGGTCCATCCACAATCGCCTGTTGGTCGTCCTGGCGACCCTGCTGTTGGCGGGCTGGGGTGCCTGGTCGGCCCGCCATATCCCGCTCGATGCCCTGCCCGACTTGTCCGACGTGCAGGTGATCGTCAAGACCAGCTATCCGGGCCAGGCGCCGCAAGTGGTGGAAAGCCAGGTTACCTATCCGCTGGCGACGGCCCTGCTGGCGGTGCCGGGCGCGGTGTCGGTGCGCGGCTATTCCGGCTTCGGCGATTCCTTCGTCTACGTGATTTTCGCCGATGGCACCGACCTGTACTGGGCGCGGTCGCGGGTGCTGGAGTACCTGAGCCAGATCGCGCCGCGCCTGCCGCCGCAAGCGCAACCGGCATTGGGACCGGACGCGACCGGAGTCGGCTGGATTTACGAATATGCTCTTGTGGATCGGAGCGGCCGCCGCGACTTGGCCCAACTGCGCTCCCTGCAGGACTGGTTCCTCAAGTACGAGTTGCAGTCGGTGGATGGAGTGGCCGAGGTCGCCACGGTCGGCGGGATGGTCAAACAGTATCAGGTCATGCTCGATCCCAACCGGCTGCGCGCCTACAATCTGCCGCTGGCGCAGGTACGCACGGCGATTCAGAATGCCAATCAGGAAGTTGGCGGGTCGGTGATCGAGATGGCCGAGGCGGAATACATGGTGCGGTCGCGCGGCTATCTGCAAAAGATCGAGGATTTACGGCTCGTCCCGCTCGGCGTCAGTCCCGCCGGCACACCCATCCTGCTCGGCGATGTGGCCGAGGTACGGCTGGGACCGCAATTGCGACTCGGAGCGGCGGAATTGGATGGCGAAGGCGAAGTGGTGGGCGGCATTGTCGTGATGCGCTCCGGCGAGAACGCCCTGACCACCATCGACGCGGTCAAGATCAAACTCGATCAATTGCGTCGTGGGCTGCCGGAAGGCGTGGAAATCGTTACGACCTACGACCGCTCCAACCTGATCCTGCGCGCGGTGGCCAACCTGCGCGACAAGCTAGTCGAGGAATTCGTCGTTGTCGTCATCGTCTGCGCGCTGTTCCTGTTTCATCTGCGTTCATCGCTGGTGATCCTGATCAGCCTGCCGGCCGGCATTCTGGCCGCCTTCGCGGTGATGCGCTGGCAGGGGATCAACGCCAATATCCTGTCGCTGGGCGGCATCGCCATCGCCATCGGCGCGATGGTGGACGCCGCCATCGTCATGGTCGAGAACCTGCACAAGCATCTCGAACATGCCCAGCCCCGCGATGCCGCCGACCGCTGGCGGATCGTACGACAGGCGTCGGCGGAAGTCGGACCACCGCTGTTTTTTTCTTTGCTGATCATCACCTTCAGTTTCCTGCCGGTGTTCAGCCTGGAAGCGCAGGAAGGACGGCTGTTCGCGCCGCTGGCCTACACCAAGACCTACGCGATGGCGGCGGCGGCGGGCCTGTCCATCACTCTGGTGCCGGTGCTGATGGGGTGGCTGGTGCGCGGCCGCATCCTGCCGGAGAACCGCAACCCGCTCAATCGCCTGCTGATCGCCGCTTATCGGCCCTTTGTGGCGCTGGTGCTGCGCCACCCCTGGCCGGTGGTGCTGCTGGCGGGACTGTTGACCCTGACCGCCTGGTGGCCGCTGCACCGGCTGGGCATCGAGTTCATGCCCGATCTGGACGAGGGCGATTTGCTGTACATGCCGACCACTTTTCCCGCCATCGCCATCGGCAAGGCGGTGGAAATCCTGCAGCAGACCGACAAGCTGATTCGGACCGTGCCCGAAGTCCAGCGGGTATTCGGGAAAGTCGGGCGGGCGGAAACCGCTACCGATCCGGCGCCGTTGAGCATGATCGAAACGGCGATTCAGTTGAAACCGCGCGCCGAATGGCGGCCTGGGTTGACCACCGCCGACTTGATCGCCGAACTGGATCGGATCGTTAAGTTGCCCGGCCTGAGCAACGCCTGGGTGATGCCGATCAAAAACCGGATCAACATGCTGGCCACAGGCATCAAGACTCCGCTCGGGGTCAAAGTAGCCGGTTCCGATCCAGCGATCATCCAGCAGGTCGGCGAACGGCTCGAGCAGGTGATCCGCGCCATTCCCGGTGCCACCTCGGTCTATTCCGAACGGGTGGCCGGCGGCCGATACGTGGACGTGGCCATCGACCGGCTGGCCGCAGCCCGGTTGGGGTTGAACATCGGCGACGTACAGGAGGTGATCAATACCGCCGTCGGTGGGATGAACGTTACCGAAACCGTCGAGGGTCTGGAACGTTACCCGGTCAACTTGCGCTATCCGCAAGCCGTGCGCGACTCGCTGGACCAGTTGCGTGCCCTACCCATCGTCACGCCGACCGGGGCCGCGGTGCCGTTGAGTCAGGTCGCCGCGGTCAAGATCACCGACGGTCCGGCCATGTTGCAGAGCGAGAACGCCCGACTGACCGGCATCACCTACGTCGACATTCAGGATCGCGACATCGGTTCCTTCGTTGCCGAGGCGCAAAGGGCCGTAGCGGAACAGGTCGTACTGCCGGCTGGCTACTCCTTGCGCTGGTCGGGTCAATACGAATACCTGACCCGGGCGTTGGCCAAGCTGCAAGTCGTCGCGCCAGTGACGCTGGCGGTGATCTTCCTGCTGCTGTACCTGAGCTTCGGGCGGCTGGGCGAGGCGGTGCTCATCATGGCTACCCTGCCGTTCGCCCTGCTCGGCGGGATTTGGTTGCTGTACTGGTTGGATTACAACCTGTCGGTGGCGGTCGGCGTCGGCTTCATCGCCTTGGCCGGGGTGGCGGCGGAAACCGGCGTGGTGATGCTGGTCTATCTGGATCAGGC
>JAVMKL010000089.1:0-6122 GCA_031732875.1 Candidatus Competibacter sp. | reverse complement strand
CGCGATTGCACCGGCGACCATCGTCCCGGCAAACGGGCCGCAGGCCCGTTCGCTCCGTTTGCTCTGATCGATAGTGGTTATAGCAGCGGTCACGGGGGTGATGCGGTCGGTGAAATCCCGCGAGCTGACCCTTTAGGGTGGGAGAGGTGCCATGTATTCATTCTCTGGTAATCACTGGATGGTCGTGATGCCGTGCGGCTTGCTGCTGGCGGGCTGCACGCTGTTCGAGCCATCGCAGCCGACGCCGACGGTGGTGGTAACGCCACCGGCGACGGCACAACACGAGCAGGTCGTCATGCGTGAACCGGTCATCATTCACGATGCGCCGCCGCCGCCACCGCGCACGGAAGTCATCGCCAGCGCTCCGTCCCCGCAACATGTCTGGGTGCCCGGATACTGGACCCAGCGCGAAGGCGGCTGGGTTTGGCAGCCAGGCCACTGGGAATTGAGTCCCTAACCGCAGGCGGATATCCGTGGGGTCGGCGGAAATTCTTCGACGCCACCGCGGATCGACCGCCCCGAATCGGGGCGGCGACGGGCGGGGCGCCAGCCCAACCTGTAAGTCTTTCGAGACGGGAGGAATATCATGCGTCAATCTAATCGTAACGGCTCGACCCTCGGGGCGTTGCTGGGTCTGCTGTTGGCCGGCGGCGCGTCGTTCGAGGCGCTCTCGCAGCCCGCGCCCGCCAGACGACCTTCGACGACGGTCCAGCAGGAGGAGATGGTGATACAACGCGAGCATGTCGTCGTGCATGGACCGACGGTGCGCACCGAGCCGCCGCCCCTGCGCGCGGAGATCGTCACGGTCGCCCCATCGCCGCAGCATGTTTGGATGCCAGGTTACTGGACTTGGCGTGATGACGACTGGGTTTGGCAACCAGGTTACTGGGAAGCGCGCCCGTACGCCATGACGGAGTGGGTGCCCGGCCAGTGGGTCGCCACCACCGACGGTTGGCTTTGGAAAAAGGGATACTGGAGATGAAAATCGATCTCATCCCCACGCTACGAACTACTGTCTCGCTGGCGGGGTCAAATACCTAGCGTGAAGCTAGGTATTTGAGGTTCGGTAAACTGGACGAACCGGGATGGAGAATCCGAAACGGTAACGGTGTGGAGGAAATTCCATGAAAACTCCAATCACAGTCTCGGCGGCCTTGGCCGCCATCATCGGCCTGTATGGCATCACCCCCGCCCTGGCGGATTCGTTTAACGACCAGGGACCGGGTAACGAAGATTGGCCATCGGCCCATTCAGCGCCAGCCGCTCAAACCCAGAACGGTATTACCTTTGTCACGGGCGGAATCGGCAAACCGGAAGCCGCCGCCATGAAAGCCGCGGCCGGGCACTACGATCTCATGATCACCTTTGCCGACCGCAGCGGTGATTATGTGGCCGACGTCGACGTGAAAATCCAGGACGCGAAGGGAAATACGGTGCTGAATACCGTATCCGACCCGATCCTGCTGGTCGATCTACCGGCGGGTCGCTACACCGTTCGAGCCGACGTGGATGGCAAGTCGCTGGTCAGGACCCTGAACCTGCCGGCCAGCACCAACGGCCACCCGACCGAGGTGGTGTATCGCTGGCCTCAAGACATTTCCTGAAGTAGGTAACGCGGGATAGCCCCTGTCGGGTACAAGACGCCTGAGAGGGGCGAGCACCGCCGGTATCGGGTGATGCTGGCGGGCCCTAGTCCGGAGCCATCCCATCTCCACCCCGCCGATCGCGCGCATCCGAACGGTCGCCGTTCGCTCAGCGTAGGCTGGCGGCATCCATAGGAGGCAGGCGACGCAATATCGCGTTCTCACGGGCAGGCTGATCTGCGCCTCAGCCCCAAACATCCAGGAGACTCCTTATGCTGAACCCTCATAAAACCACTAGCGCATTCATCTTGGTCGCAGCCCTGTTGATCGATGGGCTGGTGCTGGCCGCAACGGCCAAAAAGCCGTCCGGAACCGTGATGATCGACGAAACCCAGTTTGGATTCATTTTGGGCGGCAGCACTGGTGACGGCACATTAACTTTCCACGGCAAAAGATACGATTTCAAGCTCAGCGGGTTGAGCGTTGGCGCCAATATCGGGGCGTCCAAGGCGAGCGCGGTAGGGGAAGTTTACGATATGAGGAGGCTTTCGCAATTCCCCGGCACCTACACCGTATTGAATGCCAGCATCGCCCTGGGTGGAGGCGGGGGCGGTCTGGAAATGCAGAACGAGAATGGCGTAATCATGCGCCTGGAATCCCGAACTCAGGGCCTGCAATTCAACATGAGCGTAAGCGGCGTCAAGGTCACCATGGGGAAATAGGCTATCTTCCCGCTTTCGCTCCCACCAAAAGAGGGTGATTTCACCGTACTGGACGACCTCGGATTCGAAGAAGGAACCTATTTTATGCGAAAAATTCTGTGGTCGATCCCTGCGAACCAGGGACGCGCGCTATCAGGCCCACTCCAACCAGTGGGCGCCAACAGAATTCGTATTGTCCTGGCTCCATTGGGTCGAGCCGAGGCCAGCGCCTAACCTAATCCGCTGAAGTCAGCCCGTCCCAGGCTAAAATGAGAGGGTAATCCCATGAACAAGATCGGTTATCTGATAGTGGCCTCGGCCCTTGCCTTCAGCGTTGGCTGTGCCAACATGACGCCCGTCGAGCAAAGCACGCTGAGCGGCGCGGCCATCGGCGCGGTCGGTGGCGCGGCCATCGGTGGTTTGAGCGGCGGCAGCGTTGGGGCTGGCGCCGCGATCGGTGGCGCGACTGGAGCGGTGGTCGGCAACATTGTCGGTCGCAATCGTTACCGGTGATTAGAATGACCGTACCTAAATTAGTCGAGCTGCCCGCACTGCCTTGATCGGCAAGCACCACCGTGCCGTCCCGTTGCGCCAAAGCCGGTGCCAGCCTCTCAAGTTGAGGTTTTGACCTGGAAGCGTCTGAGTTGATAACGTCTTCCCGATCGCTCGCGAGGCTGCCGCATCCGAACGGCGTTCGCGAGCACCGAAAAAACAGGAACGGACGCGGGGTTTATCGCCTTCGGGCGGAAAAACCGCGCCCGGCCCGGCGGCCCACACCGATAGATAGAGGTGACCCTCATGAAACCCGCATGTTGTCAGCGATCACGCGCCACCTGGTTGCTCCCGATCGCCGCGATCCTGGTTAATGCGGCGGCCATTGCCGCCCCCCCGGATTCATGGCCCTGGGAGACTCGGACCCCAGACGAAAGGATCGTGGTTTATCAGCCGCAACTGGAGACGTTCCAGGGCGACCATGTCACCGGCCGCGCTGCGGTGTCGGTGCAAAAGACCGGTTGGAAAGCGCCGGTGTTCGGTGTGGCATGGGGCGACAGCCGGGTTGTGACCGATCCGGCCCGGCGGATGGTGGAATTTCAGGACATCAAGATTTCCAAACTTAAGTTTCCTGAGATGTCCCCCGAACAGGAACGCCAGCTCGCCGCCGTCCTGGATCAGCAGATTGCCGCCGTGCCGAAACCGACCATCGCGCTGGATCAGTTGCTGGCCGCGCTGGCCGACGTAGAGAAAGCCAAGGCCGACGCCAACTTCAATAACACGCCGCCGAAAATCCTGTTCATGACTTCGCCGGCGGTGCTGGTGCTCATCGACGGTCAGCCCATCCTGCGTGAGGTAGCGGGCTTTCCGGTTCAGCGGGTGGTGAACACCCCCTTTGTGCTGCTGTTCGACTCCGCCGACAACCAATACTACTTGACGGGGGAAGCCCTGTGGTTCGCGGCGCCGGACATCAAGGGCCCCTGGCAGACGCTGGAGGCCCCGCCCGCGCCAGTGGTGGGGGCGGCCCGGCACATCGCCGAGGCCGAGGTGCCGACTCAGGTACAGCCCGCGACTCTGAAGGCGGGGGTCGTCCCCCGGGTCGTGGTGGCGACTGACCCGACGGAATTGATTGTCGCCGACGGCGCGCCCCAATTCGCGCCGCTGGAAGGCACCGACCTGCTCTATCTCAGCAACACCGGCCGTGATGTCTTTGAGGTGGTGGGAACCCAGCAATACTACGTGTTGCTGTCCGGACGCTGGTTCACCACCCCCTCGCTGGAGGAAGGGCCATGGGCCTACGTCCCGCCCGACAAGCTGCCGGCGGGCTTCTACCGGATCCCACCGAGTTCGGTGAAAGGGCACATACTGGCGTTTGTACCGGATACCCTCCAGGCCCGGGAGGCGGTGGCTCAAGCCCAGGTGCCGGTCATTGGCGCCATGTCCCGGCAGGCCGCCATCCAGATCAGCTACGACGGCGCGCCTCGGTTCGAACCCATCGCGGGCACCACCCTGGAATGCGCCGTCAATACCAATAAACCGGTCATCAAAGCGCGCAACCGGTACTACACCGTCGACCGGGCGGTGTGGTACTACTCCGACCGGCCGGCCGGCCGCTACCTGGTGGCGGACTGGGTGCCCCCGGAGATTTACCTGATCCCGCCGAGCAGCCCGCTTTACTACGTCACCCATGTCCGGGTGTACGGCGCAACGCCGTCGGTGGTGTACTGCGGTTACACGTCGGGCTACGTCGGAACCTATGTGACGGGCGGCACCATCGTCTACGGCACTGGTTATGTCTATCGGCCCTATATTGCGCCTGCCGTGTACTATCCCGCACCGGTCACCTACGGTTATGCGCCCATCTACGTGCCAGGCTATCGCGCCTGGAATTTTCTGGCCGGCGCCACGTTCGGGTTTATCGCCGGCGCGGCCACCTCGAATTGGTGGGGCGGCTGCTGTGGCTGGCATGGGAACACCTATATCGACATCAACCGCAACATCGGTATCAGCCGCGATTACGTCCAACATCTGTACGCCGGGCAGACGAGCCTGCCAAATTTCAACCTCGGCCGGCAAGGCGTTCGGAGCCTGGGTGCCAGCCGGCAGGATGTCCGCACCAACCTCTACCAGAACCCGAACTGGTCCCGGCAGATCGAAAGTGCGCGCCGAGATCAGCTCAACCAGCGCTACGGGCGGTTAGCGGGCAGCCAGCGGGCGCGCATCGACGGCATGCAGAACCAGCGGATGCTCACCGGCGGGTCGCGGAGCAGCCCAGCCGCACCACTCTCACGTGCCAGCGGTGCGCCAGGGCGATTTGAACAGCGGCAGTCGCTGCGCCAGGCGCCGTCCCTGCAACACCATCAGGCGACCTCCGCAGGCGGACGCGCCGGCACCCTTGCCCGCCAACCGTCTTCAGTCGGTGCTCGGGAAGCCCGCGCCAAGCAACGTGTCAGGCCGACTGAGTCGGATCATTACCACGCCCGTGCTCGAGGGATCGAAAAAACACCGTACGGGCAGCAGACTGGCCGGAGTGGTTTCAGCAGCAACAGGGGTGGCGGCGGCGGGTTTCATGGTGGGGGGGGACAATCACCCAGCAGCAGCAAGGGTGGCGGCGGCGGGTTTCATGGTGGGGGGGGACAATCACCCAGCAGCAGCAAGGGTGGCGGCGGCGGGTTTCATGGTGGGGGGGGACAATCACCCAAGAGTAAATAGTTCCGACCCTGCGCGTCGCGTCGCTCCAACTGTCCACTTTGCCGTGGAACTACCGTCTCGCTTGCCATGGAACGGCCGTCCAATTTGCGTGGAATACGCAACCGGAAGCCGGGGACCGTGCGGCGAAAAGTAAAGAGCGAGCTTGGCTACCGGCTGGGAAAGTCGTCGATTTCAGAAGAACGCTGAAAATCACGAGGTGATCGCGGCCGAACTGACGGCGGCGTTCGCGGGGGATGCCAAGGTGTTGCCGGATCTGCTCGGTCAACTGCCCTCCGAGGAACCGGTCGCGGCCGTGGCCGCCGACGGGGCTTACGATACCCAAGCCTGCCATCACGCCGTGCTGGAGTGTCGGGCCCCACGCCCTTGATTCCACCCCGCACCGAAGCCGTGACCTGGCCGCCGCTCGCCGATGGTCCGCCGCATCCGCGCACCACGATCCTGGACTTCATCCAACAACACGGACGCAAAGCCTGGAAACAACACGGTGGCTACCACCGACGCAGCCTGGCGGAAACGGCCATGTTTCGCCTGAAAACCCTCTTTGGCGGGCACTTGAAAAACCATCGCGTCGACACCTAAGGCGGTGGTCATCGCGCGGCCTTGCAACGCTTGCACATTGCAAAAGTCTAGACCA
>JAVMKL010000088.1:0-6124 GCA_031732875.1 Candidatus Competibacter sp. | reverse complement strand
CGGAAATAGGAGGGGTGCAGCCGCGCTCCGGAGACCGCCTCGTAGCAGTCCATCAAATCCTCGCGCTCGCGGAAGGCGTAGAGAAACATTGTCATGGCGCCGACGTCCAAACCGTGAGCGCCGATCCACAACAGATGGTTCAAGATGCGGGTGATTTCCGCGTACATGACCCGAATGTACTGGGCACGCACCGGCGGCTGGATGCCCAGCAATTTTTCGATGGCCAGCACGTAACCGTGCTCGTTGCTCATCGCCGACATGTAATCGAGCCGGTCCATATAGCCGATGCTTTGGTTGAACGGCTTGCTCTCGGCCAGTTTTTCGGTGCCGCGGTGCAACAGGCCAATGTGCGGGTCGGCGCGCTGGACCACCTCGCCGTCCATCTCCAGCACCAGGCGGAGCACGCCGTGGGCAGCGGGATGCTGCGGCCCGAAGTTCAGAGTGTAATTGCGAATCTCAGGCATCGACGGCTTCCCTCAATGCGGATCGGACAGGTAGCGGTTGTCCTTGCGGATGACGCGGGGCACCAGCACGCGCGGCTCGATGCTGACCGGCTCGTATACCACGCGGCCCCGTTCGGGATCGTAGCGCATCTCGACATTGCCGATCAGCGGGAAATCCTTGCGGAACGGATGGCCGATGAAACCGTAATCGGTCAGGATGCGGCGCAGATCCGGATGACCTTCGAACACGATGCCGAACAAGTCGAAGGCCTCGCGCTCGAACCAGTTGGCCGATGCCCACAGGGGCACCACCGAAGGCACCACCGGCAACTGGTCATCGGGAGCAAACACTCGCACCCGCATCCGCTGGTTGCGGGAAACCGACAGGAGCTGGTAGACGGCGGCGAAGCGGCCCTTGCCAGGAGTGGTTCGTCCGGCCGCGTACCGGACCGCGGCGGGACCGCGACCGGTGGCCCGTTCCACGACCCCACGGCTGAACCCCTTGTTGGTGGATTCGTTGGTCGCCCACTCCACCTCGCCGTAGACCGAGTAATCCACGCCGCAGACATCCATCACCTGTTCGAAGGCAAAATCGGGCTCGTCACGCAGGGCAACAAACACCTCAATGGCCCTGGCCGGCGAAACCTCAATGGTGGCTTCCCCGCGGTCGAGCTTGCATTCCAGCAGGATATCGCCGAATCGGGCCTGGAGTTTTTCCACAAGGATCTGCACGTCAGCCATGGAGCTTCTCCCTCAGCGGGCTATGGTGTTGGTGCGCCGGATCTTGTTCTGCAACTGGATGATCCCGTACAGCAGCGCTTCCGCGGTCGGCGGACAACCGGGCACGTAGATATCCACCGGCACGATCCGGTCGCAGCCGCGCACCACAGCGTAGGAATAATGATAATAGCCGCCGCCGTTGGCGCAGGACCCCATGGAGATCACCCAACGCGGTTCGGCCATCTGATCGTAGACCTTGCGAAAAGCCGGACCCATCTTGTTGCACAGGGTGCCCGCCACAATGATCACGTCGGATTGACGGGGGCTGGGCCGGAACACGATGCCGAATCGGTCCAGATCGTAGCGGGACGCGCCCGCGTGCATCATCTCCACCGCGCAGCAGGCCAGACCAAAGGTCATCGGCCACATCGAACCCGTGCGCGCCCAGTTGATGAGCTTGTCGGCGGTGGTGGTCACCAGGCCCTTTTCAAGAATACCTTCTATTCCCATTCCAAGGCTCCTTTCTTCCACTCGTAGATGAATCCGATGACCAGGATGCCGAGAAAAACCGCCATCGCCGCGAAACCGAACAGACCGATTTGGTCGAGCACGATCGCCCACGGAAACAGGAAGGCGATTTCCAAATCGAAAATGATGAACAGGATGGCCACCAAGTAATAGCGGACATCGAATTTCATCCGGGAATCCTCGAAAGCCTCAAAGCCGCACTCGTAAGGTGATGTTTTTTCACTGTCGGG
Source organism: Candidatus Competibacter sp. (assembly GCA_031732875.1). Classification (GTDB taxonomy): domain Bacteria; phylum Pseudomonadota; class Gammaproteobacteria; order Competibacterales; family Competibacteraceae; genus JAVMKJ01. The sequence continues at coordinate 4,203 of JAVMKL010000088.1, read as the reverse complement.
GCGGCGAGTGCCGAGGAAATAGCCGAGGCCGATCACGATCACGGCCATCGCGACGGCGATGATCACAAAAATCAGGACGGGAAGGTAATTGGACAGCATCAGAGTCGCACCTTAGACATGGCGTGACGGGAGAGCACGGTTACGATGGCCAAGCTCGAACTCGAACCGACACCATCCCGGTTCGCCTGGCAACTAGACCGGATCACTGGCTATGGACATGCCGGACGGAACAACATACGGGGCGCATTGCTTTTTATAATTAGAACGCCGCATGTAAAACGAAACCTCGCAATAGTATCTGCAATTCGATTCCCCGGAGGCGGGATCCGCGACCGGGTTACCGGAGAAAACGCACGGCATTAATGGTGATCCCAAGATGCCCGGTGTTGTTGGTACCGATGGCCGGACTCGAACCGGCACGGCTTGCGCCACTAACCCCTCAAGCTAGCGTGTCTACCAGTTCCACCACATCGGCACTGTAAAAAGCCAAAGAACCCAATTCACTGCTTCTGCAGCGGCAACTGCGGAACATCCGTCGGACCATTGCTGCTCTTGGGCTTGTCGGCGGCCTGCTGCTCGGTCTGCACCCGATCGATAACGCTTCTCGGCACCGCAGTCTGAGTCGCAAAATAGGCCAGCGTTAAACTGCTCAAGAAGAATGCCGTCGCCAAGGCGGCGGTGGTCCGGCTCAGGAAGGAAGCGGAACCGCGCGAGCCGAACATGGTGGCGGAGGCACCGCTTCCAAACGCCGCGCCAGCATCGGCGCCCTTGCCCTGCTGCAGAAGCACCAAGGCGATCAACGCAACGGCAACGACAACGTGCGCGACGAGAATGAGGGTATGGGCCATGACAGCAGTTTAACAGCCCGCCTTGGCAATCGCCAGAAACTCCTTGGCATCGAGCGAGGCACCGCCGATCAGACCGCCGTCGATGTCGGACATGGCCAGCAGTTCCCCGGCATTGGCCGCTTTCATGCTGCCGCCATAGAGGATGCGGGTTTTCGCCGCCACCGCTGGGTCGTGTTTGGCCAGTTCGGCGCGAATGAAAGCGTGAACGTCCTGGGCCTGCTGGGGCGTCGCGGTCCGTCCGGTGCCGATGGCCCAGACCGGTTCGTAGGCGATCACGGCGTCGTTGAAAGCCCCTATGCCTTCCAGATCGAGCACCGCCTTGAGCTGCCGCTCGACCACGGCTTCGGTCACGCCCTGCTCGCGCTCCTCCAGGGTCTCGCCCACGCACAGGATCGGTACAATGCCCAGCTTGCGGGCGGCGGCGAATTTGCTGGCGACCACCCGATCGGTCTCGTCGTACAGGGTGCGTCGCTCGGAATGGCCGACGATAACGTACGTGCAATGAAAATCCTGGAGCATCGGACCCGCCACTTCGCCGGTATAGGCGCCGGAAGCGTGCTCGGAGAGATTCTGCGTCCCCCAGGCGATGGCGGTACCGGACAACTGCTGCTCGACCAGTCCCAGGTAGACGAACGGCGGAAACACCGCCAACTCCACCGCCGCAACCTGAGCGGCACCCTCTTTGATTCCGTGCAACAACTGACGGATGCTGTCCGCCGAGCCATTCATTTTCCAGTTTCCGGCCACCAGCTTACGGCGCATGTTGTTATCTCCCGTTTGAAAAACCGGCAAAGCTTACGAATTTCGTGCTCGGAAAGCAATCACGCCGACAGGGCATCCCGCACCACCCCGGCCAGATCGCGGGCATGGCGTTCGACGGTTCCGGCATCGGCGCCTTCCACCATGACCCGCACCACCGGTTCGGTTCCCGACGGACGCAACAGCACCCGGCCATGATCGCCCAACTGGCTCTCCACCGTCCGGATCGCTTCCAAGATCGGCGCCCGGTGAAGATCCACCGCTCCGGCCACCGACACGTTGATCAGGATCTGAGGATATTTGGTCATGCCGGCCTTGAGATCGTGCAGGCTTTTTCCGGCCTGTAGCATCGCCGCCAAAACCTGCAGCGCGGAGATGATCCCATCGCCGGTCGTGGTCCGATCCAGGCAGATGATGTGGCCGGAATTCTCGCCGCCCAGAATCAGATTCTCGGCCAGCAGGCGCTCCATCACGTAGCGGTCGCCCACCTTGGCGCGGTGCAGTTCGAGCCCCAGCGCCCGCAGCGCGATTTCCAGCCCCAGATTGGTCATCAGCGTGCCGACCACGGCGTTGAACCGGCTGCCGGTGCGCAGGCGGTCGCGGGCGATGATGAACAGCAGTTCGTCGCCATCCAGGATTTCGCCCCGGTGATCCACCATGATCACCCGGTCGCCATCGCCGTCGAAGGCGATTCCGAGGTCGGCGCCCTGCTCCCTGACGGTTTCGCGCAGGATCGCCGGCCTGGTGGAACCGCAGTCCAGATTGATGTTGAGGCCATCAGGCGAGACGCCGATGGGAATCACGGTCGCGCCGAGTTCGCCGAACACGCTGGGCGCAACGTGATAGGTCGCGCCGTGGGCGCAGTCCACCACGATTTTCAGTCCGGCCAGACTGGTATGGGCGGGAATCGTGCTCTTGCAGAATTCGATGTAGCGGCCGGCGGCATCGACGATGCGCTCGGCCTTGCCCAGAACATCGGGTTCCACGGTTTCCAGCGGCTGCTCGAGCAGATCCTCGATCCGCTCCTCGGCTGCGTCGGGCAGCTTCTGACCATCGCGGGAGAAGAACTTGATGCCGTTGTCGTAATAGGGATTATGGGAGGCGCTGACCACGATGCCGGCGCAGGCGTGCAAGGTACGGGTCAGGTAGGCGATACCGGGCGTCGGCATCGGTCCCAGCAGGGCGATGTTGACGCCGGCAGCCGACAGGCCCGCCTCGAGAGCCGATTCGAACATGTAGCCGGAAATCCGGGTGTCCTTGCCGATGACGACCTTGTTGAATCCCCTGGTCTGCAACACCCGCCCCACCGCCCAACCCAGCTTCAACACGAATTCCGCCGTAATCGGGTGCTCGCCGACGCGCCCGCGAATGCCGTCCGTACCGAAATAACGTTTTGCCATCATGATTCCCCTGATTCAGCACAGTCGGTTATTTTAGCGGGGCCCGGCGCAGGGCGCACGCGGCAAGCCGGCCGGCGATACGAACCGCGTCGGTCAGCCAACCGTCAGGACGGCAGAACAAACCCGCAGGGCCCGAACCGTTTCCCGCACGTCGTGGGCACGGACGATGCGCGCGCCCTGCCAGGCGGCGATGACCGCCGCGGCCAGACTACCGGCCAGCCGTTCGCCAACCGGGGCATCGAGCATCAAACCGATCATGCTCTTGCGGGACATGCCGACCAACACCCCAGCCGCCAGTCCGGTGAAACGATCCAGATGGCGAAGCAGGATTAGATTGTGATCCAGCGTCTTGCCGAAACCAAAGCCGGGATCGACCAGAATCCGCTCGCGGGAGATGCCGGCGCTTTCGCAGACGCGAATCCGCTCGGCCAGAGAGGCGTGAACCTCCGCCACCACGTCGGAGTAGCGGGGTTCCCGTTGCATGGTTGAGGGTTCGCCCCGCATGTGCATCAAACAGACCGGGACGCCGCTGGCGGCGGCGGCTTCCAACGCACCCGGCAGGCGCAAGGCCCGCACGTCGTTGATCAGTCCGGCGCCGGCCCGGACTGCCTCGCGCATGACTTCGGGTTTGCTGGTATCCACCGAAACCGGCACCGGCAACTCCCGCGCCAGTCGTTCCACCACCGGCAACACCCGCCCCAACTCTTCCCGAGCCGATACCGGCGACGCGCCCGGCCGGGTGGATTCGCCGCCGACATCGATCAGCGCGGCGCCCTCTTCCACCATGGTTTCGGCGCAGCGCAGGGCTTCGGCCAACCGCAGGTAACGTCCGCCGTCGGATAACGAATCGGGAGTGACGTTCAGCACTCCCATCACGGCGGGCCGGCCGAGGTCGACCATCTTGCCCGCGCAGTCGAGCCGCATGGTTCAATGCTGCTGGGCGGGACCGCCGATCGGTCCCTCGCCGAGCCGGTCCTTGTCCAGGCCGACCGGCGAACCGGTGGTGGGCGGTTCCTGGTCGGAACTGGTCTCCGCCGGCTCGCGCGGCGGCTTGCCGGCCATGATGTCGCCGATCTGCTCGGAGTCGATGGTTTCGTACTTGATCAGTGCATCGGCCATGGCATGCAGCTTGTCGAGACTGTCCCGCAGCAACTGTTCGGACCGCAGATAATTGCGGTCGATGATCGAGCGGATTT
>JAVMKL010000087.1:0-6126 GCA_031732875.1 Candidatus Competibacter sp. | reverse complement strand
TATGTCAACGCCATCAGCAACGTCGTCCCGTCCGACGCCGTCGTTCGAACCGTTGGAAGCGTGCGGCTCCCCGCGACGGTGGTGACCGCGAGCGGTTTCAACAGCCGCAGCGTGGTGGAAAACCAGGACTCCACGGTCGGCGTCAAGAGCGAGATCGGGACCGCGTCTTCCGGGATGTTCACCGTCCGGCCCAGCCAGTTCAACGATCGCGGCTAAACCTTGGCGTTCCGGGATCGCCGGCCAGGCTTCTCCCATTGGATGGCCTGGCGGCGACTCGACCGTCGAGAGGGCGACCGGTTCGCCAGGAGCGACCGGATCGATCATCGGAAAACCGGACCCCGCTTCGTCGCGTGAGGTGATGTCATGAAACAGCAAACCGTTTCTGCTTCGGCAGGTACAGACCAAGGTTGTTCGAGGAAATGGAGAATAGGGGGCGTCCTGAGCCTGGAGGTATCGCCGGCCTTACTCGGTCTGGCGGCCCGGAGCAAGACCAGGCTGTTTCCGTTGCGGCCCCCGGTGGCGAAAGCCGTTCCGATTCCCCCGGCCTTTTCCTGAAATTCATCTCACGACAGGAGAAATTTTCATGAGCAACGCAAACGAACAGGTATTGAGGGGCCAGCGCGCCTTGGTGACCGGAGCCAGTTCCGGCATCGGCGCCGCCATCGCCAAAGCATTGGCGGCGGCCGGTGCGAAAGTGGTCGTCAATTACGCCGGTGGCGAGGACCGGGCGCGTGCCATGGTGAAAACCATTCAGGCTGCTGGCGGCGAGGCGATGGCGATTCGCGCCGACGTGGGTCGGGAAGACGAAGTTGAGGCGATGTTCGCCGAGATGATCGAGACCTGGGGCAGCATCGATATCCTGGTCAACAACGCCGGCCTGCAGAAAGACGCGCCCCTGGCCGAGATGAGCCTGGCCGACTGGCAAAAGGTTCTCGATATCAATTTGACCGGTCAATTTCTGTGTTCCCGCGCCGCCGTGCGCGAATTCCTGCGGCGCGGCGTCGTGCCGGAACTGTCGCGCGTCGCCGGCAAAGTCATCTGCATGTCCTCGGTCCACGATGTCATTCCGTGGGCCGGACATGCCAACTATGCCGCGTCCAAGGGCGGCGTCAGCCTGTTGATGAAAACCATGGCCCAGGAACTCGCGCCGCAGCGCATCCGGGTCAACGCCATCTCGCCCGGCGCGATCAAGACTCCGATCAACACCGCCGCCTGGATGACGCCCGAGGCCGAGGCGGAACTGTTGAAACTGATTCCCTGCCGCCGAGTCGGGGAGCCGGAAGACATCGCCCGCGCCACGGTGTGGCTCGCCTCCGACGCATCCGATTACGTCACCGGCGCCACTTTGTACGTGGACGGCGGCATGACCCTGTATCCGGGCTTCGACCAGGGAGGTTGACATGAAGCGGATCGAATCGCGCCATGCCATTCCCCTGCGGGTGGTGCTGTTGGGTCTGTGTCTGGTCCAGCAACCCGGTGCTTGGGCCGCCGGCGAGGCGGGAGCGCCGACCCGATCAGATTCTCGCGCCAACCGGACCGGCTTGCCCGCCGACGTACAGCCCTGGTGGCCGAGTCGCTATGGCGCGGACGATCAGCTCGGTACTCTCAACGAGATCACTCCCGAAGTGGTACGAGCCGCGACCGCCCTGGTGAAAACCGGGACCGTCGTCGATCTGGGCCGGGTGCTGGATGACGACACGCCCAAGTTTCCCGGCCGCTACTGGCACCAGACCGTCGATGTTTCGCCTCATTTCACCAACCTGCGCCGCCCGGATGTCGACGGCAAGGGCTGGGGCAAGAACCAGATCAACTGGATCACCGAGATTCAGGTCGGCACTTTCCAGGTCGGCACCCAACTGGATTCCATCGGCCACATCCAGATCGGCGACCGGTTCTACAACGGCTGGACCACGCGCGACGTGGTGGAGTCGTGGGGCCTGAATCGCTTCGGCACCGAAACCGTGCCGCCCATCGTGACCCGGGGCGTGCTGATCGACATCGCCGCCTACAAGGGCGTGGAGCGCCTGGCCAAGGGTTATGTGATCACCCTGGCCGACGTGCAAGGCGCGTTGAAAAAGCAGGGCGTTACCCTGCGGCCCGGCGATGCGGTGCTGTTTCACACCGGCTGGGGCGGGCTGTGGGGCAAGGACAACGCCGAATTTCTCTCCGGCGAGCCCGGTCCCGGCCTGGAAGTCGTGAACTGGCTGTACGCGCAGCGTACCGCACTGACCGGCGCCGACACCTGGAGCTACGGACCGGTGCCCGGCGAAGACCCGGAACGCCCCTTCCTGGTTCCCCAAACCATGTACGTGAAAATGGGAATGTTCGGTCTGGAGAATCTGGCGACCGAAGATCTGGCGCGGCGCGGCGTCCACGAATTCCTGTTCACCGTCACGCACGCCAAGACCCGCGGCTCCACGGCGGCGGTCATCGCTCCGGCGGCGGTTTATTGAGAAGGAAACGCTACCATGAACGAACGTTATGACATTCTCATCGTCGGCTCGGGCGCGGGCGGATCGGCGGCGGCCTACAGTCTGGCGAACGCAGGTCGCCGGGTGTTGCTGCTGGAAAAGGGTCGGGAACTCCCACGCGACGGCAGCACCCTGGACGTGGATAAGGTAATCCGGCAGGGGATTTTCAAGAGCAAGGAGCACTGGCTCGACAAGAATGGCCAAACCTTCGAGCCGGAGGAATATTTCAATCTGGGCGGCAAGACCAAGTGGTACGGGGCGGCCCTGGCCCGATTCGAGCCGCATGAATTTGAGGCCGAACCGGCGCACCAATGCCTGCCTTGGCCGATTTCGTATCGGGAGCTGGAGCCCTACTACGAGCAGGCCGAAACCTTGCTGGGCGTCCATCGTTTCGAGCCGGAACCGGATCTCCAAGCCATCATGGGCAAGCTGACCCGCAACGGCGCCGGTTGGAACGCCCGGCCCCTGGCGCTGGCCCTGGACCCCCGCATCGTCGAGCATCCCGAGGAAGCCGCCCACTTCGATGCCTTCGCTTCGGTCAAGAACCTGAAGGCCGACGGCCAGCACGCTTTATTGGAGCGGGTTCAGCATCTGCCCAACCTGACCATGCTGACCGGGCAGGCGGTACGCGATTTCATCTTCGACCCCGAGCGGCCCGAGCGGTTGATCGGGGTTCACACCGAAAGTGGCGACGAATTCGAGGCCGATACGGTGCTGCTGGCAGCCGGTGCGCTACACTCGCCACGGCTGTTGCAGGGCTATCTGGCCGACAGTGGTTTGGCCGAGCGGCTGCCGTGCGCGGACGCGGTGGGGCGAAATTACAAATCCCACCTGCTCAGTGCCGTGCTGGCGTTTTCCGCGACCCCCAAGACCGATCTGCTGCGAAAGACCCTGCTGCTGCTCAACGAACGGCTGCCGCACAGCAGCATCCAGCCCTTGGGTTTCGATGGCGAACTGCTCAGTACCCTGATTCCGGGCTTCGTGCCGCGCGGGTTCGCCCGCGCGCTCGGTCATCGCGCCTACGGTTTCTTCTTGCAGACCGAGGACGGTTCCGATCCCGCCAACCGCGTCGTCGCCCAGACCAACGGCGCCCGGTATCCTCAACTCGACTACGATTCGGCGCGATTGCCGGCGGCGCGGGACGAACATCGGCGGCTGGTGCGCGACTTCAATCGCTCGCTGTGGAAAATCGGCCTGCCGGCGGCGGCCAAGGGGATTCCGCTCGCCGGTACCGCGCACGCCTGCGGGACTTTGGTCGCGGGCCACGATCCTCGTACCTCGGTGGTGGACGCCGACGGCAAGGTGCATGGTCTCGACAACCTGTACGTAGTGGACGGCAGCGTGTTGCCGCGCTCCAGCCGGGTCAATCCGTCGTTGACCATCTACGCCTGGGCGTTGCGGGTGACGGAACGGTTGCAAAAACGGGAGCAGTCGACATGAACGGCGCGTTACCCAACTTTATCCGCTTTGGACGGGCGATTTGCGGCGATCTCGGCCAGGCCGAGCGGCGCGAGTGGTGGCTGGGCAACGGCCTGGGTGCCTATGCCGCCGGCACGATTGCCGGGACCTTGACCCGGCGCTATCACGGTTTGTTGATTGCACCGGTTTATCCGCCGCTCGGTCGCTGGCTGGTGTTTTCCAAGGCCGATGCCACGCTGCTCGATGGCGACCGGGAAATCCCACTGTTCAGCAATCGCTGGAGCGGTGGCGCGGTGGTTCCCGAAGGGCACGTCCAGCTTGAATCCTTCCATTTGCACGGCCGGATGCCGGTGTGGCGCTATGCCTTGGGCGAGCGGGTGATCGAACAGCGCATTTGGCTGGAGCCAGGCGCGAATACGGTTTATGTAGCGTACCGGCTGGAGGAAATCCCCCCGAACTCCCCCGGTTTTGCTGCCCCCCTTCGCAAAATCCCCCCCAACCCCCCTTTGGAAAAGGGGGGTGGCGAAGCCGGGGGGATTTTCGCATTGCGAGTTCGCTTGCTGGTCAACGCCCGCGATCATCACGTCGGCATGGCACCGGGCGGTTTCGCGCCACAGGTGGAGAGGGTAGGGGAGCAATTGCATATCATCTGCCCTGATCGTTTCAGCCTGCGCTTTCAGGCGACCGGCGGCCAGATTCAAAGCGAATGGGACTGGATCGAGAATTTCGATCTGCCGGTGGAACGGGAACGCGGCCTGCCGGATCGAGACGCGCATCTGTGCGTCGGTCACGCGCTGTTGAGCTTGCGCCCCGGCCGTTGGGTCGGTATCGCTGCCAGCTTGCACGACGATGCTTCCGCCGATCTGGACGCGGCGCTGCAACGGTTTTTCGACCGCGAGCGCGCGTTGCTCGACCGCGCTCGGACATCTCTTCAAATTCCTCCAGCTTCGCCGCCCCCCTTTGCAAAATCCCCCCCTGCCCCCCCTTTGGAAAAGGGGGGAACGGGGGGATTGAGAGGGATTTCGCCGCCCGACTGGATCGAACAACTAGCGCTGGCCGCCGATACTTTCCTGTTCGCCCGACCGCTGCCGGACTTGCCCGACGGCGAATCGGTGATCGCCGGCTATCCCTGGTTCGGCGACTGGGGCCGCGACACCATGATCGCCCTGCCGGGCCTGACGCTGGCGACGGGTCGGCTCGACAGCGCCCGGCGCATCCTGCTGACTTTCGCCCGTTTCGTCGATCGGGGCATGTTGCCGAACGTGTTCCCCGGCGCGGGCGAAACGCCGGACTACAATACCGTGGATGCCGGATTGTGGTACTTCGAGGCGTGGCGGGCGTATCTGGAAGCCAGCAACGATCGGGCGGTTTTGGCCGAGGTGTTCCCGGTGTTGGCCGAGATGATCGACTGGCACGTTCGGGGTACCCGTTATCGGATCGGCGTGGATGCGGCTGATGGCTTGTTGTATGCCGGCGAACCCGGCGTGCAGCTCACCTGGATGGATGCCAAGGTGGGCGATTGGGTGGTGACGCCGCGCATCGGCAAGCCGGTCGAGATCAACGCGCTTTGGTACAACGCTCTGATGATCATGGCCGATTTCGCCGAGCGGCTGGGGCGACCGTCCGCGCCCTACGCGGAACTTGCCGCTAAGGCCCGGCAAGGTTTTCAGCGTTTCATCCGTCCCAACGATGCCGGTCTATTCGACGTGCTGGACGGTCCCGCCGGTGACGATCCCACTTCGCGCCCCAATCAAATCTTCGTCGTCAGCCTGCCTTACAGTCCGTTAAACGCGGAAACCCAGCAGGCCGTGGTGCGGGTTTGCGGACGGGAGTTACTGACCTCTTACGGCCTTCGTTCCCTGGCGCCCGACCATTCTGATTACCGCTCCCATTACCTCGGTGGCGTTTGGGAGCGCGACGGCAGCTATCACCAGGGACCGGTCTGGGGCTGGCTGCTGGGCCATTACGCGCTGGCCGAATATCGCGTCCACGGCGACGCGGCGGCGGCCCAGGCCCGGTTGCAACCCATCCGCGATCACCTGCTGGACGCTGGCTTGGGCACGGTCAGCGAAATCCTCGACGGCGCTCCACCTCACGTCCCGCGCGGCGCGCCCGCCCAGGCTTGGTCGGTGGCCTGTGTCTTGGAGGCGTGGCAACGACTGGAGCGGCTGAAACGGCAGTAACTTAAAGTGGACCCTTCAGTCAAGACCAGGGGCCGGGCCATTTAAGATAGAAG
>JAVMKL010000086.1:0-6141 GCA_031732875.1 Candidatus Competibacter sp. | reverse complement strand
CTCGGTACGCTGGCGCGGCAGTGGAACCTGGGACCGGCGGTGACGGCGGCGCTGGCGGCTTTTCCGGAGGCGGTGACCGTGCCGGGTTCCAACGGCCCGGTGCTGTTCCCGCCAGCGCGCTGGCAGGCGTTGCGGGACCTCCTGCTGGCCGCCCTCGCCGTCGAGCACGAACGTTGCCCCGAACGGCTGGGACCCGACCGCGAACGCCTGCGCCGCATCGCCGCGCCTGCCCTGGCGCGACCGGTATTCGCGGCCCTGCTCGACGAACTGGTCGCGGACGGGCGCATTGCGCGGACCGGCCCGTGGGCGCATCTACCGCATCATCGGATCCAACTGACACCCGCCGACGAACGGTTGTGGCGGGACAACATCGAACCGCTATTGCGAGCCGTGCCCTACCACCCGCCACGGGTGCGCGACATCGCCCGCCAACTCGGGCTGGAGGAGGACCGGACCCGGCGCCTGCTCAGGCAACTGGCGGGCATGGGCGAGGTGTTTCAGGTGGCCCACGATCACTTCTTCACGCGGGCGGCGGTGGCGGAACTGTCGGCCATCGCCCTCGAACTGACCGAATGCGAGGGCGAGGCCCGCGCGGCCAGCTTCCGCGACCGGATCGGCGGCGGGCGCAAAGTCGCGATTCACATCCTGGAATTCTTCGATCGCCTTGGCTACTCTCACCGGATAGGAGACGGGCATCGTATCTTCCGCGATACCCTGCTCGATCTTGCGACTCACGAATCAAAATAAGCTGGAAGGGCGGCGTCATCCGGTGAGGCGGCCGGACTTCAAATCCGGTGGGGGCCGTCAGGCGGTCCTTGGTGGGTTCGACTCCCACGCCCTTCCGCCAATAAACACCCTCACCCTCAATCCCTCTCCCAGCGGGAGAGGGAGGTTTGCAAGCTGTTATTGACCGGGTCCCGCCTTGGGAGGCGAGCGGTCAAGTTAGTCGCCAGTCTGGCGCATGGTTTCGATCGAATCGACCTCAACCAGGAGCACAGGCATGACTGCCCCGGAACCACTCGCCGCGACCGACCCCGCGTCCATCCGCCTCACCACGCTGACCCATGGCGGCGGTTGCGGCTGCAAGATCGCCCCCAAGGTGCTGCGCGAGGCGCTGGCCGGCGTCTCGGGCGGTTTCCCCCATCCCGACCTGCTGGTGGGCAGCGCCACCGCCGACGACGCCGCCGTGTTCCGTCTCAATGGCCGGCAGGCGCTGGTGGCCACCACCGACTTTTTCATGCCCATCGTGGACGATCCCCGCGACTTCGGCCGCATCGCCGCCACCAACGCGATCTCGGATGTGTACGCCATGGGCGCGACACCGGTACTGGCGCTGGCGATCCTGGGGATGCCCGTCAACACGCTGCCGCTGGAGGCGATTCGCCGGATCATGGAAGGCGGGGCCGAAGTCTGTCGCGAGGCCGGCGTCGCGCTCGCCGGTGGTCACTCCATCGATTCGCCCGAGCCGATTTACGGTCTGGCGGTGATCGGCCTGGCCGAGCCCGGCCACATCAGGCGCAACGATACCGCCCGCGCCGGCGATCTGCTGGTGCTCGGCAAGCCGCTCGGTGTCGGCGTGCTCGGCGCGGCGCTTAAGAAGGGTTTGTTGAGCGCGGAAGGCTATGCGGAGATGTTGGCGGCGACCACCCGCCTCAACACCGTCGGCCAGCGCTTGGGAACGTTCGATGCGGTTCACGCCATGACCGACGTGACCGGATTCGGCCTGCTGGGGCATCTGCTGGAAATCTGTCGCGGCTCGGGACTGGTGGCGCGAATTCACTTCAACCGCCTGCCGGTTTTGCCCACCGCCCTGATCCTGACGCCCCAGGGCATCGGTCCCGGCGCCATCGAGCGCAACTGGGCGAGCTACGGGCACGAAGTCAGGCTGGGTTCGGAATTGCCTGCCTGGGCGCAGCGCCTGCTCTGCGATCCCCAAACCAGCGGTGGTCTGCTCGTCGCCTGCGCGCCGGAGGGGGTGGCGACGGTACTGGATTGCTTCCACGTCGGCGGCTTCCCGGAAGCCACAGTCGTGGGATCCCTGGAATCCGGAGACCCCCAGGTCGTGGTGGAGGGATCAGCTCCGGCGGGTGACTGACTCAGACTACCGGCGCGAGCCTCAGCGGTTGAGGCGCCGCCGGCGCGTTGACGATGGCGCTGCGCATCGGCACGACGCTGCCGTGCTCCGCGCAAAGGGCGTTACGCTGCCCGGGCAGCACCGCTACCGGCCGCTTGCAGTGCGGGCAGACGGTATGGACTGGATGTGAATTCGTCATGACTCGGTTCCTCTGTGAGTGGGCTCTACTCCCTAGTTAGTTTTGTTTATACCGTCATTGTTCCCGCAGTGCAACAAAATAATGCTGCAGAGCAACATCGGTGGTATCGAGGATACGGGTCCAAGCCGCGATACCCGGTTTGGATGGGGAAATTTTATCGATGTCGTGCCTGGCAAGCTGGGGTAGCGGCGATTTTGGACGACGTGTCGCGAGGATCGGCCGGTAGATCGCGGCCAGCCAGACGATACAGCCCGGCCATCAACCGGGCTGTATGAGTGGACGGCGTTAGCTCTTGCCGGCACCGGCAACCATCTGCATGATTTTGCTCAAGCTGACGCGCATGCGTTCGAAAGCATTGGTTAGCAACCCGATTTCGTCCACCCGGTCGGTGGTGATTTCCTCGTCCAACCCCTTGCCTAAACTGATTCTCTCGGCTCGCTGCGTGAGGGTGACGATGGGATTGATAATCTCAGCCTGCATGTAGTGCAAGGAAATCCAGAACGAGACCAGGATAACCAGGATACCGCCCACCAGCACGTAGATCACTAACCAGCGGAAATCGCTGACCTGATTGGTTACATCGCTCATGACGTAGACCAAGCCGGTGCGTTGATCGCCGAACGAGTAGAAAGGAAAAGCACCCTTCATAAAAGTGCGGTCATTAAAATTGACGGTACCGAGATAGACCGGTTCAGTAACCTCCTGCACTTCTTCATCTTTAAAGATGGTGTTAGTGAAATAATTTTGCTGATTGAAAGTGCTACCAAGAATAACGTAATTCTTTAATTCATCCCAATCATCGGGCTTGCCAGCTTCATTGCGAGCCGCTTTATATGCTTCCTGCTTGAGAAATTTCTTATCTCCGAGCAGCACTATGTCGATGCCTGTTTCTTTCTTGACGATGCTGTTGAAGTGATCGATTTCCTCACCAAATTCGATGAAGCCGATTTGGGATCCGTTATCGAGGTAAGGCACGATGACTCTAAGTGCATAAGCTGTTTTGCCAAGCTCTATTCCAGAAGCAAGTCGGCGGTTTTTTTTGGCCGCCTCAAACGTCGCGCGAGTGATCTTATCGCCACTCAAGGTGGGCTGATGCATCCGCAACCGGCAAATGCCGTCATTGTCCATATAGTAGAAATGGGTAATGCCATAGCGGCTGCGGTTGTGGAAAAACAACTCTTCGCCAGCTTTCTGCAAGGCAGAGATATCACCTTTGGTAAAAAGCTGCTTGAACGCTTGGTTTGCGGTGAAGGTATCCAGCGTGGCCGATAGCATCTTGATGTCGTTTTCAACCAGGCCGGTGTAGAAGCCCTGAGTGTTTTTTACGACCTGAAGCGAGCTTTCACGAACATTGTTCTGGAAGATAAAAAAGATGGTACCTACAAACGCGGCGACTACCAAGATTTCAGTAAGCAGCAGAATAGTCACAAATCGGGTTTTGATGCTTTTTTGCATGGACATGCTATGGACTCCTTACGATCTGGAATGAAACATCGAACATTTTGTTGAAAACGCACGGCTGTATTTTACAGCCTAACGGGTTGGCGGCGAAAATCAGGAGTAGCTTACCGCAATGTCTTTTTTGCTTTTTCCTTGAATTGCAGGGCGCTTTGAGGGTTGGCGATTTCCTTTGCCAGAATATCCAAAGCCGACTCCAAATTCGATACATCTCGTAACCGATCATTGCATAGCAGTAGCGCAACCGGACCGACATACTCAGCGAGAGTATCCTGGAGGATTGCCACCGTTTGTTGGGAGAGCATGGCCGGCACGGCGGCGATGTTAGTCGATGGAAGAACTCCTCTCCCGAGCGCTGCCAGGATTTCGGACGTCGCCGGCAATGAAAAATCGCCGGAAACTTTAGCATTGACAAATTGAAACCAACCATTGGAAATCTGCCGAATCAGCGGTACAGCTTCCATTCCACGCTTGTTCTGGCAGGATAGCAATACGACTTCGCCTTCTTGCAAGCTGACCTGAGCAAGACTGTTATTATCGCCCGTGATAAACAGCGTGCCGGTCGCTTTTTCTTGATAGAGGCGGCGGATCTCATTGATCAAGTCGCTAAAAGATGCATGTTGCCGATTACCCATAAGTTATACCCATCACCTTTATTTATTGACGCTATTCGTAAGCGTTCGCTCCCTTCCCCTTAGCTGCCAACCTCCTCCCGGCAAACGCTTGATTAGGGCATTGTTATCGACTATAGGGGTGTTTGGCAACCTAATTAGTTACGATGTAACATAAGACTCAAAATGTAGGATTTTTCATTTAATCATAAGGAATTTCGGTGTAGTTAAGTACACATAAAAACAAAAAAATGCTACAAATTTGATATTTATGCCCGCTTCATGCTTTAGGCTACCTGATGATTTCAGCGATGCCGCGCCTGCCGGATTGGGACGGCGGCGGTTTTGGACGATTTACCGCGATTTTCGACTGGCTGATTCGGCTGTAAAAAGGCCGGGCAGCCTTTGATGCCGCCGTTCCGGTAATCCTCGGCCAATGCCGCGCGCGCGGTGATTTCGGCGATGCCCAGCACTTCGGTCAGTCCCCGGTACACCAGATCGAACAGCCGTTCCACGGCAAACTGGTGAGTCTGTCCGCTGGTGGCGAACAGCCAGTCGCTCAAGGCCATGAACCGGCCGAAGGGGTCGTCGCCCAGCAGCAGCGGGCGGCTGTGGCGGAACCGTCCGGAATTGCCGATCAGGTCCCAGTAGCGGGCGAAGCGCTCCAGCCGCCGCATCGTCGCAAAATCCAGCAGCGTCGAACACAACAGGTTGTAAGGGGGTTGCGGGTTGTAGCGGCAGTCGAAATCGAGGGTGTGGCGGTCGATGGGGGCGCCGCGCAGCCGCTTGAGAATGCCGACCTGGATTTCGTGCGGGTCGAGCGCCACCAGCCGGTCGAAGCCGGCGGCGAAGCTGGCCAAATCCTCGCCCGGCAGGCCGGCGATCAGGTCGGCGTGCAGGTGGACGTGGGTATGCCGGCGCAGCCACTGGAGGGTTTCCTCAGTTTTGCGATTGTCCTGCTTCCGGCTGATCCGTGCCTGCACGGCGGGATTGAAGGTCTGCACCCCGATCTCGAATTGCAGCGCGCCGGGCGGAAAGCGAACGATCCGATCCTCGAGCGCCTCCGGCAGGCGGTCGGGAATCAGTTCGAAGTGGAGGAACAGCCGTTCGTCCAGCCGCTCCAGAAAGAAATCCAGAATCCGCGAGCCGACCCTGGCGTTGAGATTGAAGGTACGGTCGACGAATTTGAAATGGCGCGCGCCCCGGTCGTGGAGTTGTTGCATCTCGACGAGAAACGGTTCCAGCGGAAACGGCCAGGCGGTTTTATCCAGCGCCGACAGGCAGAATTCGCAGTGGAACGGACAACCGCGCGAAGCCTCGACATAGATCAGTCTGCGAGCGATATCCTCGTCGGTATAGAACCGATACGGCAGGGTCAATCGATCCAGCGGCGGCGGGTCGGCGGCGATGATTTTCTCCGCTGGCGGGTCGCCGGCGAGTATCCGCCGGCACAATTGCGCGAAGACCAGATCGGCCGAACCGGCGATGACATGGTCCGCCAATTCGATGATCGGCTGTTCCTCCCACTCGTGGCTTACCTCCGGGCCGCCCAGCACGATGATGAGGTCCGGCCGCACCCGCTTGAGCAGGGCGACGACCTGGGTGGTTTCCGCGACGTTCCAGATATAAACGCCAAAGCCGACGATGCGCGGCTGTTCGGCCAGCACGGTTTCGGCGATGTCCAGCGGGCGCTGGGTGATGATAAATTCGCGGATAACGGCGTCAGCTTGTAACTCGCCCAGGTTGGCGTACAGGTAGCGCAATCCCAGGGAAGAATGGAAATAGCGGGCGTTCAGGGT
>JAVMKL010000085.1:0-6147 GCA_031732875.1 Candidatus Competibacter sp. | reverse complement strand
CGGGTAGTTCGCAACGACCGGATCACCCCGGACGAGATCGCCGAACTTCACCCCGAGCACATCGTCATCTCGCCTGGCCCCTGCACCCCTACCGAGGCCGGGGTGTCGCTGGCCACCATCGAGCGCTTTGCCGGCCAGATTCCGATTTTCGGCGTCTGCCTGGGCCATCAGAGCATCGGCCAAGCCTTCGGCGGGCGCATCATTCGCGCCGGTCAGGTCATGCACGGTAAGACCTCCGCCGTCCACCACAATGGCCGGGGCGTATTCGCCGGTCTGCCCGATCCCTTCATGGTGGTGCGCTATCATTCCCTGGTCATCGACAGGGCGACGGCTCCGGGCTGCCTGGAAATCACCGCCTGGACCCAGACCCCGGACGGCGGGATCGACGAGATCATGGGCGTGCGCCACCGGGAACTGCCGGTCGAGGGCGTGCAGTTCCATCCCGAGTCCATCCTGACCGAGCACGGCCACGCCCTGCTCCACAATTTCCTCAAACGGCACTAACCGTCGCGGAGACCCCCATGTCCCTCACCCCTCAGGAAGCCCTGCAACGCACCATCGAACACCGGGAAATCTTCTACGACGAAATGCTGTCGCTGATGCGGCAGATCATGGCCGGCGAAATCTCACCGGTGATGACCGCCGCTATTCTTACCGGCCTGCGCGTCAAGAAAGAGACCATCGGCGAAATCACCGCCGCCGCCACGGTCATGCGCGATCTGTCCACCAAGGTCCACGTCCCCCCGCCGCACGAGCATTTCGTCGACATCGTTGGCACGGGAGGCGACGGCGCGCACACCTTTAATATATCCACCGCCACCATGTTCGTGGTCGCCGCCGCCGGCGCCCGCGTCGCCAAGCACGGCAACCGCGGCGTCTCGTCCAAGTCCGGCAGCGCCGACGTCCTGGAGGCCCTCGGCGCCCGCATCGACCTCCAGGCCGAACAGGTGGCCGAATGCATCGCCACCACCGATATCGGCTTCATGTTCGCGCCCAACCATCACTCGGCCATGAAAAACGTGGCGCCGGTCCGCCGCGAGATGGCCGTGCGCACCATCTTCAACATCCTCGGACCGCTGACCAATCCGGCCGACGCGCCAAACCAGCTCATGGGCGTGTTCCACCCCGACCTGGTCGGCATCCAGGTGCGGGTGATGCAGCGGCTCGGCGCGCGACACGTGCTGGTGGTCTGGGGCAAGGACGGCATGGACGAAATCTCGCTGGGCGCGGCCACCCTGGTCGGCGAGCTGAAAAACGGCGAAATTCTGGAATACGAGATCCATCCCGAGGATTTCGGGCTGGCCATGGTCTCGAACCGCGGCATCAAGGTCGAAAACGCCGAGCAGTCCAAAACCATGCTGCTGGCCGCGCTGGAGAACCAGCCCGGCACTCCGCGCGACATCGTGACCCTCAACGCCGGCGCGGCGCTCTACGCCGCCAACCTGGCTGACTCCATCGGCGACGGCATCGGGATCGCTCGCGAAATGATCGCCAGCGGCGCGGCGCGGACCAAGTTGGACGAGTTCGTGCGCCACACCCAACAACTGGCATCATGAACGGCTCGCCCGATATCCTGAAAAAAATTCTCGCCCGCAAGGCCGAGGAAGTCGCCCAACGCCGCTGGCGGCTGAGCCCGAACGAGCTGAGCCGGCGGGTCGAGGACCTGCCGCCGCCCCGGCCGTTCCTGAACCGCCTGCAACAGACCATCACCCAGGGCCGCGCGGCGGTCATCGCTGAGATCAAGCGGGCCTCGCCCAGCAAGGGGCTGTTGCGCGACCCGTTCGAACCGGCTGAAATCGCCCGGAGCTACGCTGCCGCCGGAGCAGCAGGTCTCTCGGTGTTGACCGATCGCGACTTCTTCCAGGGCCATGAGGACTATTTACAGGAAGCGCGGGCGGCCTGTGAGTTGCCGGTGCTGCGCAAGGATTTCATCATCGATCCCTATCAGATCCATGAGGCCCGGCTGATCGGCGCCGACTGCATCCTGCTGATCGTCGCAGCGCTGGAGAATGCCGCGCTGGGGGAACTGGCCCGACTGGCGGAGAAACTGAAAATGGATGTGCTGGTCGAGGTCCACGACGCCCGGGAACTGGAGCGGGCGTTGGCCATCGGCGCCACGCTCGTCGGCATCAACAACCGCGATCTGCGCAGTTTCGAGACTCACCTGGAGACCACCCTGAGACTGCTGCCCATGATTCCCGATCATTGCACCGTCGTTACCGAAAGCGGGATTCACACCCAGGAGGATGTAGCGCTGATGCGCGCACATGGCGTCCATGCCTTCCTGGTGGGCGAAGCTTTCATGCGGGCGGCCGATCCCGGCGCGAAACTGGCCGAATTGTTCGAAGTGCGATGATCCATCGCCTCCACCGAAACGTTCGAACCACCCCGGCGCCATACGCCATCCCTCCTTGGTCGAGGAGGGGGAAACACTTGCATCCGAAAGATATATAACGATGAAAACCCGCGTTACCTGGCTGGAAGATATGACCTATGTGGCCCAATCCCCCAGTGGCCACGCGCTGGTGATCGACGGCCCACCGGAACTGGGCGGTCACAACCTCGGGCCCCGGCCGATGGAAATGCTGCTGATGGGCATGGGCGGCTGCGCCGCGATCGACGTAGTCAACATCCTGCGCAAGGCCCGGCAGGATCTGCGGGGCTGCGAGGTGCAACTCGAAGCCGAGCGAGCCACCAGCGACCCCAAGGTTTTCACCCGCATCCATGTCCACTTCATCCTCACCGGCAAGGAACTGAGCGCCAGGCACGTCGAACGCGCCATTCATCTGTCGTCGGAAAAGTACTGCTCGGCTTCGATCATGCTCGGCCAGACCGCCCGGATCGCCCATACCTTCGAAATCCACGAAGCCTGAACGGATCACCGCAATATTCCTGGTCCCGCCATTCAATCCTGCTATACTCGCGCGCTTTCTGGATTGAAGCGCCGGCGCGCGTCGGCGGAGTTTGGCTTATTCGCCTGCGGGGAGGGTAGATGGGGTGATTCCTAGGTCGATGCCCAGACTGCGATTGCAGGGCTTCAACAACTTGACCAAGACGCTCAGCTTCAACATCTACGACATCTGCTATGCGGCGACGCCAGAACAGCAGGAACGCTACATCGCCTACATCGACGAGGCCTACAACGCCGAGCGGCTGACGCAGATCCTGACCCATGTGTCCAGCATCATCGGCGCCAACATCCTGAACATCGCCCGGCAGGACTACGAGCCGAAGGGCGCCAGCGTCACCATGCTGATTTCCGAGGAACCGATCGCGTCGGACCGCATCTCCAACACCGAATCGCCCGGTCCGCTGCCGGATGCGGTCGTCTGCCACCTGGACAAAAGCCACATCACGGTCCACACCTATCCGGAAAGTCATCCCGACAACGGTATCAGCACTTTCCGGGCCGACATCGACGTTTCGACCTGCGGACGCATTTCCCCGCTCAAGGCGCTCAACTATCTGATTCACAGTTTCGAATCCGATATCGTCGCCATCGATTACCGAGTGCGCGGTTTCACCCGCGACATAACCGGCAAGAAGCATTTCATCGACCATCAGATCAACTCGATTCAGAACTTCCTCTCGAGGGACACCCGGGAGCGGTATCAGATGATCGACGTCAACGTCTATCAGGAGCACATCTTCCACACCAAGATGATCTTGAAGGACTTCGAGCTGAACAATTACCTGTTCAGCGCCGACAAGCAGGACGTTCCGCCGCGCGAGCAGACGGAAATCGAGCGGCGCGTGCGGCGGGAAATGGCCGAGATCTTCTACGGCGAGAACCTGCACAAGGGCTTGCGGATCTAATCCGCCTCTCACCCCCGCCCTTGTCCCTCAAGGGGAGAGGGACGCGAAGGGCGGATTCAAACCCAGTAGCTGGTCCCGGTCATCACCTTGGAAGCACCCTTCATCAGCAGGCGAAACGGCAGGGGCAACCGCGCCCCCCCGGCTGCCAGCGCGTGGGTGGCGTGCCGGGCCTCGTCTTCCTTCATTTGTTCCAGGATCGCCCGGTCCCGCGGGTCATGGGCCGGCAACCGGTTCAGATGGGAATTCAGGTGTTCGACTACTTGATGCTCGGTCTCCGCCACGAAGCCCAGGCTCCAGCGATCTCCCACCTTGCCGGCCAGCGCGCCGATGGCGAAGGAGCCCGCGTAAAACAGTGGATTCAACACGCTGGCATGGCCGTCCAGTTCCTTCAACCGCGCCTCGCACCAGGCCAGATGGTCGTTCTCCTCGACGGCGGCCCGTTCCATGCGATCGCGTACCGCATCCAGCCGCGCCGTCAGTGCCTGACCCTGATACAACGCCTGGGCACAGACTTCACCGGTATGATTGACTCGCATCAGCCGCGCCGCCAGTTGCCGTTCGTCGGGCCGCAATTCGACGGCTGGCGCGTCATCGGCCGGATTGGGTCGGCCGGTTGTCGCCGGCTGGCCGAAAAGGGTGCGGATCGCTTGATCCAGCTTGATGAGCAAGGCGTCGACGGGAGTATAGTAACGGGTGGTCATGTGCGCGAGTTAAACTCTGGAGAGGAATGGAAGTGTCCTATTATCGCTATCATGTGTTTTTTTGCACCAACTTGCGGGACGACGGATCGCAATGCTGCCAGCAGTACAACGCCCAGGATGCCCGCGATTACGTCAAACGACGCGTCAAGGAACTGGGTCCGGCGATTCCCCACAAGGTCCGGATCAACACCGCCGGCTGCCTGGACCGCTGCGCCGAAGGACCGGTCGTCGTGATCTATCCCGAGGAAATCTGGTATACCTATGTCGACCGCGCTGACTTGGACGAGATCGTCGAGGAACACTTGGTCAACGGTCGCTCCGTGGAACGGTTGCGGATCTAGCGGATCGAGCGTACCCCTCCGGTTTCGAATCCGCCGGCAAAGCCTTGTCAAGCAAACACTGCTTGGGTAAGATGTGCGACTTTCCAAGCGGACCCGGACTTTTCGGAGCACGTCATAATGAAAACTTTCAGCGCCAAGCCGGCCGAGGTCAAGCGCGACTGGTACGTGATCGACGCCACGGACAAGGTTCTGGGCCGGCTGTCGTCGGAAATCGCGCGCCGCCTGCGGGGCAAACACAAGCCTGAATACACTCCGCACGTCGACACCGGCGACTACATCATCGTGGTCAACGCCGGCAAGATTCGAGCGACCGGCCGCAAAACCACCGACAAATTCTATTATCGAACCACCGGTTACGTCGGCAACATCAAATCCATCTCGCTGGACAAACTGTTGCGGCAGACGCCGGAGCGCGTCATCCAAATCGCCGTCAAGGGCATGCTGCCCAAGAATCCGCTGGGTCGGGCGATGTTCCGCAAGTTGAAGGTCTACGCGGGTTCCGAGCACCAGCACGCCGCCCAGCAACCCCAGCCGCTGGAACTGAATTTGTAACCGGCCGACGTTTTCACGGGAATGGAACAGGCAAGAATGATCGAAAATCAACACTATGGCACGGGTCGGCGCAAGACCGCCACGGCGCGTGTGTTTCTACGGCCCGGCACGGGCAACATCATCGTCAACCAGCGGCCCCTGGACCAATACTTCGGGCGCGAGACCTCCTGCATGGTCGTGCACCAGGCGCTGGAAGTGGCCGACCTCAAGGAGAGGTTCGATATCTACGTGACCGTCAAGGGTGGCGGCATCACCGGCCAGGCCGGCGCGATTCGCCACGGCATCACTCGCGCGCTGATCGAATACGACGAGAGCCTGCGCCCCTCCCTGCGCAAGGCGGGCTTCGTCACCCGCGACGCCCGCGAGGTGGAGCGCAAAAAAGTGGGCCTGCGCAAGGCCCGGCGCGCCACTCAGTATTCCAAGCGTTAAACATTTAAGGGTTTTTGGGGGATCGTCTAGCGGCAGGACTGCGGACTCTGACTCCGCCAACCTAGGTTCGAATCCTAGTCCCCCAGCCAATTGCAAACCCACCTCGGACGTCAGGTGGGTTTTTTGTTGCAATAATACAAGAGTGTTGTTTTTTTGACTACAACCGTAATATTTTGTGTTTTTTTTGAAAATATCAGTTGCATTTGCGCTTCAGAATGCGTATAAATCTCCTCAATGATTTGTGAACGCCCTTTTGTTGTGTACATACAACACAAACCTAGGAGTTTAGCCATGAAAAAGTCTGCTCT